>JAGLNJ010000005.1 GCA_023139575.1 Candidatus Omnitrophota bacterium | reverse complement strand
AATTGCCGCCAGATGCTGAGTTTAAAGGATATCAGACAATAATCGTCCAAGGGCTAAAGATTCAGACAGACAACATTCTGTTCAAAAAAGAAGTTTATTATTCAAGGTCAAAGAACAAGACATTTATCGGAAACTTGCCGAATGGTCACAACGGTGGTTATAGCCCTGAACTTAAAGCATTGATCATAACCATGAAGAATGCGTATAACATGAGTGAATCAAAGATATTAGATTTTCTTGATAACCACAACATCCAAATATCGGATGCGAGCATATCGAACATACTGATTAAAAAAACAGAAGCATTCGATCAAGAAAAAGAAGACCTGTTCAAAGCAGGGCTTGAATCCAGCCCATATCAACAGATCGATGACACAGTAGCCCGCGTCAATGGGGAAAATTATCATACGCATGTGATATGCAATCCTTTATTCACAGCTTATTTCACGAGGGAGAATAAGACCCGATTGACAATTTTGAAGATACTCAACCTTGATTCAGAATTAACCTATCGCATAGATCATGAGGCGCTTGGCCTTTTAAGCCAATTAAGAGTGGGGAAAAAATACACTGAAGCTTTAACCCCTCTGATTGTTGAACAAGACTTTAACGAAGACGATATCCAGAGATTTCTGACAGAGACTTTCCCTAATCTATCAGAAAGGCTAAGAGTGCAAATTCTAGAAGCCACAGGGATATCATCATACCATAAACGAACAGGGATTCCGGTCGTGAAGATTCTTCTGTGTGATGATGCTCCACAGTTTAAACTTTTAACCGAAGCCTTAATGCTTTGTTGGGTCCATGAAGGCCGCCACTACAAAAAATTGCGGCCAGTGGTTTCCCTGAATGTCAAAGAACTCAATACATTCGAAAAAAAATTCTGGAAATTTTACAGGCAACTATTGAAATACAAACGATGCCCATCGGCTGATGCCGCTAAAAAACTATCTGATAAATTTGACAATCTATTCTCAACGAAAACGGGATACATTGCTTTAGACGATAGAATTGTTAAAACAAAGCAAAAGAAGGAAGAACTCCTTTTGGTGTTAAAGTATCCTGATCTACCGTTGCATAACAATGCTTCAGAACTTGCTGCGCGTGTGTCTGTACGAAAAAGAGATATAAGCCTGCACACAGTAACAGATGAGGGGACAAATGCCAACGACACATTTTTAAGCATTATAGAAACGTGTCGAAAATTGGGTGTCAATGCGTATGAATATATTCTTGATCGCATGAATAAAACTTTTGCGCTCCCTTCTCTTGCTCAATTAATTCGTTCGCGCTCTTTTAACCATTCTATTGCTTTTAGCCCTTAATAATTTTTGTCGCTTTACCATTAAGTTTTTGGCGGATACGAAATTTTCATTAAGAACCAGTATAAAACCATATTAAAGCAACTAATTAGACAAAGAACAAATGAAAATTATATTGTGTATCGTTTCAAAAGCTCCTAATATGAATGAAAAATTTAGCTGGTATGGAATAATACCTCCCATAGGGCTTGCTTATTTGGCATCTTATTTGATTAGGGCCTCTCATGAAGTTGAAATATTAGACGATAGTATTATGACAAGCTGTCAAATGAAAGATTATATTGAGGCTTTTAAACCTGATATTGTTGGATTTTATACTTATACTTATGCGATTGAAGCTTGTTTTACATGGGCGCAAATAATAAAAACGGTCGATAAAAATATTCAAATAGTTTTTGGTGGCCCTCACGCAACACATCTTCCCTTTCATTGTTTATCTAATGAGAATGTCGATATTGTAGTGAGGGGGGAAGGCGAAGAAACGATAGTTGATGTGGCGAACTGTTTGTCGGCGGGTATTTCTCTAGATGGAGTAAAAGGTGTTGTTTTTAGAAATAGAAATGGAGTTGTTCAGGATAATGGGGAAAGGCCATTTATTAAAGATCTAGATGTAATTCATTTTCCGGCTTACAATCTGCTAAAAATGGACATGTATCGGGCAAATCCTACCCGGAGGGTTACTACACGAAAATATGGAAGTTTGATTGCTCATCGCGGCTGTTCATATAGATGCTCTTTTTGCAGCCAAATGTTTGGTAAGAATGTCCGGTATAGATCTCCGGAAAATGTTGTTGATGAACTAGAGATGCTGGTAAAGAAATACGGGATTGGTGAATTGCGAATGCTAGATGATGATTTTATCATTGATCCTGAAAGAGCAAAAAAAATATGTGACCTTATAATAGAAAGGGAATTAGATATAATATGGAATTGTAACTGTAAAGTAAATAATGCGTCTCGTTCACTGTATCAAACAATGTATAAGGCTGGTTGCCGAGGCGTTTTAATCGGGGTTGAATCGGCATCACAAGAAATGCTTGATTCAATGCGCAAAGATATAACTATTGACCAAATTGAAAAAGGCGTGAGTTTAGCGAAAGAAATCATCGGGTTTGTCAATTGCACTTTTTTATTTGGTATGCCCGGAGATTCTATTGAAAATGTCCAAAAAACTATTCAATTTGCCAAGAAATTAAATCCAAGTTTTGCCTATTTCAGCATTGCGCATCCGATGCCGGGTTCCGAGCTTTTTAATACTGAAAAAGAAAAATGTAAGATTGATATGAACAAACAAAATTGGGAAGGTTTTACAATATTACTATCTTCGCAGGATCCTATTACTGTTGAAATGAGCGACATAAGCGCTAAGGATTTATTAAAATTGAGGAAACAGGCATTCCGCGAGTTCTATTTAAGGCCAGCATATATGTGGAGCCTATTCAGGAAGGCCTATATCATTTTTTTTCACCATATTTCGTTGTTTATGTTAGGCGCTTATATGATTCTAAAGTATCAATTCAAAAAACGTAACACATAAATTTCTTTAAATTTTATAAATAAAACAGGTTATGAAGATACAATTTATCATATTTATTGAGACACCTTTTGGAGAAATCAAGAAACGGATAGATCCGGTTATTCTTCTTGGTGTGGCCCATTTAACGGCTATATGTGAAAGAAATGGTTGCTCAGTTAGTATCATTGACCAATACTATGAAAGGTTGTCAGATAAAGATATTGTACAACAAGTGCAGTCATTTAATCCTGATATAATCAGTTTTGTGGGCCATACATTTAACGCCAATCATATTGTTAAAGTCGCGGAAGAAATTAAGAAATTTAGTGATGCTTTAATTATTCTGGATGGTGGAGAAATTTGTTGTCGATCTATCATTGATGTTGTTGAAAATAAAATGCCGGCAGCTATTGATTTTGGGATTATTGGTGAGGAGGATACCATAGAAGACATTATATGCGCTGTGAGGAAGAAAGAGAATGTTTTTGATGTGTTGGGTATTATATATGAGAAAAATAACAAAATTGTTAAAACCTATCGTAAGCCCATTAACGATTTGGATTCTTTGCCATTTCCGGCTTTTCACCTTTTTGATTTAGAAAAATACTCGTGTATCCATAGAAAACGTGGAATGTATAAGGTTAATTTACCAATCATGATGTCTAGGGGGTGTCCTTATAAGTGCGCATTCTGTAGCCAAACCAAATATTATAAAGACGTCAGATATCGATCTGTGGACAAGGTTATTGATGAGATAAAATATTTAAAAGAGAAGTTTAAAGATTATATTTATTCG
Source organism: Candidatus Omnitrophota bacterium (assembly GCA_023139575.1). GTDB lineage: Bacteria > Omnitrophota > Gorgyraeia > Zapsychrales > JANLHA01 > JAGLNJ01. Next base: position 32,940 of record JAGLNJ010000005.1, on the reverse strand, counting down.
TTCTGTTTCATGGATTTTACATTAACGTTTGATCGGGAAAGGGTTTTTCAGTTATGTGAAAAAATTATCAAATATGGCCTAAATGATAACGTTTTCTATAAAGGGCAAACAAGAGCTGATTGTCTTGATTTACAATTAGCAAAAATAATGCAAAAAGCTGGCTTTAAAAGGTTAATTATTGGGGCAGAGAGTGGAAGTGATGATATTTTACAAAAAATAGATAAAAAGATTTCTAGAAGCGATATTGAGAATTGCGTTCAAATAGGGAAGAGTGCGGGCATTGAGTTAGACTTGCAGTTCATCATAGGGCTCCCAGGTGAAACAAGGACTAGCGCCTGGGAAACGATTAAGTTTGCAAGAAAGTTAGAATGTTCTTTTGTAAGTTTAAATATTGCGACGGCTTATCCTGGTTCAAAACTATATGAATTAGCAAAAGAGGGGAAAGAAGGGTTAAGCCTCGAAAACGGTGGGTTTTCTAACTATCAGCATATGAGCGCCTCAATGATGTCTGTGGGGAATCTTTCTGCAAGACAGATCACTTTTTATCACAAAATTTTCGCAATATATGCTAATTTATCATTCAAGAAGATCTCTCATATTATAAAAAATTTCGGGTTTTTCTTTATGTGCAAACAAATTCTAATTCTTTTAATGCCGCCATTGAAAGGTTTAAATCGTTTTAGATTTAAAGTAAGGATTTAAAATGGGTCAGCACCAGCAGGCTTTAGTGCCATCTTTATGAACTTAATTTCCATAAGCATTTTAAAGTTATTTCATTTTTGAAATAACCGGGCAATTGCAACATATGAATATGTCAAATATAAGAAAACCAATAGTTGTCGTAGGCGCTGGAATAACAGGTTGTGTTATTGCCTATAAATTGTCAAGAGCAGGGAAGAAAGTCATTCTTATTGAGAAAGAGAATGAAGTCGGCGGTCTAGCACGGACATTCCGGTATGGTGACTATACTTTTGATATCGGGCCACATAGATTTTATATCGGGAATAAAGAAATTTTCTCCTTTCTTCGCGAAATCCTCAAAGAAGACTATGAAATTATTCAAAGAAATTCTTCTGTGTTTTTTCTGGGAAAATATCACACGTGGCCTCTGAACCCGTGGATTATGTTTAATCTTCCGATAAGCATTTTATTTAAATCATTTTATGAATTACTGGTGGTGCTACCGAGAAAAAGAAATAAAAAGATAGAACATTTTAAAGACTACATTATGAAATATTATGGCCCGACGCTTTACAATACATTTTTTCGAAGTTATACACAGAAGTTTTTAAAGTTATACCCTGAAGAAACTCATTCTAATTGGGCCCAGGAGGCGATTAAAAGAACTATTATTGATGAGAGAATGGCTTCTCGCAATTTATGGGAAATCTTAAAAATGACATTTTTATTTTTTCCATTACGGACCGAATTTTTATATCCCGCAGGCGGTATTGATTTATTCTGTCGGAGGTTAGCTGAGGAGGCCCAAGAAGCTGGGGCAGAAATACATGTCAATAGCCATATAGAGAGCGTAAAGTTGTCTTCAACAAAGATTGAGGGAGTGATTTTCGGTCATGAGGAGGTTAAACCCGAGAAGCTTATTTGGACAGGAAATTTACGAAATTTGTGTGAGCTTTCAAATGTCCCTATAGGTGAGCTGAACTATCTGAATCTAATTCTGTTTAATGTCTTGTTAAAAAAGCCGATTAAGAAAGATTTTCAATGGTGTTATTATGGAAGTGACGATTTAATCTTTAGCCGGATAACGCTCCCGTCACGATTCAACCAGAATTTGGTCCCCAAGGGGAAAGAAAGTCTTTGTGTAGAAGTGACTTGCAATGGGAATGATCCCTGTTGGCAAGCCCCTGAGTCATTGATCGGCCAGATCCAAGAGGATTTGAAAAAAATGGGGCTTGTTGAAACTATCGCGGATATCGATAATATTTATATCGAAAAAATTTCTAATGCGTATCCTGTCTATACAAGAGATTATCCGCAGCATCTTTGCCAAGTCAAGGAATCTCTGTCAAAATTTGAGAATCTTAGTTTAGCCGGACGGACAGGGTTATTTTGGTATAATAATATGGATGATTCCATTGAACATGGTCTAAAGCTTGCTAAATGGATTCTTCAAGACAGAGAGTGAAGTAGTTTCCATAAATAGTTGATTATTAAAGGATAAAATTGATTTTTAGAAGAAAATATTTATGGCAATTTGGTATTCTAATCGTCATTCTTTTATTGAGCGTTGGGTTATTCACAAAATTATTTGATTTATATCTAAGCCATGAATGCCTGGGGCTTGTATTAAAGAAGGCCCAGGCCATTGATTCTTATATACATAAGTTGAATTTTGAGATCGATTTTGAGAAAAGCCGGCGTTTATCAGGAGACAGTGAGAAATACATATTAACAGCGGATGATGGGAGTAAATGGATTTTTAAAGTTGATCCTTTTGCAGAATTGCGGATTAATGAAATATTTTTTTATCGTCTTTTTGAATATCTCGGAGTGCCTGTCCCTTGGGGGGCTTCCTTTCATATTGTAATAAATGGAACAAAAAAAAGGGGGATACTGGCGCAATATGTGCTAGCATCTCATTCTGATCTAAGGCTTGAGTATTATGATGAATTTCCTGATCTCTCATCAAAACAGCTAACCTCAATAATAAAAGGAGCATTGTTGAGTTGGATGTTGTGGGGGGAGGCTTTGGCTGATGTGGAATCTATATTGGGGGAAGATGGTGAAATATATACCATAGATTTGGATAATCAAATTAGGATACCGATCAAGGATTTGGAAGATTTGCGCGATTGGACTTTGAGGTGTGGCACGTCCGCGTTTTTTGGTATTGATGGTGATGAAAGAAGTATTACAAAGAAAAAGGATGAAATATACCTTTGGAAAAAATTATTCAAAGAAGGAAAAGTTAAAGATGCAAAGAACCCGGATGCGGCTATTTCTTTATTAATTGAGGTATTTCAATATTATTTAAGAGCAGTTTTTGACAAAAAACCGCTAGAGACCATTTCTCAACAACCTTTTTATAAAGAATTGCTTCCGTATCTAAAGGCTTTTAATGAATTTTATTCAGAAAAATTTTTGCCTTGGGAAGAGGATAGAAAAACCATGTGGTCAAATGTTTTTTTTAAATATGAAGGGAAAATAAAAAACCAGCAGATTAAAGCGATGGTTTTCAATGCCATCATGATGGATAGGATCTTTCTCGAACGTCTCGCAGATGAAACCGGCACGGATCCGCAAATCAGCAATTTTATAAAAAGACGTTTATCTCGCAGTTTATATTTTTTTAATTATTCTCTTCCGCAGATATTTTCTTCAGAAAAACTGAGGTGTTTCGACACGAATATTATGTATAAGCTAAATGTGCGGAAGAATTTACTCAAGTCCTTATCGAAAATTAATAAATTGAATATTAACGGAGACGCGAGACGAAGGACTGAGTTCCCGGAATTTAATATCGTCGCTTCTGGGCAAGCTTTTTATTATCTTAAACATGAGTTTTCCAGGACAATGGATGATAAAAAAACGGTCTTAACCTTGAAACTGGGAGAAATGAGGAGGGCGGCCGAACATAAAAATGAAAAGAAGGCCATTGACCTTTATTTAAAGCAGGTAGAGGCAAACGCTCTTGATGTTTCTCTTGTAATTTTTGAAGAATGAGAATGATCCCGTTGGAAATGATTTAAATTTAGTTATGGGAATTATTTAAGGTGAGTTATGATGAATTTTCTTTCTGGAAATGAGGCTATAGCAGCTGGAGCTTATGAGTTCGGCGTATCTTTTGCTGCAGGCTACCCGGGGACCCCAAGTACTGAGATTCTTGAAACGATTTCCCAATATCCAGAAATCGACTCTCAATGGGCTGTGAATGAAAAAGTGGCCTTAGATGTCGCGATCGGCGCATCATTAGGCGGTATCCGTTCTTTGGCGGCGATGAAACATGTAGGCCTGAATGTTGCTTCTGATACTCTTATGACTCTTTCCTACACGGGTGTTCACGCGGGTCTTATTGTCGTCACGGTTGATGATCCGAATATGAACAGTTCTCAAAATGAGCAGGATAACAGGAATTATGCGAAATTTGCAAAAATTCCGTTACTGGAACCAAGCGATAGCCAGGAAGCAAAGGATTTTATTCGACTTGCTTTACGTATAAGCGAGAGTTTTGATACTCCTGTATTGCTCAGGCTTACAGCTAGAGTTGCCCACTCGAAAACTGTTGTGAAGATCAATCCCAAAACAAGAAAAGTAAAACGGATGAACCCCTGTGATGGGGATTCAGCTAAATATGTCATGATTCCAAGCAATGCTAAGAAGAGGCGGATATTTGTTGATCAGAGATCGGATAGACTTAAACGGTTCAGTGATAAAACACCGGTTAACAGAATTGAATGGGGGGAAAAAAATTTTGGCATTATTACAAGCGGGATCAGTTACCATTATACAATGGAAGTTTGTCCCGATCAGTCCATCTTAAAATTAGGAATGACGTATCCGCTCCCGACAGAGAAAATAAAGGAATTCACCAAAGCTTTAAAGAATGTCTATGTTATTGAAGAACTTGATCCGTTTTTACAGGAACAGCTAGGATCTATGGGAATAAAAACTACGGGCAAAGAAGTCTTTCCGTCTACAGGAGAGTTGAGTCCTGATATAATTTGTCGAGGATTGTCTAAAAAAGGTTTTCAAAAAACGATTACCACCCGAAGAAAATGGCCTTTCCGCGCCCCTTTATTATGTGCGGGATGTTCCTATTTGGGTTTATTTTATATCCTCAAAAAGCTTGGCATGATTGTCTTGGGGGATATTGGCTGTTATTCTCTTTGTGCTCAGCCGCCGCTGTCAGCTTTGCATACCTGCATCAGCATGGGATCCGGTATTGGTATAGCCCAAGGATACAAGAAGGCTTTAAAGCAGAACGGTCAAAAAAAGAAAGTCATTGCGGTCATTGGAGACTCTACATTTATTCATTCGGGAATCACGCCATTGATAGACTTGATTTATAACAAAGAGCCGGTATCTGTAATCATCCTGGATAATGGAGGAACGGCAATGACTGGATGTCAAGGACATCCGGGTACGGGTATAACGCTTAAAAATGGAGAATCTCCGAAAGTGAATTATGAACAATTGGTAAAATCTCTAGGCATAAAGCGGGTTATAGAGATGAATTCTTATAATTTAGGGGAAGTTCGGACGATCATAAAAAAAGAATCAGTTTGTCAAAAACCATCCGTGATCATTGCCAAAGGCTTATGTTTATTGGTCGCCAAAGGAAATCAATATGAATCGTTCAAAATCATCCCTTCCCGTTGTACAAAATGCGGAGAATGCCTTTTATTAAGTTGCCCCGCCATCGCCATGGGGAGGAATCAATATCCCCGAATTGATGAAAAGCTGTGTACAGGATGTTCTCTATGTCAGCAAATATGTATGGTTCAGGCAATAGAGGAAACGCAAGGTGTCCAAAAAATCTGTTAATATATTATTTGCTGGTGTAGGGGGGCAAGGAGTTCTTCTCGCAAGTGAGATTGTGGCAAGAGTGTTCCTGAAATCAGGTTATGATGTTAAAACTTCTGCCCTGCATGGGATTGCCCAGAGAGGAGGGACAATTTTATCGCATGTGAGGGGCGGGGAAAAGATATATTCTCCGCTTATACCTCATGGAGCCGTTGATATTATTATAGGTATGGAGTTGTCGGAAACAGCTCGACAAGCTTGGAAAATAAAAAAGGGGGGATGCATCCTTTATATAGATCGACAAATACCATCAAACAGGCAGAATAAGACTGCGCGTTACAGTGCTAAAAGTTTGAAAAATATTATAAGAGAGAAAAGCCCCAAATTCATGGAAATATCTTATGCAGAATCCGTCAATCTTTTAAAAAATGAAAAGATTTTGAATCTCTTTATTCTTGGGAGGCTTTCCAATTATTTTACTCTTCCCCAGAGGAAATGGATTGAAACCATAGAACAATTAATCCCATTTCATATGAAAGAGAGGAATATATTTGCTTTTGAAGCCGGACAGAAAATTTCATGATATTAAAATAAGAGATTGAAACAATGAAAACTATACAAATGCTAAAAATGGGTTGCGGAGTTCTAAGTGCCAAATTCTTGCGGAAGAAATTTCCCTTGAATGTGATGCTCTCGATTACCAATCGCTGCATGTCTCAATGTCGGTATTGTGATATACCCAACCGAAATCAAAGGGAGTTGTCGACGGATGAGGTATTCAGCCTTATAGACCAGATATGCTCCTTAGGATGCCAGCGCTTTGGGATTTGGGGGGGCGAGCCATTGATGCGAAAGGATATCGAACAGGTTATTAATTATGCTAAGAATAAAGGTTTGTTTGTGACGATGGATTCGAATGGGTATTTACTTCCACAAAGAATACACCAGTTGCAGAATTTGGATCATTTGTTGTTGGCTTTTGATGGGGATCAGAAGGCCCATGAACTTAACCGAGGGTCGGGAAGTTTTCAGAAAGTCATGAGAGCCATAGAATCAGCAAACGGGAAAGTCCCTTTTTGGACAATAACGGTTCTTACGAAGAATAATGTGGGTTCTATTGATTTTATTCTTGAACAAGCCGGGAAATATGGATTTCTCGCGACGTTTCAACTTTTACATCATAATGATCAGTTGTCATCGGATTATCAGCATCTTTTACCTTCTCGGCATGATTGTCAATCTGCGATTAAAAAACTAATCTCAGAAAAGAAAAAAGGTGCGCCAATTGCTTCTAGTTTGAATTACCTCAATCATATTTTGAACTGGCCTGATTATAAAACGGCGAATTATCCTTTTACCGTAAATGGGGTGAAATGCTGGGCAGGAGATGTGTATTGTAATGTCGATACAGACGGCTCGGTTTATCCCTGTTCATTGTTTGTTGGAAAAATAAAAGCTTTGAATTTTTTAAATGTGGGATTTAAGGAAGCGTTTGAATTCTTAAAGAAGGACTCATGCATGGCGTGCTTGGCATCCTGTTTTACGGAATATAATTATCTCTATTCATTGAATGCTCATACGATTATGGGATGGGTAAAATCATTCAAAAAGACAAAACAATCTTTATGCGCGAAAAGAACCGAATCATAAGAAAAACAAAAAGTGTCTGTCCGGTATGTATGACGAAGATTGAGGCTGACGTTATAGAAAGAGACTCAAAAGTCTTTCTTGAGAAAACATGTAATGAGCACGGGGCGTTCAGCCTTCTTCTTTCCCAGCACCCTGAATATTACCGGGGACTGAATGATTATTATTTTTCTCTGATGTCCGAGAGCCTTCCTCAGCGCGATTATATTCTTCATTTGACTAATGCGTGTAATCTCAATTGCCCGATCTGTTTGGCTGATGCCAATCAAAAGGAGCGTAAGGATTACCCTCTTGATGATCTTAAGGGATTTCTTAAAGGGAAAAAGAATTATAAGATCGATCTTATGGGTGCTGAGCCTACGATGAGAGAAGACCTTCCAGAAATAATCGATGAGATTAATCGCTCTGGTAATATCGCGGCACTGCATACTAACGGCATTAAGTTGGCTGATAGTCAGTATCTTCAGCAGCTTATGAAATCGGGATTGCACGAGGTGCACCTGCAGTTCGATGGCTTCAATGACGATGTATATGAGAAGATCCGGGGCAAGAAACAGTTGGCTTTAAAGATTAAAGCTTTAGAGAATTTGGAGAGACTTCATGTTGCTACAGATTTAGTAGCAACTATTATTAGGGGGATTAATGAGCAAGAAATGGTTAAGATATTGGATTATGGGGCAAGGAAAGATTTCATCAAAGAAATATTCTTTTTGGGGTGTCGTTTTTTGGGAGGGGCAAAGAATTTGCCTATTGAGAACTGTGTCATGCCGGATGAATTAATCGATTTATTGGAAGAACAAACACAAGGTAAGATATTAAGAGAGAATGTATATAGATTCCAAAAGCTATATTTTGCCTTATTGTCAGCATTTTCTAAAAGAAAATGCTTCTATATACATCATTATATTATATTTAGAAATAAGAACGGGTTTGTTCCGCTGGATCAAATAATGAATTTGAAGGGTATTGACGATAGCCTTGAAAAGTTCAAGAACATGAGGATAAAAGGCAATGTATTGGCGGTACCTTATCTCTTGGCTTGTTTGATTTTTAGATTCGTTGGATTCAGGGCGCTCTCTCTATTGAAAGAAGGCTTATTCTTTATCCTTCTATTCATCAAGGGCTTTAATCTTTCTAAACTTCCCAAGAAGGGAGTTTTGTTAGGGTTTATCACGGCGTGTGATGGTTATTCTTTAGATTATCAAATAGCCCGGAATTGTGGAAAGGGTGCTATATCTGTTGAACGGGGTGTTGAAGATTGCGGGGCGTTTGATAATGTCAGTAGAGATAATTTTGACGCGGAACTATCACGATGAAAATACTTGCACCGGTAAATAAAGCGAATGAAGTAGGACCTGTTATACAAGCCGGCGCTGATGAATTGTATTGTGGAATTATTCCAGGTGATTGGATGCAAAAGTATGGTAATGTGGCATCCTTAAATAGAAGAGAGTGGAAAACCGCAAACCTCATGCGTTTCGAAGAGCTTGAGCGTATTGTCTTCATTGCCCATAAACACCGTGTTCCGGTCTATCTAACACTTAATGCCCTTTATAGCAATGAACAATACCCACTCCTGTTGAAGCAATTAGAATTAATTAAGAATGTGCCGCTGGATGCTTTGATTGTTGCGGACTTGTCGTTATTATTGAGCATTAGGGATCTTGATTTGGGAATAGATATTCATCTGAGCACAGGCGCCACGCTTTTTAATTCGAATACAATAGAATTTTTCGAACAATTTGGTATTTCAAGAGTTGTTCTTCCGCGTCAACTGCAGATAGAAGAGATTCGGCGTGTGAGCCGGAAAAAATTAGCGTTAAAGTTTGAGGTTTTTGTCCTCAATAGTGGATGCAAAAATATCGATGGATTTTGCACTTTTCAACACGGCGTTAAAGAAACTCAACACAAAAATTTTTGGAATTTACCCAAGAAATTAAATCTAGATCGTCATATTCTCAACGCGATAAGACGTTTGCCTAAGAAGTTGGGAGCTAAAGTTCAAACCGGGGTGTTTGGGGCCGACAGCGCGTGTTTGCTGGATTACAAGATCGCTCGTTTGGAGATAGCGTCTGAAGCAGCAGGCGAAAAAGAAAATGGAGTTGTTATTGATAAAATGTCTTCAGGTTTTAACCTTCTATCTGGTGTGGATACTTGTGGTGCTTGCCAGTTAGCTGAGTTTAAGAATATGGGGATTGAAGCTGTGAAGATCGCTGGAAGAAATTATTCAATGGCAAAAAAGATCAAAGATGTCAAATTCTTAAGAACCTTGCTATCACATTTAGAAGAACGTTCTTTTGAGGAAGAAGAATACCACGCTTTGACTAGAAAGGTATATAAGCAAATATATAAAATCGATTGCGGTAAATTTTGCTATTATCCCGGTGAGGGCGATCTAAGCAAATGTGAATCTTGTAGAGGATAAAAAATGCGCGTTCTGCTTATTAATCCCCCGGTTCTTAATTTCCGGAGAGGGAAAGACATTCTTCCGGTGATCAATAATTTATTTTTTAACTCACCACCTTTAGGGATTGGGTATATAGCAGCGGTTTTAGAGAGTGAGGGGATTTCAGTTGCGATTATTGATGCTGCTGTCGAGAGGCTCACGATATCTGAACTGATTGACAGGGTTGAAAAATTTGAACCTGATGTTATAGGAATAACAGCAACAACCAATCTTTTTGACAGCGCTGTTGAAACAGCTCGCAAATTAAAAGAAATATTCGTTCAGGAAAAAATTGTGATTGGAGGGCCTCATGTCAGCGCAAATCCGCAACATGCCCTTTCATTTAAGTGCTTTGATGTGGGGATAAAAGGGGAAGGGGAAATCACCTTTCTGGAGCTAGTGAGAGCTTTAAAAAGAAATGGGCCGCTCGAAGGAATTAGTGGCTTAATATTGCGGAGAGAAAATCAGATTTTTCTTACCCCTGCAAGAGCATTAATCAGTGACCTTGATAGTCTTCCTTTTCCCGCGAGGCACCTTTTACCTATGGGACGGTACTTGCCCCAACCAAATGATCAGTACCGTTTGCCGAAAGTAAGTATGATTACAAGCAGAGGGTGTCCTTATAGTTGCATTTTTTGCGACAAAAGTATATTCTCGAACCGGTACAGGTCTTTTAGCCCTGCATATATCGTTTCAGAAATGGAACAGTTAATTGAACGATACGGCGCCAGAGACATAGCTTTCTTAGATTCCACTTTTACCGTCAGCAAGAGTCGCGTTGAGGGGATTATCGATGAAATGAAAAGGCGCAAGGTGAAAGTTAATTGGACATGTACAGTTCGCGCTGACGTGGTGACTAAAGAGCTTTTAATAAAGATGAAAGAAACAGGTTGTTGGCGGATACGTTTGGGGGTTGAGAGCGGAGATGAAGAGGTATTGAAATTTATTAAAAAAGGGATAACGATACAACAGGTTGTGAATGTTGCGAACTGGGCACATCAAATAGGGTTGAGGCCTAAAGGGTTTTTTATGATCGGGCATGCCGTTGACACTAAAGAATCGATTGAAAAAACAATTCGTTTCGCAAAAACACTTCCGCTCAAAGATATTACAGTTCAAATGAATACGCCTATGAAGAACACCGCCCAGTATAAAATTTTTGATCAGTTTGGTTCTATAGCTGCCGATGATTATAATAAATTCTCCTATTGGGAGCCGATTTTCATTCCAAATGGTTTGGACAAAGAGTATTTATTGGAGACGTTGCATCGTTTTTATCGTTCATTTTATCTGCGTCCTATCATTTTGTGGCGCCATCTCACCCAGATACGTAGTTTGGATGAGGTCGTCAAGTATTTGAGATCCTTAAAACTTATATATTTCCTGCTTTTTCATAAATGCTGGTATTGGCTTAGAGGGAAAAAATGATACGATGGATGCAAAAAGAGGATGTTCATGAAGTCGTGACGCTATATAAGAATTATATGTGTGGTTCTTTTTTCGCCAAGCTCGAAGAGGATTTTCTAACAATAATTTTTGAAGGTTTAATAGGCTCGAGTTATGGAATATCTTATGTATATAAAGATGGCGGAAAAATCTCGGGGTTTATTATGGCCACTACCGATACGAAAAAACTGTTTAATGATATTCTAAAAAAAAGATGGTGGGTTCTTTTAAGGGCTGTTTTAGTGACTTTGACTAGGAAGCCACGTCACATCAGTTATGTGATAGAATCTTTTTTTTATTCAAAAAAAACTCATCTTATAGATACCAGGGCAGAGCTTTTATTTATCACTATTGAGCTTGGTTATCGAGAAAGAAATCTTTCAAAGGAGTTGGTCAAAACAGTTTTAGCCCAATTTCACGAAAGGTCAATTTTTAAAATAAAAGTGACGATACAAAAAGGTAATTATGTTGTAAAAAAGCTCTTAAAAAGCCTTGAATTCAATCAAGTCTATTCTTTTTCTTTTTATGGGAAAAAGAGCCAAATTTATGAGGTTGATCTTGCCGATGATTACAAATATATATAAGTTTCTCAGCGCACTTGTTTTCAGGAATAGACCGATATATGCGCATTATGGTATCACCCACCGATGTAACCTTCGCTGTAGAATGTGCAGTATTTATCAAGATGCCGGGCAGCATAATGAGCTCTCAGTAGAACAGATAGAGCATATTTTTACTATTTTAAGGTCTTTGGGGTTAATTTACGTAAGCATTGGTGGAGGGGAGCCTCTTTTAAGGGATGATCTGTCTGTTATTATACGTTCTTTAAGAGAGAAAGGGTTGATGGTGCGGTTGTTGACAAATGGGATATTAGCGGATAAAGGTATTATTAAAGAACTTGTTTCCGCTGGCCTGCGTGATGTCTCGATTTCTTTAGACACCTTAGATCCGGCTAAGCAGGATGATATTTATAACCGAAAAGATTCCTGGGATGATATCAAAAAGGCTTTAGATCTATTTGCCGAAATGCTTCCCCGAAGAAAGCGTATACTTATTAATACCGTAGTTTCACCTTTTAACATTTTGGAGCTCCCGGCATTAAGCCAATTTGCTGAAAAAATGGGATGCCATATTTCATTTATCCCTATTGAAAGCAGTTCTGATTCCAGATTTATTTTTACAGACGAAGATTGTCAGAATATTGACAAAACTTACGGTGCGCTGATAGAAGCCAAAAAGAAAGGTCGGGGCAATATCTTTAATTCCGTGCGTTTTTTGGGGAATTCCAGGCAGTATCTAAAGTCTCAAAAACGTAATTGGGCGTGTGATGCCGGGAATTTGTATTTATCCATTAATCCCGGCGGAGAATTTTCGATATGTCATAAATATAAACCTGAAATGTCGATTAACGATTCAAATTTCAAGGAATATTTTTTATCAGGTGAATTTAGAAACAAACGTTCAGACTTGATTCATCATTGTGACGGTTGCCTGAGGCCCTGCTGGGCTGAAACAAGTTTTCTTTTAAACGATGCTAATTGTCTTTGGGAAATGATTAGAAATAAAATTCTATCTTAACATGAGTAGATTGAACAACAATATCGCGTTAGTTTCTTTATACGGCGTAGAAAATATGGGGATAAGGTCCATTGATTCGGTATTGAGCCAGAATGGGTTTAATACACATCTTATTTTTTTTAAAAAATGGGTCAATAATGATATCCGATATCCCCGCGAGGAGGAGGTTTCTCTACTGAAAGCTCTGCTTCATGATCTTGATGTGTCGCTAGTGGGTATAAGTTTTACTTCGCCGTTTCTGAAGATTGCCCGGAGTCTGACTGAAGAAATAAAAAGAGATTTTGATTTTAATGTTGTATGGGGGGGCATTCATGCAACCGCCTCTCCCAAAGACTGCTTGGACTATTGTGATATCGTATGCAGAGGAGAAGGTGAGGAAACGATGATTGAGTTGGCAAATGCTGTTAAAGAGGGGAGATCTTTAGAAGGAATTAAGGGGATTTGTTACAGAAAAGAAAATCGCATTGTCATGTCCGACATGAGGAAACCAATTTGTGATTTGGATAAGCTGCCTTTTCCTGACTATACCAATAAGAGAAAGTATTTCATTGAAGAACGTTGTGAACATAAAGATCCTTTGAGAAATGCAAGAGAATTAAGGGTCTTGGCTTCTCGCGGATGCCCCTTCAACTGCAGCTATTGTTACAACAGCATCATGAAAAAAATCTATAAGGGAAGCAATTACCATCGCTTAAGGAGCCCTCATAGTATCGTTTCGGAAGTCAAACATTCTTTGGGGCTTCTGGAAAAGATAAAAAAAATAAAATTTGATGATGACACGTTTATTTTTCCTAAAGAGTGGATCGATAAATTTTGTGCTTTATACACTAAAGATGTGGGATTGCCTTTCGAGATATTGTTTAATGTTCAGTGCTTGGATAAAGAAAACCTTAGAAAGCTCCGTGATGCTGGGTTGAAGAAGGTCCAGGTAGGAATTCAAACAATCTCTCATTTGGAATCTGGACGGGACTATAACAGGAAGCTGTCATTAGAGAAAATCCGGGACTTTGCTCTGATTGCCAAAGAACTTAATTTGGATGTTGTTTACGATATTATACTTGATAATCCTCAATCCGAATTCAAAGATAAAATAGCACTTGTTGAGTTCTTGATCACTTTACCCAAGCCTTTTGACCTGTTTTTGTATTCTTTGACTGTGTTTCCGGGGACGGAAATGTGCGAAAGACTTTTACGTGATGGGCTCATTGGGCAAAAAGACGTCGAGGGGGAGGCGACCAAATCTTTTCACCAATTTAGGTTGAGTTTTTCATATCCCAGAAGCAAGGAAGAGTTATATCTTGCATGTGTTATTTCGCTCACCTCCAAATCTTTTCTACCAAGAAGACTGATATTGATAGTTCTGAGAAGTCGTTTTTTAAAAAAGCATCTGTTATTAATAAAATGGTTTGCCATTGCGGCTAATCAGGTTAAGCTCTTTTGTATTTTTATAAAAATGATTATTAATGGAGAGATGAGTTTGTGGAAATTTCAGGAATATGGCACGCCTAAAAGGTTTTTAATTCAATGAGTCCAAAGAGTAATAAGTTGTTAGAAAATTTTTATATATGGTCTGGGGGCACAAATTGAACTGTCTTGCGTTTATTAGAGTCGCTCAAAAGTATACTGAAGACTGTTTTCCTCGTGATGTTATCCCACCTTTATTTTTGATGCAGGTCAAGGAGTTGATAAGGGAACGGTGTCAAATACCATCTATTCTTATTGATCAGCGTCTAAAAGAAACTGTTTTACCAGATATAGTAAATAAACTTGTTTCCATGAGTTGTGACATGGTGGTCATTTCAATTGACAGTGGTCATATTAATGATTGCGTCAAGTTATGCGGCGAACTCAAAAAAAGAAGAAAGTCAATTGTCAGTATAGTTGTAGGGCATGCCGCCACCTATTGTACCCGTCAGTTGTGCTATGAGGGGAGTCCTGTCGATTATGCCATACGGGGTGAGTATCAGCTCGTGTTAACTGAAATCATCTGCTCAAAAAATGAAACGACTAAAAGTATTGTTCAATATGTTGAGAATGGAGCAATTTTTTCCCCTATATCCAAAGAGCTATCAATGCTTCATATTATCAACAATGTTGATGATCTTCCATTGGTGCCGAAAACACGGCAGGAGATGAAACAGTATCACAATATTATGCCTGTGCCCTGTTTTCAGACGCTTGTATGGGGGCGGATCTTTGCCACCTATGGGTGTCCAAATTCCTGTGCTTTTTGCACACAAACAATACGCAGAACATACGGTAATGAGTACAGAATGCGGAATATATTGCGAATAATAGAAGAGATGCGATACCTGAAAAATGAAGGAGCAAATATAATAGAATTTGCTGATGATAATTTTTCCAGCAGCCGGCAATATGTTATGGATCTTTGTGACGGAATAATTGCCGGTAAAGTTAATATCAAATGGGGCACTCATGTCCGCGTGGATGACATGGATTTTGAGATGTTATCGTTGATGAAACGCGCAGGATGTTCTTATATTCGTTGCGGGGTTGAATCTGGATCGTCAAATATTATAGAAAAGGTTGAAAAGACACGGCATGCGGATTCTTGGGGGAGGCAAACGAAAGAATTGTTTTCGTATACAAGACAATTGGGCATCATGACTAGTGCATGTATTATTCTTGGGATTCCTGGTGAAAAGAGAGATGATGTTATTAAAACGAAAGACTTGATTTTATCAGTGGAGCCGGATTTGATCAAAATCCATTCTTTTTGCTCTTATCCCGGATCTAAATTTTATAATTCTATGAAAATGAACCTTTCGAGAGAGGATCTTTCCCTTCTTTCTCATCATAGATCGTATCTATGTCATAGAGATGCGGATGCTTGGCGGTTTTTGGAGAATATGATTGTGAAGTCGTTTTATTTTCGGTTCAGATATATTTTCCATCATATTAAAAAATTTGCTGGATTTTATTTGTTCAATGTGCATTGCGCAATATTGTTAACAAAACATTTGTGTGATGTTATGCATTCGGAATTTTTTCATCGTAAGAAGAAACAGTTTTATCATTAAAATTTTGAAAGTGTAAAATTCATGATTAGAGTCTTATTTGTAAAGCCCTTCTGGCCGTATCCCTACGGGAAGAGCGAGAACACATATAATCGCATTTGGATGCCTTTATCTTTGGCAAATTGCGCAGCCATTTTGGAGAAAAGGGGCGATGAGGTGAAGGTTCTTGACGCTCACTGTTTGCGTCTTAAGCCGGAGAGAATTAAGCCGCATGTTCGCGGTTTTGATAAGGTCTTTGTCACCTCCTCATCTCTGGATAGATGGCAATGTCCTAATATTGATATTGAACCGTTTCTGGAGACGGCTCAATATATTAAAGAAGTAACCGGGGAGTTGTATGTGATGGGATATCACGGGACGGTGGATCCCCTTGAGATTTTGAAAAAAACAGGGGCTAAAGCTATTATCAGGGGAGAGCCTGAATATGTTGTTGATGATATTTGCCGGGGTAAGAATCTTGGAGAAATTGGAGGAGTATCTTTTTTAAGAAAAGGTAAAATAACTTCAATGCCTGACAGGAAAGACGTAAATTTAAGAGGTTTGCCAACGCCGGCTTTCCATCTGTTAGATAGCACGAAATATTTTTATGAAATTCTAGGGAAAAATTTTGCTTTATTTGAAATGGGAAGGGGATGCAATTATTGTTGCAAATTTTGTAATAAGGTTATGTATGGTAAGAAATTAAGAAAGAAATCTAAGGATCAGGTATGTGAAGAGATTCGCTTTGCCATCGAACACGGGAGGGTGAAAACAGGATACTTTATGGATTTGGAATTCTTAGCATATAAAGGGTTGGTGGGCGATGTGTGCGATTTTCTTATAGAAAAGAAATTTAATTTCCGTTGGTGCTGTCAAACAAGGGCTGATTCTTTGGATAGGGAGATCTTACAAAAGATGAAAAAGGCAGGATGTGAATTAATTCATCTGGGTGTTGAAAGCGGCATTCAAAAGCTTCTCGATCTGTCGGCTAAGAATACTACAGAGGATAAAATTATTGAAGGTGTGCGAATGTGCGAGGATGTGGGGATTAAGACGCTGGCGTTTTTTATGTTTGGGATTCGTGGAGAAACGGCAGAAGACCGCGAAAAAACATTCCAATTCGCAAAAAAGTTGAATGCGGATTTCGCATCATTTCATAAGGTGTATCCTTACCGAAAGAGTGATATTTATTTGTCAGATATAAATTTTAATTCTATAATTGATGGTTATTTGCGGAAAATTTATTTTAGATATTATTTCAGGTTTGCATATATAAAAAAAGGAGGTTTTTTTGCTTTATTAAAGAGTTTGAGACTATTTCTTGGGCGGATTTTATCTTTATCATGAATAATAATGTTCCCATATCTATAGTTCTTCCTGCTCATAACGAAGAAGGCAATATTAAGAAGACAGTCGAGGAGGTTTTTTATTTTTTCGAGGGCCATAATGTCTTCAGCCAATATGAGATAATTGTTGTAGATGACGGCAGCACGGACCAAACACCCATAATTTTAAAAGAGCTAGAAAAAAGAATCGAATGTTTAGTAGTCGTCAATCATTCAAATAACCTTGGTTATGGCGGGGCTTTAATATCTGGATTAAGAAAGGCGCGATTTTCATGGGTAGTTATTATGGACGCTGATGGACAATTTCGAATCAATTCAATTTGCAGTATGTTTGATTATATGTCCAGATATGATATTATTACAGGATGCCGCAATAATCGGTCTGATTCATGGTGTAGAATAATTTTGGGAAGAAGCTATGCTATTTTGGCTTCAATAATTTTTGGCTTAAAGATAAAAGATATCAATTGTGGATTTAAACTGTTTAAGAAGGACGCATTAGATTTCAAAAGGGCAAGTTGTCATGCAGGGGTTTTTTTTACAGATGTCTTTATAACAGCCAAAGTAAAAGGGCTCAAAGTTAAAGAAGTTCCTATTGAGCATTTTTCAAGACTTAAAGGAAGGCAGTCGGGAGCTAGTCTGAAGGTGATATTTATGTCACTTATTGATGTAATCAGGTTGTTTTTTAATGTAAGAACGAATTACAACAGGGAAACTGTTCAAGATGGGCGTAAAATCTAATGGATGAGGACGCTTCAGAGGAGGATGAGAGTCTTTCTTACGAAGAAGAAGTTTATCTTTTAGGGTATGTTTTTAATCAGATCAAAGCTTTGCAAGAAATGATGAGTGATAAAGAAGTGGTAATAGAGGGGTTTTCTATGCAAATAGGAGATATAACTTCAGTGTCAATAGATTGTAAATTTGCAAAATGAGATTTGAATTCTTTCATTTGTATATCTTAAAACGAGGGAATGAGTGTAGGTAAAAACAGGAAAATGTCCATAGACTTACTTCGGGGCAATTAGTTGATTTAATTATTTCAAAATCTTAAGAAAATGTATTGATATGACGATTAATATGATGAGATGCTTAGACTATTGGTTCGGGATCCCGTTGTGTTTTTTTCTTTCATTGGTAAATAGTGTTTTTGGCAGGACTAAGGGGCGACAAAAAGAATTTACTAAAACACCGAAAGTTCTTTTTATCGGATTTTCTGAAATGGGAAGCGCTATTCTGTCCTGGCCAGCCATGAAAAAGGTTAAAGAGCAGTATTCGGATTGCGAGCTATTTTATTGGATTTTCACATCAAATCAGGATGCCGTCCGGGTTTTGGATATTGTTCCGGAGAAAAATATTATTACATTAAGGACAGTGAATGTTTTAGTTTTTATTTCAGATCTACTTCGTAATTTGATGCAAATCTGGAAAGAAAAAGTTGATGTTGTTGTGGACTTGGAGCTGTTTTCCCGTTTCAGCAGTATTGTTGCTTTTTTATCAAAGGCACCATTAAGGGTCGGATTTCATGGTTTCACGCAAAAAGGGCTCTATCGGGGAAATTTACATACGCACGAAGTCATATATAATCCCTATACACATATTTCACGCAATTTTATTTCACTGGTGGAGTCTTTTGAGGCCGATGCTGATGAAATTCCGAAGTTAAAAAAGAGTTTAAAAATTGAGCATAGCAAGTTAGTTCTGCCAAAACTTAAATCAACCGATGAAAAATTGAATGATATTTGGGATAGATTGCGGAATGCAGAACCTGCGATTCATAAGGGCAGTAAGATTGTGGTTATGCATCCCAGCGTCAGTGAGGCGTTGCCTTTGCGGCGATGGGATTTTGACAATTATTTTAAGTTAGCGGAAAAAGTGTTGGCGGACCCGGATGTTTTTGTTGTTATGGTCGGTTCTTTAATATGCCCGTTGGAAGAGAGTATTGCGAAACGTATAAAAATGCCAAGAATGATTGATTTTATCGGAAAAACAACTCTGCAGGAATTGCTCGATCTTTTTAATATTTCCCGGATTCTTGTGAGCCATGATGGAGGGATGATCCATATAGCATCCTTGACGGAAATTCAGATTATAGCTCTTTTTGGTCCGGAGACGCCGGTATTGTACGCTCCTTTAACGGAAAAAGGGACTATATTATATAAAAAGTATAGTTGCAGCCCATGTCTAACCGCTTATAATCACAGGCTTTCCAGGTGTACTGACAATAAGTGCTTGCAGGCAATCACTGTTGAGGAAGTACAAAAAGTGATATGTGAAAGGATGGCTTAAGCCCCAAGATGCGTGAATTTTAAAACTGATTTTAGTATATAAGCTTAAGCTGTTCAGGGGTTGCCCACAAAATATTTGCGATATAAGAATTTACAAAGATTTTAAGCAAAAAAACTAAATGCCGTAAATATAACTAAAAAATATCGATATTAAAACAAAAAAGTGATATACTTTACAATATAAAGCATAAATCCATTTTTTCATTCCGAGTCTTATTGATTCTGGAATAATCATAGCCTCTATAGTTTTAATATTAGGTGAATTTTCTGAAAAATTCTAATCTAAAAGGAGGGTTAGGGAAATGGCGAGAAAGCAAATGATACCTTTTGTATTAGCCTTTGTCGTGTTGCAAGTAATTATCATTTTGGGCCTATCAGTAGGGGAAAAGAAGTCGGAAGCTCAAGGCCGGTGCGTGAATTTTCGTTTGCAGCAATGCGGAGGGGGCGTTTTGTCGGGATATAGAGGCGTAGGTCCGTACGGTTTAAAGAATCCGATTCGTCTCTGTATTGTTCAAAGTTGATTTTTGTTTAACTGGTCACGATAAAAGTTCTAAAACATCAGAAAATTTGAATAGGATATAATAAGAATGGCTAAAAAGAAAACATTTTCTTGGATCATGGGATTAGTAATCTTTTCCACATTGATTTTTTTGGCTCTATCAATGGGTGAACAGAAAAATGTCGCTCAAGCAGCAGCACAATGTGTAAACTTTGGGCTGAGGCAATGTGCGCCGGCTGAGGGTGGGGTTCTTTCACACTCTGCTTTAAGGAGAATTTATCTTTGTTTGACCCAAAGTTGATGCGCCCGCAGGAGCTCAAAGAATATTTTTGCTATGGCTAGGGGTAAATGAGTAAAAATTTCTTCCGAATATTTTTAAAAATTCCTAAATTATTGCAGAGGGCAGATGAAGCAGAAATTAATTTATGCGGTCAGAATACCCTTTATCGTTTGCGTTATTCTGGCGGCAGCTTTA
This sequence comes from Candidatus Omnitrophota bacterium, assembly GCA_023139575.1. Classification (GTDB taxonomy): domain Bacteria; phylum Omnitrophota; class Gorgyraeia; order Zapsychrales; family JANLHA01; genus JAGLNJ01. The sequence goes on along the minus strand of JAGLNJ010000005.1, from coordinate 12,717 downwards.
CTCTTGCGCCTTTATCATCTTGATAAATTTGACCTGTGGTTTGATGAACTAGGGACCAATTTTTATTCCTTCCAAAATATCGAAATCCTGAAAGAATATCACGAGGCAAAAACGTCTTCACTCATGATTGAGAAAATGAAGAATGATCCGCATTCTTTTTTATATTATATTGTTGTGTATTTTTATAGCATGTTTTTCGGGAATGGCCTGGCGCTGAGGGGCATGTCGGTGATTTTCAGCATGCTTTCTTTAGGTGTTTTTTATGGGTTATCGCGATTGTTCTTTGATCGCCGGGCAAGTATTTATGCCCTCTGCATTATGGCGTTGAGTTCCTTCCAGATTTGGTATGCCCAGGAGGCGCGGGCCTACGCCATGGCGAGTTTTTTATCGCTGGCCTTTATTTATGTAATCACACAGGCCCTCAAGACGGATAAATGGTGCTGGTGGGCGCTATTCCCTCTCGCGGGATTTATCTCCGTATTAACAAATTATTTGTCGGTATTACTTCTTTTGGCTTCCGGTTTCGCTTTGATATTTAAAGAATACCGCCAGAGAGCGGGCAAGTGGCTTTCCGCGTCTTGTGTCACCTTTTTTTTGGTGTTTTTATTTGCATTCATTATGAGAGAGCAATACAGCTTTGTGGCGAGAGACTTTTGGTTGATCCCCCCGGACAGGTTGACACTTCTATATACTTGGGGAGTATTCCTTGTCGGATATACAGGAACACTCATTCAGTATCAAATAAGCCTTGTGCTCTATTTTATGCTTTTTCTCTATGGCGTTTATTCCTGTTTTCGTGTTAATAAGGCGGATGCGGTTACGATCTTTTTATATCTTTTCTTTTCTTATGTAGTTATTTACTGCGTTTCTAAATTCTTTGTGCCCATTTATTTGAACAGGCAGCTTTTTATTTTTGCCCCGTTTTACTACCTCTTTATCGCGAAGGGTATCGAAGGTATTCAAAATAAACGGTTGCGGTTTATAGCTTTGTGCTGCGCGTTCGGATTGATGGTACCGCCCCTTTTTAATTATTATCGCGGGAAGTTGTTCCTTCATCCTAGTGTGCCAAGGGCGAATATTTTAGTCGGAACGGTGCCGAAAAAGAATTATAGAAGTTTGCTGGAATATATAAATAGAGAGTTTAAGCAGGGAGATGTTTTCGCGGTTGCAGATGTTCAGGCTTATAATATTTTTTTAGAACAGCGCAATGAATATCATGGGGTGCCTGACAGTATTTCAGAAGAAAAAATTCTATTTCTCTTTTATCCTCAGCAACTGCCGGTGTTCTCTCAACGGTATATCGGAATGAATGGCCGCCTGATGGATAATATTCCCGAGTCTGAAGGACAGGAAGTTCATAGTTTAGACATTTCGGGATATGATAGAAGCAAGATCGAAAAACTGGATTTTGACAAGAAGCCCTTTAAACGGTTGTGGTTGCTTACTGCCAGTTGGGAGATCGATAGCAGCGCTATTGCTCTTCATGCGGGAGAAGTAAAACGATATATGATGAAGAATTATGAAACGGTATTGTTAAAAGATGAAGATGGCGTTTATCTTGATCTTTACTCTTTTCCTGAGAAAGAAAAGAATGAATAAGGGGATCAATTGTATCTGCCTGCGAAGAAGGCCTCGGTTTTCCGCCTGAGGCGGAGCTGCCTCTGGCATGATGCTCAAGCGGCCTTATTTAGTAATTGTTTTTTTCTGTACCACTCTTGAAAAGTTATTCCCCGCCGTTAAATAGAGAATCCCGCACAAAATAAAGCAAATCTTAAAACCGAGGTTGGAAAACAAATGCGGGGCAAGGCTTGCCCCAAGAACAGCGAATGAAAAATTTATGGCCCATGCCCAGGCGATAAGCCGTTGATCAAGCCTTGATAATTGCAGCAGCCCTATCGGGAAAAAAATGCCCAAGATCAAACCGGGAAGACCGGTGTAAAGGGCGCTGAAAAGGATGCGCCAAAGAAAGGAAAGCGTCATTATGTAATTAATGACAGGGGGCAGAACTAAAGCGGAAAATACAGTAAAAAAGAAAATCAACAGGCCTGCTATTTTTAAAATATTGCGCCAAAGATAAAGGCGGCTCAATTTTGAGGCCATGACGCTCCCAAATCCGGCTGCCGTCAACAATATCGGCAGAATGAGGCTGATAGCATAAACGGGGCTTCCTAAGGCTTTCTGCAAATTTGATATGAGTAACAGTTCCAGCACTATGAAGGCAAACCCCAGAACAGCAAAATACCAAATGATACTTATGAGGTGTCTGAAGGGGAGATTAATCTTTTTGTGCTTCCCGATGCTGAAGGCCGCTAAGGGGGCGAGTATGAATGCTAATGCGCCGATCAGGCTGAAGGAAAAGGCGCTATGACTGAGAAGTATGGCGCTGGGAGTCTCCGGGGAGGGGATGAAGGTAAAGGAGTTCACCCCTTTATAATATTGGTAGAAAAACGGGTTGTCATCTGTTGGCGGGTCAACGCTGTAAAAATAATCATTCCTTAAGAAATCCTTTTTTGTGAGATCGAGCCATCCTTTGGCAAAGGCCCGGTAATGGCCGCGGGAATTTTGCAGTGAGGAAAGTTCGGTAAAATGGGATTGCTGCGGCAGCGCCAATCCGTTGCAAAAACGGATATCATATTGATATTTATTGGCCCAATCATAAAACACCTTTTTTTCTTTTAAAGAGAAGGCGGCGTCTCTTTTGGCTATGATTGATTCATACATTCTTTCCTTCACAATCATTATATGGTCTTTCGGGTTTTTATAACCCATTTCGGCAAGGACTTCAAGTAGGGTAACAAATATTTTCATGCTTTCCCGGGGGGGATCCAATCCCGGCAGGCTGATAATCAGGATGCCATTTTTTTTTAGATGACGGATATAGTCACCGAAGGCTTGCTTTGTGTATAAATAATTCTCCGCCAGATTATACGCTCCGCCGACTAAGGCCGTGAAAGAGGCAACCCCGGTCAATTGAATAGCGTCAAAACGATCTTTTGTAGAGGCGATATAGCTGCGCCCATCTTGATTGACAAAATCAACCTTTGTTTTGTCTTGAGCATAAAAGGTGGAAAGGTAAGCTTCCGTATCGTCGCCTATCTTTAGTTTTCCGGTAAGGGCTTTATGGATAACGGGATTGATATCCACGCCGACAACCCTTTCAGCTCCGGCGTGAATGCCGGCTAAAGTCTCAATACCGCCGCCGATGCCGATAATGCAGACTTCAGGGCTCTCTGGCTTAAGGAGAAAGGCCAGGGAATAAAGCGCCCCCGGGAGTAAATTCCAATCTTCTGATCCTTTTTGCAAAAGCAGTTGCCGGGCCGGCGTGACACCGTCGAAATAAAAGTGGCGACCTTGTAACGGTTTGCGGTCCTTCTCTGAAAATCTTAAGGGTATTACTGGATGCGTCCTTTCTACATCGACTCTTCCCAGGGGGGTCCAATGGCGGTAAATAATTTCTTGAGGGTTATAACGGCGGTCCTTTTGCGCCAAATGGCGTGTCTGAGAGAAGGGGGTCGGATTAAAAAGCAAAATCATTATTAAGAGAAGGGGAATGGCAGCCATAAAAAATATTTTTGGTTTTGATTTGTCGCAATATAAGAAAATTAGAAGGGCCGCGAATATTTCCGTGAAGATCAGTATCATTGATGTGTGAGACGAGAAATATGTTATAGAAAAGAACATGATCAAGCAGCCCAATCCTGCTCCGAGGAGATCAGCGAAATAGAATTTAAAATATGATCGCGGAGAGGAAACATGTTGAAATATATAAGTGATGATGAATCCGGAACAGAAAAAAGGAAGGGTGGTGATGCCATAAAGTGCGGCCCAGTTCAATAGTGTTGATCTTGTGCCGGCTGCGGGGCTGTTGGCCATAGGAATCCGGGCATTATTGAAGTAGATATAGAATGTAAAGAGTGACAGGAAAAACAAAAAAGCCGCTATGCTCAGCGCTTTAGAGGCGGGCATTTTGATTCTCCTTTTCAGGATGGCCAGTAAACTGGCGCTGGCGCCGGCTCCCAGCATAGTAAGGTTGAGAATGATATGCACATAATGAAAAAAGAATTTCAGGGAAAAAAGGCGGATGAGCAAGAGTTCGAAATGGAGCGTGGCCAGGGAAACAAAAAAAATGCCGAAAAGATAAGGCCTGTTTGATTTTTGTAATGACATGTGTGATTATGAAAAAAGATTTAAAAGGTTTAAATACTTGTTAAAGTTATCATATAGCATTAGATAGGAGCAAGTATATTCTTTTTCAGAAAAGTCACAAGGCCGCATGGAGACATAGCCACAAAAAAGAGCGTGGTGATTTTTTGGGACAAACGCGCGGGCCACCCCGCCGTTGGTGGGGCGCTCCGTTTTTTTCGCAATCCACTCTTTTTTGTTATATAATAATTCCCGTTATGTCATCCTCGAAAGCCATCACTTTCCAATTTCCAGAACTTCGTGTTGTAGAGGCGTCTGCCGGTTCGGGAAAAACGTATGCCTTGGCCAAGCGTTATGTGCAGTTATTGCTCAATCCTTCCTTGGCAGGGGACATCCATCCCTTTAAAAAGATTCTGGCGATCACTTTTACCAATAAAGCCGCTTTTGAAATGAAGGCGCGTATCATTGAGTTCTTAAAGCGCCTGGCGTTGAAGCAAATGACTGCCATTGAAGAAGAGATGATCTTACGGCCCATTGGGGTCTCAGCGGTTGAGGCCAGCCGGAAGGCGTTTGATATTATGGAGGATCTTATTCATCATTATAATTTCTTCCAGGTGCAGACGATCGACAGTTTCATCAACAGCCTTTTAGCCGGATGTTCTTTTAAGGTCGGTTTGACGGCGCATTTTCGTATCAGCACAAATGCCATTGATTGTCTGGAATACTGTTTGGCGGAAGTGCTTGACCAGGCTAAGAGCGACAAAAGGGTGTACCATTTATTTAAAGAATTTCTGCACAACTATCTTTATTTAGAAAACCGAACCGGGTGGCTGCCTAAAAAAGACATTCTCCTGATTATGCAGGGCATCTTCCAACAATATAATACCTACGGTTTTTCTTTTGAAGTGAGCCGCTTCTCGGCGGAGGCGGTTTTTAAACAAAAAAAGAAAGTTTTAGAAGATATCAAGAAATTATCACAAGAGCTGCCTGAAGGCACGAACGGGCATTTTACAAAGAGCTTGTCAAAATTCCTGCGGAATAATGAAAACAGTTTTGACATTGATAGCATTTCGGACTTTTTCGCCCGGAAAGAATTTCCTGTCCGCAAGGGTATAAAAGTTTCAAGCAGTATCGGGAATCAATGGCAGAAGATTGGTATCAACCTGCAGCAATTATGCGATCAGGAAGCAGCCAGCTTGTTTAATCCTTATATCCATATTTTCAATGAGGTCAAAGAACGGTTTGATCGTGAGACGGCAAAAGACGACCTGCTGTTTTTGGAGCAACTGAATAAAAAGGCGTCCGGCCTTTTTGAAGATGACCGGATCACGGTAGAGGAAGTCTATTTCCGCCTGGCGACGAGATTTAATCACTATTTGATTGATGAGTTTCAGGATACCAGCCGGTTGCAGTGGCGTAATGTGGAACCGATGGCAGCCGAGGGTTTGTCCTCGGGGGGGAGCCTTTTTTATGTGGGCGACCGTAAACAGGCCATTTATGGTTTTCGCGGCGGGGATATCCATCTCTTTGATGAGTTGCGGGATTTGTTTCAGGATTACAATGTGCAGAATGAGTTTTTGACGAAAAATTGGCGCAGTGAAAAGGCCGTTGTAGATTTTAATAATATGGTGTTTGATCCAGCTAATTTAGAAACATTTATCCGCCGGAAAGAGGAGCACGAAAAAGAGAAGAACAAGAAGACGCGGGTGGTCTTTTCAGAACAAGATGTCCGGCATCTTGCCGGGATTTTTAAAGGGGCCCGACAAACTCACCGTGAGGAGTGCTTACAAGGTTATGTGAAGGTTGATTACATTGATTCAGATAAAAAAGAGGAAAGGGACGCGATCATTCGTGAAAAATTGTTGACTACTCTGCAGGAATTAAAAGGGCGGTTTGCGTTGCAAGATATCGCCCTTTTAACCCGCAGCAACTCTCAGGTCGAGCAATTGACCGGTTGGCTTTTAGAAGAAGGTTTCGTTGTCGAGTCCGAACGCACATCAAACATCAAACAAAACAGTTACATTGAAGAAATAATTTTTTTCCTCGTTTTTTTGAATTCACCGATTGATAACATCGCGTTTGCCAAATTCATTTTGGGTGATATTTTTGCCGCGGCAACAGAAAAGCCCGCAGGACATTACCATGATTTTCTTTTTTCATTACGGGATAAGATGTCAGCAAATAGCAATCAATACATTTACACGGAGTTCCGCCGGGCGTTTCCTGATTTGTGGGAGGCATTTATTGATCCTTTTTTCCGCAACGTGGGCCTGTATCCTTTATACGAACTTGTTGTGAGTATTTATCATAAATTTGACGTGACAAGCCGCTTTGCCGCATATCATGGTTTTTTTATGCATTTTCTTGAGATCATCAAATCCAGCGAGGATGAGTATGGTGACATTGCTTCCTTTTTGGAGCAGTATGAAAAAATGAAAGGCGAGGCTCTATATGTGCCGGTAACAGAAAGGAATGCCGTCAAGATCACGACCGTGCATAAATCCAAGGGGCTGGAGTTCCCTGTTGTGATCCTGCCATTTTTGGCCATGGATGTGCAGATCGGGACCAAAGGGGAAGACAGCGCGCATTCTTATGTGCTGCAGCAAAGCGATGAGGCGATGCGCCTGATTCGGTTAAAAGAAAAATATTGCAAATTCTCCGATGAGCTGTATCAAATATACCGGCAGGAGTATTACAATTCCTTTTTGTCTGAGCTGAATAACATTTATGTTTCCTTGACCCGTGCCAAGCGGGAACTCTACGCTTTTATACCCAAAAAAGCGGGGCAGGGATTCAATATCGCGAGCCTGCTTATTCCTGAACAGAATTATGAAGGGGGCCGGCGGGTAAAAGGCTATTCCCGAGAGGGAGCATCTTCAGAATTCTTAACGCTGCCAGGCCGCGCGGCGCATGATTGGATTGAATATTTGAAAGATGAGTTCCTTGATGTGGAGGCCTTGCAGCGATTAGATAGTAAACTTAAAGGCGAGGTCATGCATTTCATTCTTTCCTTTATAAAGGATTTATTACGACAAGATTTAGAGCAATCTCTGGCATATGCCTGCCAGCAGGCCAGGGCATCTTTTCCGCAAGTAACAGATATTGAGGAATATCAGGCGCGTATTGAAGAGTTGCTTAAAGCGAAAGATTTGAAAGAAATCTTTTATATTGATGAAGGGTTGGTTTTTACAGAAAAAGAGATTGTCAATAAGGCCGGAGACACGAAAAGGGTAGACCGGTTGGTTGTAAAAAAGGATGTTGTTTGGGTGATTGATTATAAGAGCGCGGAAGACCCGCTTGGCCGGCAGAAAGAACAGATTGAAGAATACTGCGCTATATTAAAGGAAGTGTATCCGAAAAGGAATGTTGAGGGGTATTTGGTCTATCTGGATTCCTTGAAGTTGGATAAAATTTATAGTCATCCTCGCCTTCGCGGAGTATGACAGAGGCTTTATACGGGCTATTAACGAGGTGTATATGGATAAGTTGATAACATTTTCTTTTCGCGATAATTATCTGGAAAAACTCACAGATTATATCCAGCAAAATTATGCTTCCAAAGGAGGCGATTTAAGCCGTTTGGCTGTTGTCTTTGGAGGGAAAAGGCCCGCGCTTTTTTTAAAGCGTCATTTGGCAAAGAAAATCGGCCGCCATTTTTATCCGCCGAAGATGTTTGCTATTGATCAATTCATTGCCGATATAGTGAAGTCTCAGGAAACCGTTGAAACGGCCCTGGATTTAGACCATTGTTATCTTTTATTCCGGCTGGCTAAGGAGATCACACCCCAAATATTGAAGGGCAGAGAGGATTTCGCGCAGTTCTTACCCTGGGCGAAGGAGATTCTTTCCTTTATCGATCAATTGGATTTGGAGAATGTTGATAATAAGGATTTGCTGGGCGTAGAAGCGAATGCGCAGATTGGCTATGACGTCCCCGAAGATATTAATAAAATGCTTGAAAGTGTCACGGTTCTGCGTGAAGGATACCATCAGAAGTTGATGCGGAATAAAAAATATTCACGTGGTTTCCAATATTTGCGGGCGGCCGAGCTTGTGGAGGAAATTGATTTTAATCAGTTCGACCAGATACTTTTCTGCAACTTTTTTTATTTCAACCGCACGGAAGAAATAATCATCAAGCGCCTCTTTGCGAAAGGTAAAGCGACGTTGATTTTTCAGGGAGACGAGCGTAAATGGCCGATCTTGAAAAGGCTCGCGCACTCTTTTGGTGGATCTATACTCGAGGGGAAGAAGCCGGATGACCCTCAATTTAAGCTGAATCTTTACTCGGCCTTTGACGGGCATTCAGAAGTGAGCATGGTTCGTGAAATTACTAAAAAAATCAAAAATTTGGAAAACACGGTTATTGTCTTACCGCATCCCGAGCCTATCGTGCCGCTGCTCTCCGGGATTGCCGGGGAAATCAAGGACTTTAATATTTCCATGGGGTATCCTTTGAAGCGCAGCAGTTTGTATTATCTATTTGATTTTATTTTTCAGGCGCAGCTTTCGAAAAAAGAGGGACGGTATTATAGCCGTGATTATCTGAAAATATTGCGGCATCCTTTTATTAAGAATCTTGAATTGTCAGCAGCCCCTGAGGTGACCAGGGTGCTGATTCACAAACTCGAGGAGATTTTGATCGGCAAGGAAAGAAGCGATATATCAGGAAGTGTGTTTATCGGGCTACAGGAAATTGAAGACTTGGACGATTTGTATGATATGACCGCTGAACTCCTTAAACGGATGAATATCGATATATCAAAAGAAAATCTAAAAACAATTATGCGTGAAGTTCATCAGTTGGCTTTAAAGGATTGGGAAGGTGTTCATAATTTCCAGGAATTTGCCGGTTTCTTGAAGAATTTGCTGGATGTCCTGGTGGCGCGGAGCACGTTGAAGAATTATCCGCTTAATTTGAATATCGCGAAAAAGATGTATGATTTACAGGAGGAGCTTTGCGGAGCGGCATTTCGCGCGGAGAAATTTTCCGCTGAGGAGGTGTTTCGAATATTTCGAAGTAAGGTTGAAAGCGAAATTGTTGCCTTTCATGGTTCGCCGTTGAAGGGTATGCAGATTTTAGGGTTGTTTGAAACGCGTTCATTGAATTTTGAAAATGTTATTGTGATGGATGTCAATGAAGGGTTGCTTCCGAGCCTGCGGATTCAGGAGCCTCTTATTCCGCGGGAGGTCATGATGAGCCTTGATCTGAACCGAATTGAATTGGAGGAAGAAATTCAACGGTATCAGTTTATGAGGCTGATCTCTTCTGCCAAAAATGTCCACCTTGTCTATAAAGAGAGCAGGGATAAAGAAAGAAGCCGCTTTGTTGAAGAACTTATCTGGGAAAAAGAGAAAAAGAAAAATAAGGTGGGCGCGCTTTCTGCTAGGCGGCCCCGTTTTGCTGTGAACATCGCCCGCGAAGAAAAAGTCATCCAGAAAACTCCGGCCATGATTGAGATGTTGCGGCAGCACACGTATTCCGCTTCCAGCGTGAATATGTATTTGCGGGATCCGCTGGAGTTTTATTACACGTATGTTTTGCGACTGAAAGAAATGGATGACCTTTTAGATGAGCCTGAGGCGAGGCAGGTTGGAACATTTATCCATGAACTGCTTGAGGATTCGTTTAAGGTGTTCCTTAATAAAAAGCCGGACATTAACGCTTCGTTTCGTCAGCATTTTAAAAAGATTCTTGAACAAAAGTTTGCGCGGACCTTTGCCAGATCCATGAAGGCGGACGCTTTTTTGGTGAAAGCTGTTTTAGAAGAAAGGCTGGAGCGGTTTTTAGACAATGAAGCAGAGAACCCGCAACGCCGGATTGCGGAAATCTTGTTTTTGGAAAAACAATTTACCGATACGATTGCGCTTAAGTGCGGGGATATCAAGTTTAAGTATATTGTTGACCGGGTCGATCGGTATCAGGACGGGACGGTGATGGTCATTGATTATAAGACGGGAAGCGTGGATCAGATGCCGAAGAATTTAAATCTGATTGAGAGGATGACGTTGTCCCGTGAAAATGTTTTTGAGAACATCCGATCATTTCAATTGCCTTTGTATTATCATTATTTATCGGGGCAGTACGCGAAAAACCCCATTAACGCGGTTTTGTATAATTTAAAGACGATAGAGTTCAAGAAGTTTGATAAAGAGGGTGAATTTGAACGTGAGCATGTGAACGCGGTTTTTCTGGAAGCGTTGAATTTTGTTTTTGAGGAGATTTTTGATCCGTCTGTGCCTTTTGTAAAAGGAGAAAACTTATGAATTTAGTCGAGCATGATATTTCAGCCAGCCCTGTTTTTTGTCATTTGCCGAAATTCGATACCGTGTCATTTATGGGGTTTGTCAGTGAGAAGGTGCAGCTTTTTAAAGCGCGAAGAGAGGGAGAAGATTTTATTATTTTAGGGTTGATGATAGTTAAAACAGACGATAAATTTGTCTGGGATTCCTGCCGGGATCTGCTGGATCAATCTATTACGGCTGCCAGCGCGAAGATGAGCGGGGTTTTTCAGTTTGATCTTTTAAGTTTCGACCTGCATCGAGAGATCAAAACTTTTAGCGCGCAAGAATTGAGTCAGGTCTTGATGAATCTGGGGCGCAAACTTGCCGTGGGCCGGCAGGCCTTGCTTAAGTACAGTTCGGTTTACGGCCTGCTAAAAAAGCTGGTCGTGGAGGACTGGGGAAAGATTGTTTTTCGTACCCCGGTTGACATTTACTACAAGACGCCGGAACAGCTGAATCTGTTACTCAAAAAGGTTTGTAACGCGAAGGTGAACGCCAAGGGGCGAAAAATTGTTGTCATCAATGATTTGAGCCAGGAGCCGATTTTCGATAAAGGCAATCAAGCCCAGCAGGCGCGACTGGCCAAGGAATTCGGCAGCCAGATGAGTTTTTTTGAAGAATCGCCGGCGATTTTTATAAACGACCGTAGCGGTTCGGTGGACCTGTATGCAACGTTCAGCGCCGGGGACGGCGATACTTGATTTAGAATAAATAAGTATGATGCGCCTTCTGTGGCGGTCGATCAGGTTTTATGAGGAATTCCCAATTCCGGCCGGCCGGACGGAATTGGTGAGGGCTAATTATCGGGGCTTTTTAACGCTTAAAGATCAAGAGGCGTGGATAAGTAATATTTACTTCAAAATAAACAAGTATGATGTTCCTCCTAATTCAGAATTTTCTAAAATTGACGATTCCCTTCTTTTGTGATAACTTATCCCATACTATTTAACTTATGTAACTTAATATAAATAAAATGATTGATGAGAATATTGCCAAAATTCACCAGGATATTGCCCAAGTGTGCCGAGTGCAGGGGCGGGATCCTGATGATGTCATTTTGATCGGCGTGACGAAATACACGACGGCTGAAAAAGCCATTGAGGGCATTGAGACGGGTTTAACCGATTTAGGGGAGAACCGCGTTCAGGACGCGCGGAAGAAATTTTCCGATATCGGTGAGCACATAAAAAAAGTTAAGAAACACATGATCGGGCATTTGCAAACCAATAAGGTTAAGGCGGCGATCGAGGTTTTTGATATGATCCAGTCGGTAGACAGCTTAAAGGTCGCGCGGGAGATCGATAAACAGGCTGCCAAAATGGAAAGACAGATCGAGTGCTTGATCCAGGTTAACTGCTCCGGGGAAGAACAAAAATCCGGTATCGCAAAAGATGAAACAATGTCTTTAATTCGCGCGGTTTCTTCATTAAAATCTTTAAGATTGTCGGGCTTGATGACCATTGCTCCTTTTACAGAAGAGGAGGATGTCATAAGGGCGTCTTTCCGCGACCTTCGCCTTTTGAAGGAAGAAATTGCGAAAGAATTCACCGCCGCGGCAAATATTGACATGCGACACCTGTCAATGGGCATGACCCATGATTACAAGATCGCTTTAGAAGAAGGGGCGGATATGTTGCGTATCGGGAGCGCGATTTTCCAATAGACCAAAGACCACAGGCAAGAGACAAAAGGATTAAAACAAAGGACTCAGTATGAAAATCGGTATCATCGGCGGCGGAAACATGGGCGCCGCGATTTACAGCGGCATTAAAAAGAAATATAAAGTGTGCGTTGCTGAGGTGGATAAGAAACGCGCGCAAAGTTTGAAAAGAAAATATAAAGCTGTCCTCAAAGATATCGCTCCACTGGTAAAACAATCCGATGCTGTTGTCGTCGCGGTTAAGCCGCAGGGTATTGACGATGTCCTGGAAATGATTAAAGAAAATACCGTCAAGTCAACACTGGTGATCTCTATTGCCGCGGGCATAACTATTTCTTATCTTGAAAAGAAGTTGGGCAAAAAGGCCCGGGTTATCCGCACGATGCCGAATCTGCCGGCGCAGATCGGCGAGGGGATAACCGCTATTGCCAAGGGGCGTTTGGCCAGGGCGGACGACGTGAAAACAGCTGACAATATTTTTTCCTGTGTCGGGGAAACAGTGGTTGTTAAGGAGGATCTCATTGATGCCGTTACAGCTGTTTCGGGTAGCGGACCGGCTTATGTTTTTCATTTTGTTGAGAATTTGATGAAGGCGTCGCAGGCGTTGGGATTGAACAAAGAATTGTCGG
>JAGLNJ010000049.1 GCA_023139575.1 Candidatus Omnitrophota bacterium | reverse complement strand
AAGGCGTGGCATTTAAATATTAAACAGGCAAGATGTCCAATTTGATGAATAGCATGAGAAGTTAGCGTTTATTGTATATGGGAGTTGCTTTTCTTGAGCACCTTTTGATGCCAACGCTGGATCAACCCTTTTTTTTGCAGAAAATACCCAACCTGCCCGATCCTCCCTGGAAAGTAGGAGAATTCTAAGTATCTCAGGTGGTACATGCCCCGCTTGACCATGTACAGAGCCCGCACCAAAAATAAAATAATGGGGAATTCCCGCTGTTCTTCTCCGTAAGGTTTAGCAAACTTTAAGAAGAAGTCAAACATCTTTTGCGGCGGCTTGACGATATCGATGAGGAAAATCAGGATATTAGCAAAAGTGGGTTTGACCAAGGTGTAGTTTTTTTCAGTGATCGACGGATGGCTGACATTAATATCTTTTAGCTGATTTTCTAATTCGGTGTTGGGCATGACCCGCAGGGAAAATATGTTAAGGGAAAAAGGCCGCGGCATAGTATATATAAATTTGAGCGTATCAATGACATCTTGGCGGGTTTCAATAGGATTGTCCAGGATAATGTCATACGTCGGCGGGATCATGTAATCAGTGAACTCGGCGATTATGGATACCGCCCGGAATGTCACGCCGGCCGTGGCTGGTCTTTTGTAAAAATTTAAGATACAGTCACTGCCGCTTTGAATACCCATCTTTATCCGATACATTCCCGCCTTAACGAGGACCGCCAATTTTTCTCTTCTGATGAGAGTTGGCAAAGCGCCCACGACAGAGAAACTGATGTTGATTTCTTTCCGCCATTTTTCAGCAAAAATTTCCAAGACAATAAGCGGCAGGCCGATAAAGCTATCGTCGTGAAACGTCACCGAGGCGATATAAGGGTGTTTCCTTCTGACTTCTTTGACTTCCTGGATGATTCGGTCAACGGAAGAAAAACGCACCCGGCGGTATTGGGGATCATTATCAATGAACTTGGAGTTGCTGCAGTAAGAGCATTTATAAGGGCAGCCGATCGACCAGACCGTGTGGTAGGCAATGCCGTTGAGCTTGCGGTACTGCCGTGCATCCATCGGGATGAAGCCAGCGCCGCTTTGAAAGATTAGCTCGTCATCCGCATAAAGGGGGAGGGGAAATTTATTTAAGTCTTCTTGCGTTTGCAAAGGGAGGAATCCGTTTTTGATGATGCGGCCCTTTGCGTTAAACCAGAAATTTTTTGTTTGCGTGAAATCGGGGCCGCCTTTGTAAGCGGCTAAAAATTCTTCAAAGGCAAATTCACCTTCGCCGACGCATACCGCGTCAGCGTGCTGGATAGCGTCTTCAGGTTCTACAATAGGGTGAATTCCACCCCAAATCAAATAGGTGTTCGGGTTAAGGATTTTGATACGTGCAAGAAGATCTTTGGTCAAATCAGCATAAGGTGTCATCGAAGAAAAAGCCACTATATCAAAAGCGGCCAGATGCCGGGCGATAGTTTTAAGATCCGCCTCAGCCAAAGCAGAGGTGCATCGGCCTAGCAAAAATGAGGCCACGGACATATGATTGGTGGGGACAACGTAAGAAATTTCGGTGTCGGCGTGAATGGACTTAATAAAGGAAGCCATCTTTCGGAAGCCCACCGTAATAATCCCGCCATCTATGGAAGTAAAAGCTAATTTCATATTGTTGCTTGACTCTTGGTATTTCATTTTTTGACTTGCGCTGCTGCGTCACAAAAATTATTTTGCGCCTGCTTGTAGCGCAAATAAAACAGTATGCCAAGAACATGTGAGGGGGTATTCTAATCCCATGCTACATGAATCGAGTATTTTACTTCTATCGGTATCACTTTATTTCAAAAATCAGTGCCTGTCACGAAAAAAAATGCTAAAATGCTGCCTGTGACGTTGGATAATCTTAACGATGGGGGTTGAAATCAGTAAACAAAAACCATTAAAGGGGTTTTTACCTAAAGTTGATGCCTGGCTGAGCTGGGCCGTAGAGGGGATTGGCCTGAATACAGCTGTCTTTTACCATTTGGCGATTACGATGATTTTGTTTTCCCCCTTCCTGATGTTTGGGAAACCCTTGATTGCCAGCACTGATAATATTATCCATATGTTCCCTAATTTTCTTTTCTCGCACCGCGCCTTTAACAATGGCGAATTAGGGTTGTGGAATCCTTATATATATTGCGGGATCAATTTCAGCGCCAGCCCACAAAATTTTATTTATTATCCTATCAATTGGTTGATTTTTATCTTTCCGGAAAAATTTGTATACCTCTTAATGACCTGCCGCATGTTTTTTGAGACATGGTTTGTTGGGATCTTTGCCTTCCTTTTTTTCAGAGAGGAACTTAAAGACAAGAAATGGGCGCTTTTTACCTCGACGGTTTATCAGCTTTGCGGGTATGTGTTCTTTAGCATTACCGCGTATGCCGGCCTGACGATATATGCCCTGATGACCGTGTCCATTTATTTAATTTTTACATTACACAAAAGAAGAAGGTGGTTATCTTTTCTGGGGATAGCCGCGTGTGTGGCGGGGATATTTTTGTGCAATAACCCTCTTTATGGTTTAGCCACATTATTTCATTTGGGTATATTAATGGTCTACCGCTATTTTTCTTTTAATTTCAAGCAGCCAACCCGGTGGAAGGACTTTCGACTCTTGGTCTTAAGTTTTACGACCGGTATGCTGATCAACATGATATACTTGTTGCCTTTTATGAACAGCCTGTTGACCGTAGGGACTAAGGTGGGTTCGAAAAGTCTGGATACCTTGCGCGGAAGTATTTATTTTGGTTTAACCGCCTTTGTCCCTGAAGTTATGGCCATAAGTTATAAAACGTCTTTTCCTTGGTTACAGACGCTTCTGGGGCGCATGGACATGCATTCTCAGAACCATGCCTATACGTATTTCGGCGGGCTGTCCATCATTTTGCTCCTTTGGGCGGTCCTTAGTTTGCGTAAGCTCACAATCGGATTTTGGCTCAGTTATCTTTTTTTGGCGACCTGTTGGTATCTCAGGATATCTCCGGTCAGCGACGTGTTAAACGTCTTATTTTTCCCGTTTGTTCACGAGATCGTACCCCTGATGATGATCCCTTTACCGTTTTGTGTCATCGTGGGGCATGCTGCCAAACAGTTGGGTGAGAATCCGGCGTCCTCTGATAAAAAAAGTTTACAGACGATTGTCATCCTGCTTATCGTGACGGTTTTAAGCATGCTGGCTTTTCTAGCCTTGAGTCATTCCCAATATATCAAGGAAATTCAAATGGTCAGTATGGTAATGATCCTTTTGGCCTTAGGCAGCGTCTTGCTGCTCATTTATAAGAAAAAGGCCGTACAGGTCTGTCGACCTTATATCCCGATGATAGGTGCGGTCGGAAGTGTGTTTGTTTTCCTTAGCGCGGTTAGCGGAGTGGGTGGTTCGCTGAATAATTTGGGCGTTGTTTACGCAGCGATTTCTTTATTGGGGATATCAGTACTGTGGATTTTAGTCGAAGTGTTTAGTGGAACCGGATATTCAAAAGGAAATTTTCTCTATATATTTTTAGCGGTTTGTGCGGTCTATGTTTTAGCCTGGTTGTATATGCAAAACTCCCTGTTGCCGCGGCTGGCCCAGCCTGGATTTTCGCTACTCTTTCTCTTTGGTCTATTGAGATTGGCCTTTGTCACGGCCTTTTTTGTTGTTGCCTTGGGCAAGGCGCAAGCTGGTTTTCTGAACAAAAAATATTTTTATCTTTGTCTGCTGTCCCTGATTTTAGTAGATCTCATCCCATATAATAAGGTGTACAGCCATATGGTCATGGATCCTTTCACGAAAGAGGATTTTTACCCAAATCAAAAAAAGTTCTTTAGTGATAGGGGCCTTAAACATTATCGGGTCAATGTTCCTAATGTCTATGTGGAAAGACTCAAGGAACCGCGATACTATTCTAATGCCCACATTGTTTATGGTATCCGGTCTTTTGGCGGCGTCAATGCCGATGTCCCTCAGCGGCACCAGCATTTTTCAGATACTTTGCATCCTGCCCCGGGAGAGAAACCGGATATTTTTAAGCATCAGCGATTTTTAGCTCTCAACGGCACTCATTATGATATCACGATAGATAGTGAGCGTTTTACACGATCCGATGCCTTGTCTCGCTTTATGTTATATAAGGATTTTGACATCATTAAGGAGGATGCGGGAACGATAATACGTTTGTATGATTCGGAATTTAAACCTTTAAAAAAGGTGGTTTTGAATAAGTCTCCGGGTATTTTGCCAAGTAAGTCTGATCAATTAGCTGAGCGGCTTGAATACACAGAGATAAAAACAAGTGTTTTGGAATGTAAGGTCAGAACAGAAAGCGCTGCTTTGGTATTTTTAGGTGATTCATATCATAAAGACTGGAAGGCCTTTGTAAATGGGAAAGAGTCGCCGGTGATCCGCGCAAATTACAAATTTATGGCAACCGCTGTCCCAGCCGGAGAGAGTAAGGTGGTTTTCAAATTCCAGCCGCAGGTGTTTCGTGTTGGTAAAAATCTCACACTAATCGGATTATTTCTGTTGGTGCTGTTTTCACTGATTGGCATAATTAGAGATTTAAAGAGGCCATCTACAATTTAACACAACGGACACATTAAGATAAAATTAAAATAATTACATCTAGGAGGTCTTTTGGTGATTTCGTTAAAACAGAAAAGTTTTATTGAAAAAAGCGCACTGCTCATTGCGCTTCTTTTTTATTCTGCATTGCAAACAAATGCTATTATTCATAAAAATTATGCCGGGCAGGATTTTCAGTCCCATAAAAGGCAAATAGAAAGATCGGCTGTTGAGCCTTTAAAGACTTTAACGTATCCTTTGGTAGTAGGAGGAGGAATTTCTACTGTATATCATTTTATTGGCGGGCGGATTTTTAACCTCATTGATAAAGATTGTTATATGGAATTTCTTGCCTTCGCTCATCTTGTTTTAAATATTTTTGCCCTATTGTTGTTTTATAAACTCATGAAGGGCATCATCCATTCCCAAATCATCCGTTTGAGTTGTTTTATTTTTATAACATTCCTTCCGACCATTGTCATTCCTTCTGTTGTCATATCTGGGGATGCCATGGCTAACTTCCTGTTTATCCTCATCGCGTGGCTCATGATAGGTTTATGGAAAAAATCTCAATCATGGCCTATTTTGATATCTTTGATGGTGGTATTATCCGTTGTTTTACTCTTTGCGTTTAACATTAAATTTAATTTAGGAGCATTCATCGTTGCTGTATTTCTTATAATATCCCTGTTTTTTAAAAATAAAATATTTGATTTTAAAAAATACTTATGTGCTGTGATCTTGCTCATCATTCTACCTATGGGTATTATTTTTATTCAATACAAATTATACATTCATAAACAAATATGGCCGCCTACTCAGGCGAGCTCAAGTAAGTTTAAAGATGTGAGCCACATAAATTTAAGGAGTCTCGTTTTTTTTCGCAAGCCAGATGTGAAACTGCTTGATGCTCCCTATTTTCACGAGTATAAAACTGTTGAAAGCCGTTTGACCCAACCGATATTTCTAATGAATTATTACAGCTACCCCGGATTATTACATTTGGCGCTTTATACGGATGTGCTGAATATTTATCAGCCGATTTACTATGAAAAATACGACCCGCTTTCTATTAAATACCATAGTGCGAAAGATGAATACTTTAACCGGCTTAGATCAAAAGAAAATCAGAATAAAATGGCAATAGCTGTCAAAGCAGGCATTCCTTTTTCCTTGGGAACATTACTTGTTGTTTTATGGTTAACGTTATCGCAATTATGGAATGTATTTTTTAAAAAAGAACATATTGATTATCCTTTATTCATATTAACCACTTTCAGCGTCACCTATTATATTTTAACCCTTACACATACTCTCACCCAAGAATGGAGCTATGTTCATGGAGGCTGGTTACCACGGCATGTCATGCCGGCATTATTATCATTTTTTATACTCGCTTTTGTTGGAATAGATAAATGGCTGGCTAAACGGCCATTATTTTATAGAATTATCCTTATGGGTTTTATCATTTTTCAATCATGTCTGCATTTTTCATTTTTATGGGTTCGTGGTAACTGAAGGAAAAAAGATGTCTATAAAAGCAGCTACCCACGGGCATGAGACTGGGTCAAATGAAGCTTTAATGAATAGCCAAGAACTCCCTGTGCTTTTGGCACAGGGATAGTCGATTTCGAGGAAATTTTTTACATCAGCTCTCGGGCAAAAATGCTTTTTAACTGGATCATACGCACGATTTAGACATTGTCTTTATTGCAGGGAAATTTGACCCAAACAATTTGAACTCCACGACAATATGATAATTTGATTAAAACACAGAATTATATTCATGACCAATTTGTATCTTTTGGCTATGATGTTAGCTTTCAGAGTTACCGTGTCTCAGGTAAAAAGGTTAATAATATTATTGCTACTAAAAAAGGAATTGTTCCTGCAAAGAAAACAATTATTTTAGGTGCTCATTACGATAGCTGTGAGAATCCAGGTGCTGATGATAATGCCAGTGCAGTCGCAGGTTTGTTAGAAATTGCTAGAGCCTTATAGCAAGCTAAGACCAATAAAACTATTGAGTTTGTTGCTTTTGTTAACGAAAAACCACCATTCTTTCAAACAGAACAAATGGGGAGCAGGGTTTATGTTAAAGCCTTAAAAGAGAGTGGTAAAGGTATTTAAAGTCGCTGTAGTGCTGGAAATGTTAGGGTATTATTCGGAAGAAAGATGGTTTTCTCAGCGGTATTCTCCAATAATGGGAATATTCTATCCTAATAAAGCGAATTTTATCACTGTTGTTGGGAATGGTTCGTCAAGAAGAAGTGTTAAAGCGTGATAGCTTTTACAACGGAGATTTTCAAAAATTGATGGATAAAGCAAAAGAATTTAATGCATGTTTGATTCAGCTTATAAAACCGAAACCTTCAGGCGGATGGCTTGAATCAGGAACAGAAGATTTTAGCAAAGCAGATTTAGATAAGATAAAAGAATTAATTCACACATACAACAGTGACACAAGATATAAAGATTATCCTTCAATTTCTGCTCAAATTATTGAAGAAGACCCTGCTGTATTCGGATGTACTGCTGGGGGCACAGACAGATTTTATATTAATGCTAAAGGTGATGTTCAGCCTTGTGAATTTTTGAATATTTCATTCGGGAATATTGCGCAAGAGGATTTTGGCGAGATCTACAAAAGAATGAGGAGTTGTTTTGAGAATCCAGGTGAATGTTGGCTATGTGAAAAATATTCGTCGAATATTCTGAGAATAATGCAGGAAAAAGATTTAAAAATGTTGCCGTTGGATAAAGAATTGTCAAAAACCGTTTATTCTGATTGGGATAGAGGGAATACAACCGAAATATATAAAATAATAGAGAATGATTTAACCTAAAAGCCTTATTGGGTAGGGAGGGTCAAATGGAAATTCCTAAATGGATTAAACCTTTTTTTGTGGTAGCTGGTTTGTATGACGGTATTTTGGGATTATTATTTTTGGCGATGCCGTATAAACTTTTTAGTCTTACCAATGTGCCTCCACCCAATCATGTTGGCTATATTCAATTTCCAGCATTGCTGTTAGTCATTTTTGGGGTTATGTTCTTGAATATTGCAAGAAATCCTATTGTAAATCGTGATCTAATTTTTTATGGCATTTTACTGAAAATGTCATATTCGGGAGTAGTCCTGTCTCATTGGTTGTTAGGTAATATGCCAATTATGTGGATTGCCTTTGCTTTCTTTGATTTAGTTTTTTTAGCATTATTTGTTGTTGCCAGGCAGGCAATAGGACAACAATAAAAAAAATGATGATTACTATTGTCAGATGTTCGTAATTATTTTCTGTAATAATGTTTTATAATACCGCCTAGTTTTTCTTCGCATTTAACAGTACCAGTGTATTTGCTCGTAAAATCAAGAGGAACATTCTTTAATCCAGCGTGCGGTCGGACAGTATTGTAATATTTAACATATTTTTTGACTCAAAGCCGCTGTTGAAAACTTGTCCTGCCAGCTTTGATCATCCTCAATCATCGGCTCATTTCGTGATGTTATGTGCTTTTCTTTTTTTGGTTCAATAGTGTCCAGCCCCAAGAGCGGTAGGATGCTTTTGATAGGGATGACGTTAATAATCACCGGCACGAAACCGTCAATGCCCATATTTCCAACAGGCCCATTAGAAATCGGGACAGAAATGCCGCTCCCCTCACGCTGAATAGTCGTGTTTCCTATCGCGGGATTAAAGTCGATACCACCAGTATTCTTCTTCACTCCTACCATTGCTCTATCATGAGAATTATCGGAATCCCCTCCTCGGCGGTCTAATGAAAGGGGTTCATAAGTTAAATAATTCCCGTCATATCCCAGAATATCTTGTTCGGTAATTTTGGAAAAATCCGGATATTTGTCCCTCAAACCATTTTCTATCCCCTCTATAAAAGAATCTACAAATACACTTATTATCTCAGTAGTTTCAGGTTTATCAGTATCCATCAGATTATCAGGATCAGAAAAATAATCACGGACTTGATAACTATTCCGAACCATTGAATTCCAGTCATCCGCTCTGAGTTTTATTCCATGTCTTTCAGAAATCAATCTTAATGCATCAACAAATTCATGAAACTCCCCTGCTCTTACCAATGACATCCTATAAACTAAGGCATATCTAATGGGTAGAGGCAGAAGTTTCCCTATATGTCCCATCACCCTGTTATCCCACAACATTCCTTGGTAAATATCCATTATCTTATCCATATCAGGTTGTGGACTTAATTTATAATAAGTTAAAAGCTGAACAAGAAATGTTTCATATTCTGTCAAAAGAATTTGATACTTTTCCGCATCAGGAGATAATAAAGTTTCCTTCTGCCTTAAATGTGTATATTCATGGACAATCATTGCAGCAATTTCATTTGGGGAACGACCTGGTCTGGCAAACGAAGAAGGAAAATGAAACAATTTCTTCCCACTATCTGATAGAATATTTTTATTAAGAGTTTTTTCACCTGTCGTGTCTTCCATAATTACCATATTGTCTTTTAGGATATGAGAATAAATGACCGGCAACTCATTTTTTAAATAATCAAATTTTTCATCCATAAACTTTCCAAACTCGGATGTAAAGGATATTATCAAGGGTCTATTCATTAACGAGTCTGTAAGGTACTGATTATAAACACTGCTTCTTTTTCTTAAATTATCTATGTCAAGTAAATCCATATCTAAACCACCAATATATTTTTTGAAATGAATGCCTGTTCCGGTAAATAATGCCAGCGTTGATATTGTGATTAGAGCCAAAGATGAAATTATCTTCGATTTTGTTTTTTTCCTCAAAGGATTTAACCTTCCTAACATTCCTTTGTCTTTAACTTTTAGGGCGCCTTCAAAACCAGGGGTAATCTTAAAAACGGGGGCGCGCGCCTCAGCCCCTGAGTCAAATCCGATAGGAGGAGCTATCTTGTTTAGGCCAAAGACCAGCTTGACACCATCCTTCAATCTTTTGAAACGCGCAGGATTTTTAAAAATTTCTAAAATTCCATCCTCAGAAATCGGTGATTGCCTGCCATGTAATTTAACCCCACCGGAAAAATATTTTCTCGGTATAATTTCTTGGGTGACAGGATTGTAATCCTTTTTAACTAGGAATTCCCCACCTTTCAAGGTGGGGATGAAAATATAATTTTGACGACAGTGATGATGTGATAAAATGACCGAATGGTTGTCAAGAAAGCGGCGCATAATGCGTATGAAATACATTATCATTTAGTGATACCCTTGAAGTATCGAAAGATATTGATGGGTAGAGAAGTGGAAGAGTACTTTGTATGGGTATGCAAAGAGATCGAGAAGAGATATGAAATTGAGTTTGAAAGAGTTGGAGCAGACAAAAATCATGTACATGTGCTTTGTTCGGCGGCGCCCAGATATGCGCCGAGTGAGATTATACGGTTGATCAAAGGGATAACCGCACGGGAAATATTCAAGAAATTTCCTGGGTTGAGAAAAGAGTTGTGGGGTGGAGAATTTTGGAGTGATGGAAAATTTGTAGGAACAGTTGGTGAAGGGGGAAACAAGAATGTTATTGAACGGTATATCGAACGCCAAGGTTCTTCCCCCGCCGAAGTTCAACTATCTTTCTGGTTGTGAGGAGTTAAATACCCCACCTTTCAAGGTGGGGATTGGGTTTAT
>JAGLNJ010000048.1 GCA_023139575.1 Candidatus Omnitrophota bacterium | reverse complement strand
ATATAGAATATAAAAATCAGATTTTTGGGGGAACCTGTAAAACTATTCGGTTCCCGACGTCAACAAGAGGGTAAGGCGGAAGCCATCTTTACTCCAAACAGGCGTGATCTGAACTGATGTGAAAGAGCTTGGGGAGGGGAATCTTGAGGTGATTACCATTCTTATACCACACATATGTTTGGCATGTCAATAATTTTATTCTCCTCCTATCCTGTCTAGTTTGTTTTTTTGATTTTAAATCTCAAAAAATATGACATGTGGACTTAAGCCCCCCCCATATAAGGCAGACAGAACTTTAACCTAAAGCTACATCTAAAATCATCATGACGCAGAAGCCCGCCATTGCCCCCATTGTGGCCAAATCCGTATTGTCCCCTTGTTGAGCTTCCGGGATGACATCTTCCACAACAACAAAGATCATGGCCCCCGCGGCAAAGGCTAGGGCATACGGCAGAATAGGGCGAATGAACATGACCACTGCGGCCCCAATGACTGCCGCCACCGGCTCAACAACAGCGGACAATTGACCATAGAAAAAACTCTTCCTTCGGGAAACACCCTCCCGGCGTAATGGCGCGGATATCGCCAGGCCTTCCGGCATGTTCTGGATACCTATCCCGATCGCTAACGCCAAGGCTGCCGGTAGTGTCGCGGAAGGCAGATCCGCCGCTGCTGCCCCAATAGCCACGCCGACAGCTAAACCTTCCGGAATATTATGCAAAGTCACCGCCAAAATTAACAGTGTCGTGCGCCTTAAAGATGTCTTGACCCCTTCCGCTTTATCGGTCGGCAATCCAATATGAAGGTGCGGCAAGAAAAAATCAATGCCCCGCAAAAAAACACCTCCCGACAAAAAACCCACCGCCGCCGGAAACCAAAGCGGCACAGAATACTCTTTCGACATTTCAATTGCCGGGGCCAATAATGACCAATAACTGGCGGCTATCATCACCCCCGCGGCGAAACCCAACATTGTATCCAATAACTTACGGCCCACTTCCTTTTGCAGAAAAACCACAGCCGCCCCTAAAGCAGTCATCCCCCAAGTAAAAAGCCCCGCTAAAAGAGCCTGCACGACAGGGTGAAATTGCTCCAGGAATGAAATCATATCGCTGTCCTCCTTCATATTTTGTGCAATCATTCATATATGGACAAAAAGCATATATGAATAAACTAATACACAAACCCCATCGAGATAAATTTTTTAGATACCCACGGGCATGCCCGTGGATCTCTGCTAACTTTTAGAAAAACCGCCCACACCCTGTTCATCCCGCACTCTTTCTCTACAAAGCAAAAACCATATTACGAATTTCTTCCGCGTCAGCAGGCTGGGCTGAAGGCCCGGAGCGAATATACGCCCGCCCCCGCACCAAGCATGGTTTACGCTGATTCTCCTCAATACGGCAAATGAGGAGGCTGCTTTGCTTTTTATCAATAATCGGGAAGGAAACAATTTCAAACTTCGGGATCGGTTTACAAAGATTGCGAATGGAGTTGGTCAATCGTAACTGGATATTATCTAAATCACTATTTTCCACCCCGACAATATCCCCCTCATCGGAAACCCCCAACAGGATCAGGCCGCCTTTTTTTGAATTGGCCATAGCGCAAACCTCTTTGGTGAAACTGTCTGCCCTGATGGATAATTTTTCTTTAAAATCATATTGCGGCCGCTCCCCTAAAAGTATCATCTCCTGTAAAGTAAAACCGACTTGAGAAAGAAGATATTGATCAATACCGCTGGTCAATTCCTCTATATGTAATTCCGACTTCTGCTGCGAAAAGCCGATGATCACAAAGGGATAACGGACCGAAAGAGGCGGCAGCCCTTCCAAGATATCGCGCATGAACTCAAACTCCGCCACCCCGGAACCGACAGACAGCTTCTTTTTAAATGAACGCATGGGGACAAGAATAAGAGCCATTTCAATATCATACAATCGCATCGACATAGGAAAATTAGCCAGCAGGCTGCTGAGAATAAAGGCCTGTTTGCCCAGAATCAATTTTCCGCCAATTTTATCCCTCAGAAAATCTACCGTGTAGACGGTGTTTTTTCCTCCCTGCAAAGTAATCTGAACATTAATCTGCCACTTCTTTTTTTCCAAAGCAACATTCAAATCATGATGGATATCCCGGGAACATATTTTTTTATTTTTCTGCGGATTTTTATAATCTATGCTTTCCATAGCTTTTTTTAAAACCATATATACCGGCTGGTGCTTCTTCATCAAAATATCCCAACCGCCTAAAGAACTTAAAACAGCATTAAAATACATGTTAGTTCCCCTCATATACGGATTGCATGCTGCTCAGGATTAATTGTTTTTTGTTTAAAGCCACGGGATGTTCGGGCCAAATTTTTAATGCTGTTTCCACATCCTCCAGCGCCTTGTCATATTGTTTCAATTCAAGATAACACCCCGACCGATTGACCAGTGATGAAAATGTCCATTTATCCGCTGCATTTAGTTCTATCGCGTAAAAATAATCCGCTATGGCCAGCGAATACTCTTTAGAAAGCTTCTGATGGGCCCATCCCCGCAAATAAAGTATCTGCGCTCGTTGCGATGGTGAAAGGCCGGGCTGGTCAATCAAAGTTGAAACTATAGACATCACTTCTTGAAAATTTCCATTGTTCGCCGCCCCGGTAATGGATTCTATTGCCGCATCAATATCTTTGGGCTCCTCTGCGCCACAAATCGGGAACACCAATGCCAGATAAATAAATAAACAAAACACAACTTTTAACAAATTTTTCATTCCTTCTCCTTAATTCTCTAATGCCGCACGCACGCATTGCAGGGACGATTCGTAAATTAATTTTAACGGCACGTTTTTCTTTTTGGCCATCTTTTTGCACGACTCATACTCAGGGGCCATATTAACAACCCTTCCCTTTATTCTGCACACCTTGACCATCACCGAACCGTAATCCGTCTTTATGGCAATTTCTTCACGATCAAGCTTCTTTCTTGTCACCTCCATCATCCTGACACCGAGTGTTGTTGTCTCATTGAAGATAATGTCAACAAGTGAATTTTGCAAATCATGAGGTGAGATAACCGTGAGCAAAGTACCGGGCCGGTTTTTCTTCATATAAACTGGCGTCATAAAAACATCCAAGGCACCCTCCTCCTGGAGTCTTTCTCCCACATATTCAAAGAGTTCCGGATTCATGTCATCAATATTCGTCTCGATCTGGCACACCCGGTCCTTTTGATATCCTTTATTATTTCCTTGGCCAATAGTGACCCGCAGGAAATTCGGTATTTCCAACTCTCTGCTCCCGGCACCATATCCGGTTGCCTCAATTTCCATATCCGGCATCAAACCGAATTCCACGCATACATTCTTTAATATCGCCGCCCCTGTCGGTGTGGTTAATTCTGCCTTTACTCCCGAATCATAAACAGGAACATGCTTTAATATTGCCACCGTGGCCGGAGCCGGCACGGGGATTTTGCCATGCCGGCATTTCACAAACCCTGAGCCCAAAGGAATTCGGGACGCATATACCTTTTTAACACCCAATAACTCTAAAGCAATAACGCTTCCCACAATATCCAGGATCGAATCAATAGCCCCGACCTCATGGAAAAACACTTTTTCCGGCTTGACGCCATGTATCTTTCCCTCGGCCTTAGCCAGGTCTTTAAATACTTTTAAACTTAATTCTTTTGCAGTTGTACTGATCCCGCTTTTTTGGATGATTTCCCGGATAGTCTTCAATGTCCGATGCGGTTGTTTTGCGGATGCTTTAATAAACAATTTTGTACCGGCAATACCGTTTGCTTTCTTTCGTCGGGATTGTATGCTGTAACCTTTTAAAGGAAGTTTGGCGATTTCTTTTTTTAAAACCTTAATATCCAAGCCCGCATCCAGCAATGCTCCCAGGATCATATCCCCGCTCGCCCCGGAAAAGCAGTCAAAATAAGCTATCTTCATAAACCCCTCATTTGTTTTGATTAATCAGGCCGGCCATATACCCCGCGCCAAAACCATTATCAATATTAACAACGGCCACACCCGGCGCGCAACTATTGAGCATGGTCAACAAAGGCGCTATACCTTGAAAATTCGCGCCGTAACCAACCGATGTCGGCACAGCAATAACCGGATGAGACACCACCCCTCCCACGACACTTGCTAAAGCCCCCTCCATTCCGGCCACAACAACAATAACATGAGCCCGCGTCAATTTATCATGTTGGGCAAACAAACGATGCACACCGGCCACACCGACATCAAATATGCGCTCAACAGGATTACCCAAAACCTCCGCTGTTACAGCGGCCTCTTCCGCAACCGGAATATCTGCCGTACCCGCGCTGGTAATGGCAATGATTTTCTTTGTCTTTTTTCGAATCTTGCCGGCAATGATTATCCTGGCCTGCTCTTTAAACGCGACATCATCACGAACCTTTTTGACTGCCCGGAAAATTTTTCTACTGGCACGGGTAGCCATAATCAGCTTCTGCGATGACGTCTTCTCAAAAATACCCACAATGTGCTTAAGCTTTTTTCCCGGACAGTAAATTACCTCCGGGAAACCTTTTCGTAAGGCCCGATGTGTGTCGATCTTGGCAAAACCTAAATCTTCAAAGGGCAGGGCCTTCATTCTTTTCATGGCCTTCGCCACCGGCACCTTCCCCATTTTTACATCTTCCAACAATTCTTTCAATTTCTCTTTATCCATTTATAACCTTTTCTTCATCCATACTTCCTGTTCGATATCCAACCTCATCAATCGTTGTTTTCTGAAAACCAAGCGAATTAAATCTTTGCTGAACAGCCTCGATCATTTCGGTTTTCCCAAGCAATGGCACCTGCTCCCGATCAACTTCAATTGATACTGTATCCCCACAGGTTCGAACCCGGACATAGCGAAAACCAAATCCCTTAAGAAAATCTTCAGCCTGTAAAGTGCGATTCAACTGTTCCTCTGTGATCTCATGCCCATAGGGAAAGCGGGTCAAAAGGCAAGATTGACTTGGCAAATCCCAGGCAGATAAATTTTTTGATTTCAGAATTGCGCGGATATCCCTTTTTGTTAACCCCGCTTCTTTTAGCGGACTGCGGACACCACATTCTTCAATGGCCTGTCTGCCCGGCCTGTAGGAGGCATCATCATCACAATTAGACCCCTCAGCGACAAAGGCCATCCCCTTTTGGGTCGCTAATTCCAACAGGGCATGGAATAAATATCGTTTACAGTAATAACAGCGTCGGTCATTATTACGCGCGACTTCATTGATCCGCAATTCCTGGGAGGAAAATAAAATATGCTTAATGCCATGTTCACGGCAAAATTTCTTAGCGCGCCCTGTTTCATCTTCCGGACGGGCTGCGGAAAAAGCGGTGACAGCAATCACTTGACTGCCGAGAACCTCAAAAGCGATCTTAAGCAAACATGTGCTGTCGACTCCACCAGAGAAAGCGGCCAACACACTGCCCATTTCTGATAAAATTTGCTTAAGACGGACTAGTTTTTCTTGAATACAATTCTGATTTTCAGTGATCAACATAGGTAAGTTTTGCTGAAATAAAATTTAGACTACCAAGCGGTATAAGTGTTTCTATTTTAACGCCGGAGGCGACTAAAGACAAGCCATAAAATTCTGGCTGGCGGGGGCAGATTTTAGAATACTTCCCTTAGACCAAAGTTAAGGCTTTTTAAGATGGGAAATTAACATATCGCAATCGGCATGATTAATGATTATGAATTCCTCCGTTCCCAACAAGTGGAAATGATCAAAGAACGAAGGGCTTCCTCCGTGACAATACCTCCGGCATTGCGGATTATATGCGCCGTCCCCATTTGTAACCCGAGAATATCCTCTATTATTAGTCGTGCATCCATCACGCGCCACAACAGCCAATTTCCTTCCCGGAG
>JAGLNJ010000047.1 GCA_023139575.1 Candidatus Omnitrophota bacterium | reverse complement strand
CCGGCCAATTTGAACTGATCCGCATATTGCCGGGCAGATTTCAAAGTCGCTTCTATAACACTCATAGAATACTTCCTACGTTAAAATGGGGATTTATTGCGGGATTACCAAATAGAGCGTAAACCACAATTGTGACGGGTTGTCGGCGGGTGGAACAGAACCTTACGGTTGAAGAGGGGTGTTAGGTTTTCTTGGCTTTTTTCTTCCTATCCGTTCTTAACAAGGCTTTTTCCATGCGGGCTAAGGCCTGGCCGGCCGTGCGGCCTTCAGTGAGGTGATCACAGCAAATGGCCGCAAACCCTTTACGGTTTTTCATCTTAAAAACTTTAATTGTCTTTTTGCCGATTTTCATATTCTCCTCTTTTTGATTTTGAGACACATCTCTTTTTGAGCAAAAAAAGGGGCGTGTCCCGCGCTCATTTAAAAGACAGCCTTATCCGTTCATTCACCTTTGAACATATCGCCTAGGTGTTTCGTATAGAATTTGATGAACTGCTTTTCATCAAACTGGATCGGCTCAAGAATCCGAACGCCGATTCTAAAGATGGCCGGCTTTTCTTCATCATACTCCGGGAGGGTTTCTTTAACCCATACCACTTCCGCCCTTAACTCAATCTCCTGTTCTTCAGACAATAGCAGATGCATAAAGACTTCCCACCCTATTTTTAATTCCGTGTTAGAAGTAAAAGCGATGCCGGTTCCGCTAATGTCCAATGTTGTCGTTATGTTAAAATTATCTTCCGGCGGGATACGGTAATTCATAGGAATCTCAATTTTCATCCTGTGATATCTTCTTTTCTCATCCATTTTTCACCCCTTTTTTGTGTATTATACTCTTGCAAAATAAAAATATCAAAAGCCTTTAAAATTTTTCGTGTGGGGGGTGTCATCTTTACTTTTCGGCTCAGCACTATCCAACTTCTCATCAATTCTTCGCTCAATGCTTCTTTCTATAAAGTCAGGAAGCGCCTCTTCAATAATTATTTTAGATGCTGACGGAACCCACATAAAGTTCACCGCACTTTTATTGCCCGACAACTGAAAATTAAAATCCAGGTATCTCATATCATTGGGGAATAATTTCAATATCGATTTGAATTTCGGGGAAGAGTCCAGCAACTCTCTTCCAAAAAATAAAACCAAATTGCTTGATACCAAAGAATGCCTGTTAACATAATAATATCCAGTTAGTTTGAGGTCCCGGGATGACAAAGCGATATCCTCTATCCCGGCCTTCTCGGGGCCAACATGAAATTGCAAACGTGTTTCATCAAAATCAACAGCAGCGAGAGAGGGCAAAACAAATGTCCCCGCCAACCATTTGAAAAATTTAAAATTTTCCAAACGCCCATCTTCGATATTGATATCCCCTTGAAGCTTCATTTCAGGATAGTTTTGAAACGTCATTGTACTGTTGACCTTTCCGGTAATCTTTGAAAAATATGTCACCAGCTCATCCAACTGATTGGCTTCTGCTCCATTAACAACCAGCTCCGAGGTTATATGAAAAGGCAGCTGTTCCGTATCTATCCAAACTTCCCCCTCTAACATGCCATCATAAAACCCTGTTTTAAAATCCATCACCTTGACATTATCAGCCCCTAAGTCTAACGACCCAATCATGTCATTTACGCTAAGTTTATGCTCCCCCCCTTTCACCTTCCAAGAAGCCGACCCGCGCTTGACCTTCTGACTAACCGCCGGATACCGGGCATAATCTAAACTTACCCCATTTAGAAGTACTCCAATTCTTTCTAACCCATTGACTGACCTTTCCGGCTCAAACTTTAAGTTTAATGTCCCATCACCAGAAAATGAATCTTCACGGAGATTTCCCTTAATATCTATATCCGAACGAAGAAGGTTCCCCTGCTTACCCTCCCGGGCATTAACAGGAAATGCCGTCAATCCTAATTCTAAAACAACAGGATCCGCGGCAAACACTTTCCCATGAAGGCTGATGGGCGCATTATTAAAATTGAAATCAAACTTTTTTATATCAAAAGCGGGAAGATTGATATCGATAAGACTATCAATATCTGTTAAATAGATGCTTCCCGCTGTGAGACCCTCAATAGCGGCTGACCGCCCTTTCAATACGCCTATCAACAACTTGACACGGTCGAAAATATTAATAGATTTTTGATTGCCTTTTTGGGATTCTTTGGAGTTGAGGAAGGTAAAACCATTAAGCTGCAACTGCTGCTTCTGCCACTCCCCCCACAACTTGCAATATATATTATCTCCAGCCATAACAAAGCTGTTCAAAAATATAATGTCACCAGCCCACTCTGTGTTGAACTGATAGTTCAATAGCGTTTCCTGACTCACCCGCTCCGTTCTTTCATCGCGAACCCGGTATTTCTCAAAACGCAGCTCTCCCTCACCCGCAATAACTTTCCCCTTCACGGAACAAACACCGTCAGCCAAAAGGAATCTTCTGCCATCGGCTAAATCATTCAATAGAAATTTCCCCTTGCTTAATTTTACCCGCACATCCCCTTTGGGAGATTTCCCTATCATACGGATAATTTCTGTCCAATTTTTTGAGACAAACCGGCAAAACAGAGGCCAACTCCCTTGCGCTTTATATATATCAATCTCAGAGAATAAAATCTTTCGATTCAATATAGTTTTAAGAATGGAGAATTTGCCTATAACCGTCGGAAGGATAAAAGGAGTTTTACCGCCTGCGTCACCCCTCTCATCAATAACAAATTTCTTGAAAATGATTCGGTCAGGGAATAAATAGATAACATGCTTTATGGAAACATCATGCTTAAAATGCTCGGTGGCATTCTTAATTAATGCCGGTTTGACAACAGCAAGAATAATATTAAAAGCAACCGTTGTGACGATGAAAGACAAAACAATGACAGCTAGAAGCCAAGCGCTAATCTGTGTAAAGAATTTCCGCAAACAGAACTCCTTCTAAAAATATCTTGATTGTGTCAATTTGAATTACAGCGCGATATTGGCAGGCAAGAGGTGACTGGAAAAAAATTTCTTTACGGTCACGGAATATAAAACTCATCTGCTCATTCGAAGCAATTTGGCTGGTATACTCCGCGAGCAAAGCTTCATCTCCTTTACGCTCAGCCAACTTCCAAAGATGAACAAGCGCAAAGAATTTCCCTTTTGAATCCGGAAAGTCTTTAACATAATCTTCAAAATGAACCTTCGCGTCACCATATTTAGTCAAAATGGAGTAATATTCCGCATTAGCAAAAAGGGCCTTTTCCGTAAAACGCGATTTCGGATAACCTTTTAAGATGGCACGATAGTTCATAAAGGCAAACTCTCGATCTCCTTGCTTGGCGAATTGACTGGCTTTCTTATATAAATTGGCGTCTTCTCCGGCATAAAGAATGCGCCCACTGCAACAAGCCAAAACAAGCCAAAAGGCAACCTGAATTATTATTATCTGATATTTTTTTCTCATTAAAAAACACATTATAAAGCTCCATATAGCGTACGTGAACATATTATCAATAACAAACAACCCTGTCTAGAAATACAACGCAATATTTGAAAGTTAAACAAAGCATTAACAAAAAAAGTCCATCCCCTTTTTTAACATCATTTTTTTTGTTTCTTAAGCTGTTTTGCCGTCCCTCCCGCGCCAGATTGACCTTCGCGGCTTTTGATCTCCTGATTATGTTCATTATGGTTTTTATCCCCACCTGCTAAAACCGGCATACTCCAACTCAATAAAACGACACTTAACATTAGAACATATAGTTTTTTCGTTACTGCCTCCCGATTTATCCATAAAAATTTATCAGTGCTGAGAATATATATGGCAAACCTGTTCCTTCATCAGAAGAAACAGGTTTATTGTTTTTTTTGGTCTTTTTCATTGTGACTTTAGCAACTGGCTGCCCTGACGTTTCCGCCGGGCCCTCTAGCTTTGCCGGCGAGTCAAATCTGGCTCACCGCCCTGAACTCCAAGGGTCCCTGTCTTACGAAAGGTTTGCCTTTTTTCGTCATTTTCCCTTCAATTAAATTGTGTCCTGAGATTGAAGGATATGCAACTTTTTTATTTTCAGGGAGTACCGCAGATTTCACCCCTGAAAATCAATTCTTAATCTCAGAAAGATGTTTGATTCGCTTGAGCATATTCGGATGCGTGCTCATAGCCTCCATCATCTTATCGCCAAAACTCAGATGTATCTTTTTATTCCGCAGGACATCTAATTCATAGGGGTCGATGGTGCCGCTTCTATCCAAATCCAACTGGCTCAAATCGCGTATCTCATTGGCCGCCCGGGAGGGGTCATTGACAAAGAAGGCCTTGAGTCCTTCTGCCTCTTTTAATACCTCTTTATTTACACGGGCTGAACCGTAAACTAATTTATAAAGAGCCGTCGCTAGGGCCTCCGGCCTGTTGCCTAGCTCAATCGAACCCCGGTCGGCAAAATATTCCCTGATGCGTGAAGCATAAAGCACTAAGAGGTTGGTTACAAAATAAAATAAGAGCGCCGCTAAACCTATTAAAGCGGTATTCCCGCCTCCTTGCCGACGCCGACCACCGCCAAAGAACAAGAAATGCCAGGCTAATCTGTACATAATCATAGGGATAACCGACAATAATGTGATCGTTAGCACATCCCGATTCTTTAAATGACTGATCTCATGACCAATGACAGCCTTCAATTCATACTCATCCAAAAGTTGTTTGATTGCCTCCGTCACGCAAACACGCCCGTCACGAACACCTCTCCCAAAAGCAAAGGCATTCGGGAGCGGCATAGCTGAAATACACACTTTGGGCATAGGTATTTTTGCCCGTCTGGCCTGCTCTTCCACCATGGCATAAAGAAAAGGATCTTCTTCCCGCTTAATATATCGCACCTTCATCGACCACTCCACTATCTTAGGCCCCAGCATGTATTGAATAAACATTAAAACAAAAGCAAATATCAGGTAAAAGTTAAAGCTGCCGATACCCATCGCGGAACCCACCATGACGACCATGGCATAAACAATGGAAAACAATATTGAAATCAATAACCACATCCGGACTTGAAGAAAAAACATTTTATAGCCCTCCTTTTAAAAATGAACATCCCCCGGTAATTTCTATATCTTCTCTCCTAAAGACTCTAAAAGCATTGTTGATCCCGCCCCGCAGCTGATAATTGAACGCATCGCGTCTTCTACGGATACATCAACAATATGTACGTGCTCAGGTTTTAAATGAAAAATATTACCTGAAGTCGGATTGGGCCCGGTCGGCACAAACACCGTATAACTGCCATCAGCATGCTCATCAGTGATGAAACAGGTAGCAAGCACGTCATTAGCATAAATATTCGCCAAAGCCACCGCAGAAAAAGGGGCTTTTTTATTGCCGAGTATCTGCAAGATAGTCTCTTTTATAAGAGTATATCCCGGCGCTATCTTTAAAAGATTATTTTCAACCAAGGCGTATATGCACTTCCCGAATCTAGTCCTCACAAAAATGCCAATGACAAAACATAAAGTAATGATAATAGCTATTACAATAATATCGGCTACGATCTCCTTGAACTCAGCCTTCACCACAATAATATTGGTAAATGGCTGTATAAGATTTGTGACAAAGTTAAAAATCCAGGTAAACACCCCGATGAGAATGGCAACAGGAAGTATGACGGTAAGACCGCCAAGCAAGGCCGTAAATATAAACGATTTCAATTTTTTCATATTAAACAGCTCCTTTTTAGCTCTCTTTAGAAAGATTTCGAAAAAATTCTTATGGACATCCTCAATATCTGAATTAAAATTATAACTAAATATCCTTCACGTGTCTAGCACACAAAAATAAGCCGCCCTCACAAAGGAAGCGGCTCACATTTAAACACAAAATTGTAATTTTTTATTTATTAAATAACCCTGGATAACTTTTCCATAAGAGTGTCTTTTGTTATGGGTTTTTGCAAAAACGAAACCCCATATTTTTCGCTCATCTCCTGCAATTTCTGACTCTCAACAACGCTGATCATCAATATAGGTATACGTGAAAAATCCTCTTGTTCGCGAAGAAATTCACAAAAACTCTCCCCGGAAACTTTTTCCATGACCAAGTCTAAAATTATCAAATTAAAACCCTTGTTAACCAGCTTCCGGGCCCCATCACTCGCATTGTTTACAATCTCTACCTGGTAATCTTTTTCTTCAGCAAAAAACTCTTTGTACAATCCCCGCATTTCTAAATTATCTTCTATAACTAAAACATCTCTTAATTCCATATCTGTTGGCAGCATTGTTCGCCCTCCAATGTAGGTTACAAGGCAAAATGTTAATTTTACACATTGAAAGTTTACACCCTGTTAATTTTTTGTCAACATGACAAACCACCCCAAACCATGACATCTCTAAAACATTTTAAGGGGCGCATCCTAATCTGGGATGCGCCCCTTTTATCTATATTCAAAAGCTAAAAAACTTACTTTCGCTCTAAAAGCGTTTCTTCCTTTCTTTGCAGTCGCTGCTTCTCTTTTTCTTTTTGTTTAAGTTCCCCGTCTTCATAACGCTGTTGACGCTCTTCTTCCCGCCGTTTTCTTTCCTCATCCTTCTTCTGACGCTGCACAGCTTTTTCTTCCCCTTTTACTTCCGCTTCTTTTATTCGCCGCTCTTTCTTCTTAATTTTCTCTTTTTCCCGAATATTTTTGGCTTTCTTTTGCTTGCGTTTTTTTCTTTTCTTTTTATGCCTGGCCTTTTCTTTTTCTTCCTGTCGTTTTTTCTTGGCACGCTTTTTCATTTTTTTCTTCGAGCGTTTTTTTAAATTTCTCATTTCCCTACTCGTGCCCCCCATATCCACTCCTGTATTATCATCTCTGGTCACCTTGGCCGAAACAAAGGAAGGAAACAAAAAAAAGCAAAAAAGAATAACAAATGATAACTTCCTTAACATAAAGAATCCTTTTTTCAAGAGTATGTAGTTTTTAAATAAGCCCCTATACTAAAATATACCATATTATGGCCCTGTGTAGGGAATCATCTAAAGGATACCAAAACTAATCAATGGGCCCTTGGGGGCAAAATTACAAAAAAGTAAGATTTGAC
>JAGLNJ010000046.1 GCA_023139575.1 Candidatus Omnitrophota bacterium | reverse complement strand
AGCGGATGACCTGAAGGATTGTGCTAGTTGTAAAGTACCTTTATTATGTCCATTGGTGAAAAACACATTTCCCTGTCGATTATTCTTCCGCATTCGTCCGTTATTTACAGCACCACCATGATTACTTTTGGGCCCTTTCACATGATTCCCTACACCCTGGTGGGAAAGATGGATCCTTATGGAACAAGCCCATCGTTCATAACGGCTCTCTAGCTCCGCAATTGCTTCTCCGAGTCAATAATGTCCCGATTAATTTGATGAATCAAATTCTTTGCCTTCACCTGCAGGGCATCGGAAACCGGCGCATCCAGAATCTCCCTTAAAATCTGTACAGTCATACGAAAATACCTCACCACCTCCCCTTCGTCGACATCTGTTTCTTTTACCATATCGTCAAAATTGCTGCCCCGCAACCAAGCTTCCATGGCCGGAGAAAGATGAAAAAAACATTTTTTGCTAAGCGGTTTTATCCGCATTTTTTTCTCAATTTCCCGGATGTCATTGATAATTTTATCTGCCTTGCGTTCCATATGCCGGACATATTTACTTAAAGCCGGCTTCATCTGCCCTTTTCGCGGCTCATAAACCAACGCCGCAATTAATATCCCCAATCCTTTTTCTGATAACTCATCAAGCAGTCCGTTTTCGTGTAATTCCGCCAAAATCAATTCATAGCCGTATACTGTGCCGGCAAAAAGACCTTTTTGCGTAAGGAGGTTCTTGCGAATATATCCCCATTCTTTTAAAAGTTTGACCTTAGCCCCAAGCATTTCGACGGCCTTTTTACGGGCCGCCTTACGTTCTTGAAAATAATGAAATGATAAGGGATAAATATCATACAGTCTTTCCCCATATTTCTTATAGAGATTTAAAACCGTTGCATAGGCCGCGTTAAAACGGGACCTTACGGCTTCCGGCTGATTATGAATAACCCCATAAAGTTGCCGGGGCTCAATGTTGTGCGGATTTATACGGCAGAAGACAAAACCTTCTTTATCAATAGAACGCCTTCCGGCGCGTCCGGCCATTTGATAAAAATCCCGTGTTTTTAAAGTATTGAAAGTGCGTCCATAAAATTTACGTAACTCATCAAAAATAACCGTACGCGCCGGCATGTTTATCCCCAAAGCAAAAGTTTCAGTTGTAAAAATAACCTTTATAAGGCGGCTGGTAAAAAGCTGCTCAACAATTTCCTTCAGCGTGGGCAGCATGCCCGCATGATGATAGGCTATGCCCCGCTCAATAAAAAACCTTATCTTCTCAACGCTGGGCTCTCCGACAATATCAAACCTTTCACAAAGTTCTGCGAACATTTTCTTAACGCATACTGTCTCATCTCTATTCAAAAAATTAAATTGATCGGCTTCCCCGGCCAAATACTCCGTACGTTTTCGGCTGAACGTGAAATAAATACAAGGCATGAGATCAAGCTGTTTCACATGGTCAATTAATGATGAAAGCTTATTTTGCTGGATATAAAACGCGCGGGGGATCTTTCGTCCTCGATAATGGTTCGGCAGATCCAGCGTCTTGAAGCCTTCTTTTGACAATTTTCTGAAATCATCGTAAAGCTTATTCTGACATTGATAAAAAATGTGCAATGGCACCGGCCGTTTATGTTCTCTGACAACCTTCAGCGGCCTTTTGTGAATAGATTCAAACCATGCCGCCAGCTCCATAACATTGGGCACGGTGGCCGATAGCCCTAAGACCTTCATGTGCCGCGGCAGAAACATCAAGGACTCTTCCCATACACTGCCCCGTTCCAGGTCATCAATATAATGAATCTCATCAAAAATGATCCAGGCATAATCCTTTAAAGAACTTTTCTCTTCCAGGATCTTATTACGAAAAATCTCGGTAGTCATGATAAGCGTCGATGCCTGCGCATTAATGCTCACATCGCCAGTCAATATTCCGACCTGTTCGGGAAAACGAGAGTTGAAATCACGGAATTTTTGGTTGGAAAGGGCCTTAATAGGAGCGGTATAAATAACCTTTGTCCCCTTTTTGAGACACTCCTCAATCACGTGCTCAGCAATGACAGTTTTTCCTGCTCCGGTCGGCGCCGCAACAATGACAGAAACTCCGTTTTTTATATAATCAATCGATTTCTTTTGGAAGGGGTCATATTTCATCTAAAAATAAATCTTCAGGGAAAATTCGACAAGCCGCTGAAAAAGGCTTTTTGTTATTCAGTACAGAAGTGATTTATTGGAATTCTTTTAATGCATCAACTTGCCGATTGATTAGCGAAAGAGTATTGTAAAGTGAAATGAGATTCCGATGTAAATCCTTACAGACTTCATCCTCTTTGCGTCTTTGGCAATTTGTGCAAGCCTCAAGCCCGTATTCAACAAAATCATTACACATAGCTTCACTGATTTTCTTAAAAGTATCTATTAAATAATTATTGTCCAACAAACACGTGTTTCTACCCATTGAAAATTCCCTTACTCTTCTACCTCGCCGGAAGATCACAATAACTCCCGGCTATAAAATTTTAAATATTTTTTACCGCCATAGGACAATTTTTCATCCAGTTTCACCCCAACCTTAAACCATTGAGAAGCCCTTTTTTCTTCTGCCATCTTCTGCCCCCAAACAACCTTTGCTTGAATCGTATCTTCTTCATCTCCGGGGAGTTGCAATTTAATTTCGGCGGGAATTCCCGCCGGGATTAAAGGGAGTCGGAAGGGTAAGGGAGCTACGATGATATCTCCTTTTATCAGACATTTTATAAAAACCTTTATTTTTTCTCCAAGCGGCTTTCTTGCCATTTTTTCTTCTTCTCAAACACTTTCTTTAAGGCGTCTCTAAGATACTCAATTTGATTGGTCTTGATGCCATACCCCCGGCTATCATCCTTGACTTTTAAATAGTGATATTCCTTCTTATCATCTGCTTCCTTGGCGCGGGTGATTTTATATTTCACATCGGGTCCATCACTGCGCGAAATCTTGATAGTAAGCATATTCTTCGGCAAAGACACCGGGCCGGGCTGTGTCATCATTCTGATATCTTTAAGAGCCATCAGGGATTCTATGACAGCCTCTGCCTCCAGTTCCTCCCCGGCAGAAGACAGCCACGTGAATTCCTTGCCATCCTCGACCCCTTCAGTGGCCTGCTTAATAATGTGATATGTTTTCCGCCCCCGGGCATCCTTGACATACAACTCCTCTAAAGTCTGCGGATTCACCGAAAATAAATTAGTCATAAAAAGTTCCCCGTCTGTTTTATCAAATTTCCGCAAAAAATCAGCTGACATTTTAAATTGATAATCTTTATTATCGTTTTTCAGATACTGCAATCCATCTTTTTCATCACCCAAGACGATATTAATGACCGACTCATCATCCATTTCAATCTGGATCTTCCATCGCGATGCCTCAAAGCCGGAAGACTCCTCGGAAGAAACAATTTCAGCGGCCTTGGCTTCACTCAGGGCTTTGACATATCGTTGAACTCTTGTCGGATCGACAATAAACGGATATTCTTCGGCTGTTTTCCAGCGCTTACGTTCATCAACAATTTCTGTAATGATTTTTAATACTGGTTTTCCATCTTTTTCTAACGATAAACTTTTTACCTGTTGGTGACCAAAATGAACAATTCGTTTGTCCACCCAATAGTCCTCACGGAAATCGTCAATGGAAACCTCATCAAATAAACCCATCTCATCAAGAACGCCCTTATCTAAAATATACACTTCTGCTGAGCCGGCCTTACGCGCGAAATTCCTGATTCCCGATTTTTTTGCGCCGACAATAATATCAGCTACCTCAACTTCCCCTTCTTGAAGTTTAATTCTAAGCCCTTCGTCGTCTGTAATGCCATAATCCGAGAGCAAATCTTCCTGAGCCGAACGCAATTCTCCAGCCATTTGATCTATTTTGGTAATCAACGGTTCAAATTTTGCCATATCCACCAAGGCGTCATGTTGATTCTTCACAACCCAAACCTCATTCTTTTTCTGCAAAATAACCTCTTTATCCTGAAAATT
This sequence comes from Candidatus Omnitrophota bacterium, assembly GCA_023139575.1. GTDB lineage: Bacteria > Omnitrophota > Gorgyraeia > Zapsychrales > JANLHA01 > JAGLNJ01. Next base: position 25,432 of record JAGLNJ010000046.1, on the reverse strand, counting down.
TATCTGGCAAGTGGTAATCGTTCCCGGCGTGACTAAAGATTCGATGATATCAACTAAATTCTCTTCTTTTGGAGGCTTAGGCTTAACCGCTTTCATAATAAGCGTAACCACCAACAGAGATATAAAAACAATAGCTAAAATCGTTAAATGTTTTGACTTCATATTTCTACTCCAAAATTTATTCTAAATTATTTAAATAAAGATCTTTTTGTCTTTGACGTAAAATAGCCCGCATCGCCCCTAAAAATATCACAATCAACGGGACTAAAATAATGGTTAGGAATCGATACCATATCTTATCCACTTTACTCAATTTTTTCATGCCGCGACTTATCGGTTGATGACTGCGGATATTGATAAGATCACTGCCTAAGGTTAAAACATCTACAGCATTGATAAAGAAATTCAACGCACCGCCTTGCTGGATCAAATCTTCTTCAAACATTGATGAACATCCAACAACTAATAACTTGCCCGGCCGGGGTTCCAGCGGTTTGTCCCCGGGCGCATCCTTTTCTTCAGCCGCTTCAGTTTCATCTGTTTCCCAATCAGGAATGTCCTCCCCTTCAAAAACATTCGGGAATTGCCCCTCCAAAAGAACTGAAAGAGGAAAATTCCCTGTATATTCCCCCGTATGCAAGACAGCGTCTTTGCTTAAAGGCACAGGCATATATTTAACCTCCCAGCTCTCCGGGCTTGAACGAAAAAGAACCGTTTTCTTAAGCTGATTCACTTCCATCTTGCCATCATCCAGTTTTAAAGCTGTCCCGAACAAATAAAACATTGACGATAAGCGTCCCGTTATCGAAACATCCTGGTTCATATTATCCTGATTTATAATAATCTGCATGGGGGCCTTAACCGGCACCGGGGCAGCCCGGGGGGCCATCCCCTGGCCAATATTCAGCACCTCATGATTTTTGTCCATCAGCAATTGATCGCTGAGCTCCACTCCATATTGACTCATCAACTCATTAATGCCTGAGAATTTTTCTTGCGGGATAATCAAAACGCCTCCCGGCCCGGGCCTGTAAGTAAATGCGAATCCCTGAGCCGCTATAATCACATTGCCGCCCTCATAAAGGAAGCGGCTGATTTCATAACGGTGCCTGTCTTTCAAGTTCTGCGGGTCGATAATGATCAGCGTATCCACATCTTCAGGCAAAGGTTCCTCAGCATTAAAGGCCACCCGCTTGACGCCATAGTCTTCATAACGCAGGGCCGCGTTGAGAATCCTGAAGGGGTCTACTTGCTCATTGCGCGGAGCCACTAATGCCACATTTGGAGTTTCATCGAGAGTTAATCTATAAATTCTCGACATCAAATCATATTCCAGATTGTGCAGATTGCCGGATATGATCCGGGGGAGGATCTCTTCTTTCTTTTCCTTATAGGAGATTGCGATAGCAGAGTACACAATACGAATGCCGACTTCATCTTGCTCTATGCTTTGTACCTGAAAAGGAAAAATCCCTTTGCGCTGTAATCTTTGGTCAATAGTTTCTTCTTCACCCGAAGATTGTTCTTGTGCCAACTCCATGTGGATCACTGTATATTCAAGATTACCTTTAGCAAGAACCTTTAATTCTTCCAACCGATCCCTGATTTCCTGCTCCAGGGTTTTGAATGCTGTCGGCATCTTTTGTGGCGGGGAAATATATAACTTGACCGTAACGGGAGCCTCCAATTTACCGAGAATTTTCCTGGTAGCCGAGGCAGCCGTATACAATTTCCCTTCCGTCAGATCATATCGGCCTAAAGGTATTTCATAGATCAATGAGTTGAAAACCATACTGATAGCCAGGCAGACGGCTACCGCCCCGACAAAAATCCATTTTGCCTTAGGCCGCATACGGTCTTCTACCGTAAAATAATTAAGCCCCAGGAAAGCCGCTGTCATGATAATAAAATAAAACACGTCCCGATTATCAATCACACCTTTTTCAAAGCTGAAAAAATGCCTGGTCATGCCGAAATTTGTTCTCAAAAATGACCCGATACCGGGGACCCACCCATCGACAAGACTGGCAAAAAATTCCAGCCCTGTGAGGTAAAAGAAGAAACAGGCCAACATCGCAACAATAAAAGCCACGATTTGCTCTTTACATAAACCTGAAATAAAAATACCGACACTTAGAAAAAACGCCCCCATAAAAACAGCACCGAGGTATCCCCCCAATATGGGGCCGATATCCGGCGTCCCAACGGCAAAAAGCATGACGGGTATAAAAAGTGTTCCCGCCAATGACAAAAGATAGAAGACAAAACTCGCGCAAAATTTACCCAAAACCAGCTTATGCGAACTCATGGGAAAGGTAAGTAAAAGCTCAAAAGTATTTCCTTTTTTCTCTTCAGCCCATATGCGCATCGTAATGGATGGAATGAAGACGCAAAGAACAATAGGTAATAAACTGAAGAAATAACGCATATCAACTGTGCCCATCAAAAAAAAGCTCATCATAAACAGGCTGTTTATCAACATGACAAAGACTACTATAAATATATACGCTATTGGTGAATTGAAATAGGAAATCAATTCTCGCACAAAGATGGATTTATAATGATGCAAATTTTTCATTCATCCTCCTGTAACTCTACGGAAACTTTTTGTTTGGTTTGAGCCAAAATGGATATAAATACCTGCTCTAAATCTTGCGGACGCTCACTAAAAGACTTTACAGGCCATTGCTTTTGTTTATTTAACTGATCAATTTCTTGCCAAACAGCCGCGCCCTCCGGAAGGGCCTTGATTTCAAAAGTCACTAATCCATCGGAAGATTCGCTCTGCAGGGTAATTTCTTTAGCATAACGCAACCCCTCAAGCCCTTTACGGGCAGTCTCCTGATCCGCCATGACTGTTAAAATATAGCTTGGATCTCTGCTTACTCGAGCCGCTAATTCTTCCGCCGTCCCTTGCGCAATAATTGCCCCTTCGTTAATGATAACAATACGGTCAGCCAAAGCTGCTACTTGCTGCAAAATATGCGTTGAGAAGATGATCGTCCTGTCTTTGGCTAAATTCTTTATCAATTTACGTATATCGATAATCTGCAAAGGATCTAATCCCGATGTCGGCTCATCAAGAATCAGAACCTTAGGCTCATGAATCAGTGCCTGGGCAAGACCGACCCTCTGCCTGTATCCCTTCGAAAGTTCGTGGATGCCGTGCTTCCAAACCTCCTTGATCCCGCAAGACTCCTTTAACCAGTCAAACTGCTCCTTGAGCCGACTGCCGGTTATGCCGCGGGCAATTCCCACAAAACGCAAATATTCATCCACGCGCATATCAACATAAAGAGGCACGGATTCCGGCATGTACCCGATCATCTCCCGAACCTTTAATGGATCGTCTAAAATATCAAAATCACTCACCTTTGCCGTCCCTCCAGATGGATAAAGAAAAGTTGTCAGAATTTTCATCAAGGTGGTCTTCCCTGCTCCATTTGGTCCCAGCAAACCAAGGATTTCTCCTTCATTCACAGAAAATGACACATTTTTCAAAGCCGCTATAGAGCCGTAATACATCGAGATATTATTTACGTCAATCATATTCACATCTCCCTACATTACTATAAGCATTTTTGTTAAGAATTTCTTAATACGCTACTTACGCAAATTATTTTATAAAATTTTTGAAACTTGTCAACATAAACCCTTTAAACCTCAATCAATCTATACTCCAAAGCCCCCACACCAAGAGAGGCGGAATATAGAAGCTGCTTCATCCCATCGCGCTCCGGATGGACCTTTTTAAATATATCCTGACCACAGCGCTGCACGACCAAATCATAACAGGCCTTATCAACGCTAACCGGATCAGTTGACATAAGGATCCCTATATCTGGACAAATTCGCGGGTCATCCTGAGCTAAACAATCGCATTCTTTGGTAATTTTAATAGCAAAATTAATATGCACAACCTGACCGGACTTTTTGTCCAAAACCGCCTTGGCATATTCGACCATTTTTTCCTGTATCGTGTTCTCTCCTGAGTTCCAATCTACATCGATCGCAGAATATTCACACGCAGCAATACAACTGGCGCAGCCAATACACCGCTCCTCATTGATGTAAGATTTTTTATCGGATATTGTTATCGCCTCTGCCGGACAGGCTTCATAGCAAGCCTCGCATCCCACACAATTTTCATGATCAACCAAAGGCGCCATGCCGGAGTGCTGTTCGAGTTTACCCTCACGCGCCGCGCATCCCATGCCGATATTTTTCAAAGCACCGCCGAACCCCGTCATGATATGCCCTTTAAAATGAGAGATGTTGATCAAATGATCCGCCTCAATATATACTTTTGCCACTTTGGCATTTTTGATGAATTTATGTTCGCTAGGGAGCATGACGTTATTCTCTTCGGCATTTTCCGGGATAAATATTTTGGCGCCCGTTCCTTCTTCTGTGAAACCATGCTCTGCCGCGAGTTCCAGATGATCTTTGGAATTAGTCCTCCTCCCCCGATACAAGGTGTTTGTATCGGAGAGAATCGGGACGCCCCCCCGCTCCTTGACCTTGTCAATGATAACGCGGGTGTATTCCGGTTTGACAAATCCTTTGTTTCCCTCCTCACCAAAATGGATCTTTAATACAACCCTTTCATCACAATTAACGCCATCTAATAATTGACTTGCCAATAGCAGCTTGTGCAATTGCTCTTGAATGATTTCAGTCCCGTCTGTTTGACTCACTGAAGTATAAAACACCTCACTTGCCATACATTTCCCTTTGCTTCGTAAAATTAATTCCTCGGGAACGATGTCTTTCAGATTTACTACAAGAAAACTCCTCCCTTCGGTCGTCATAACTTCTTACGTTCTCAGGAAAGGAGTTTTCAGCAGTTTGGAAAGTTTTATACTTTCTAAACTGTAAAAAAGGGCAAAATCTGAGTTCTGATTTTAAATCATTAAAACCCGACTTTGCCCCGTTATTTCCTTTATATCTAGTGAATATCGCTGGAGTTGATCACCATGACAAAAACATTGTCATCCTCAAAGGAGTTATTGAACTTACCCTCTACTTTGTGCCATGTGCCTTTTTTGTGTTTAACATTAAATTGTTGCTTTGTAATAAATCCTTCGCCCTCGTCTCCCTTTGAGGTAAATATACCCATGATTTTCTCAATATTGTCGGGATGAATCAATACGTCAACTTTGCGCCCTATCAATTCCTGATGATGATACCCCAACACCTCTTCAACTGAAGGGCTCTGATAAAAAATGGTACCTTTATCATTAAGGAAAATAATGAGGTCTTTAGCCTCATCAACCAGCGAACGGAAATATCTTTCCTTCTTCTGCATTTGCGCGTCGTGGGCCTCGATCTCAGCCAGCATTTCATTGAAGGCGTCAACCAGAATCCCCAACTCATCGGCGCTGTATTTACTGGCCCTAACGCTGTAATCTTTATTATCTGAAACGTATTTGGCCGTCTCAACAAGATCGAATATCGGTTTAGAAATGATACGCTGGAGCTCTGAGGAAACAAGATACGCCAAAAACAAACAGGCCAATAACAGAAGGGTAATGAAAAGAATATCCCCCCTTATGAGAGCATAAAGCCTGTGGAGGTCAGCTTTAAAGAAAAGAGTTCCGATCTTTTCCTCATTAAAAATGATTGATTGAAAAAAAGTCAAGCCCCCTTCAGAAAATTCATGGATGTCATTCTTGACCTGAAGGGGAAACTCTTCCGGCTGTTGTTCATTACGCACATAGGTAGCAAACACATTACCATCATTAGTATAAATGCAGGCGGATATGATATTTTGCTCGGCTTTAAGCGAACTTAACGTCTCACCTGCTGCCTCGGGGTCATCAAAAATAACCGCTGAAGTACTGTTATATCCTATAACTTCCCCCAACATATTAAGATTGCTGACCATTTTCTCGCGGAATGTCAAAATACGGAACGTGATCGAGGTGAGCCAAGCCAAAGTCAAGGCAATGCTGGTCGTAATCATAATAATCAACATCAACTTCCGCTTGATGGAAAAACTCTGGATTTTGTAATTGTCGTTTTTATTCATATTTTTTATTGTACACTATCTGCCAGTTTGAGCAACTGTGAACTTATTTTTAATCCTGCCTTTTTTGCCGATGTTTGATTTACTTGAAAACGTATTTTATTCTCTTTAACTACGAGTTGAACCATTCCTCCTTTCTGTATAAAATTCTCCATATCGCTGATTGTCAAAATAGCCGAGCTCGTCGACGTAAGCACCCTTGAAGTGCCCCCTCCGGTAGACGGCTTTAATCTTTTGCTATTCATTATAATTGAAGAAACACTGTTTTTCTGGGATGCGCTGATGTAAAGCAAATGGCAGAATTTTACGTCATAGGCGCTATTGAACCGCTTGACTTCTACTTTTCTCCCCTGGATCGTCTTCCCCTTAAAAAGGTCTTCGGCCTTTTGCAATTCCTCACCTATAATGCCTACAATAAAAGGTGTGTCCGTAAGGGAAAAAGACCTAGCTGGCCATGTCACAAAACGGGCCACATTGTATACCCATTGGCGTTTTAATTCACGGTACTCCTCCAGAGAACGGGCCCCATATACAGCGGCGGCACTGTTAATTAAGAGACAGGCAATAATAATTAAACGAATTTTTCTTGGTTTTCTGAACCGCACAATCCAACATCCATTCTTCCGGCTTTTCTATATTTGGTTACATGAAAAAAACATGTAAATCTCAGAACATCCTTGTCACACCAAGGAGCGTCGTTATCGTATAATCCTCATCGACAATGGGACTGTCTTTGATTTCATTATTAAGAAAATCGCATTTGACCCTGGAAACTACAAGCCATTCTTCAGATAACGCCAAATAAACATCCAGCGCAATGTTCCCATTTACTGCACTATTCGGCGAGTATTCACTCCTGGTTGCTGTAACCTCGGTCGACTTAACACCATAATAGTAATCGACCAAACTCTCGCTCTGCCAACTGACACCGATGCCAAGCCTCACGAAAACAGGTGTAAAATCAAAAAGCTTAGACAGCGTCGACTCAATTTCCATCCCTTTATATTCCGACAAAAGGTCGCCCGCCACAGATGTTCCTAACTCAAGATTTCCCATAACAGGAATGTCCCAAGTAAACTGCAGGCCCCCGTCTAAGGAATAGTCGCGGTCATCCATCCCGTCAAGGTCATTACTGTCTTCATTGTCATATCCTGATAATCGCGGCTTTAAAAAGGCGTCAAATTCCACCTCTTCCGTTTCATACAGGATCACGCCGCCCTTAAGTTCTCTCACAAAAAAACGGTCATTCTCCCAACAGATGATCGGGGCGGGGGCAACTTGCGTGTCTCTCCCTTTATAAGGGCCATCATAAACAAGCACACCGAGCCCTGCCAAGTGAGGGATATCTTCTTTCTCAATAGCATAGGCATTAAAAACATTAACGTAAAACAGCGCCAAGACAAGAAGCAGATATTTCTTCATCATCTTCTCCTATCTATTAAAAATCGGCCTTCACGGCCTATTATTGAAAAACAGGCAATGACTTCAAAATTATTCTTCGGATTACGGCAAGTAATTGCCAATGATGACAATCAAAAGGGCGATGATCATGGCGATCATAGAGATCTTAAAGACAGCCATACAATCTGCAATCTTTTCCATTTTCTTATTAAGCACCTCAAGCTGATTAATAAGTTCCTGCTGAAAATCTTTTTCCATAGGGCTCTCCTTTTGATTTTTTGATTGACTGAATCAATCCGTATTATTTATTAATAATATATCTGTTATTTTTTTATTATACTATTTTTAAACTATGCTACCACCTTCTTTTAATTTTTTATAAATAGCTAAATTCACTTTTTAAACCTTTTCTTCTTGCGCCCCCGGCCCGTTTTTTTTCTTTTCTGGCGTTTCTCTTGCGCTTGCTGTTCCCGTTCAACCACTTGCCCTTCTCCAATAAGGCTTTGTACTTTTGTGATCGCCTCTTCAAAATAGTGATCAAATTTTAACACGCCAAACTGGTTATATGTCTTACGATTAACCCGGATACCATCAATATATGTATCCCAATACCTCAGCACCCCTTCCTGATCATAAACCCTGTCAGATCCGTGTTGCACATCATCCTTAAAGGTGATCTCAAAGAATGGAATCCCGTTTTCATCTATAGCTTTATAAATACCGTTCAATTTTCCGTTTATATATTGCTTAATTTGATGCGGCACCCCATCTTCATAAAAAGATCTATAGGTTCCATCTATCAAACCATCACGATATACCGTTTCCTGCTCCTTTTGCCCATGTTCATAATAAGTCCGGAATAGGCCATTCATTTTCCCGCCGATATAAGAAACTTCTTTTTTCAGTTTTCCGGCAGGATAATATTCTTTATAAACACCGTCCTTATTTCCCGCTAGATAGCCAACCTCTTTTTTCAGCTGCCCGGAAAGATGATATTCCTTATAAACACCATCAATCTTTCCCTGCTTATATTCTTCTTCCGGAGAGGTGACAATCGCGATTTTCTTTTTTGATGATCCATAAATTAAATTGCTGACGCCCCGCGGGATGATGGTCCAGACGCGCCATTTATGCGCATCAAATATTACAAGAATTATTATCAAGATTCCCGGGCAGACAAAATAAAGAAAATGCGCAACTTTACTGATATAAATATCAATCACCCCCAACTCTTGCGACAAGAGGTTTCTCAATAAAGAATCAAAATACACGGCAAAAAAGAAAATGCCGATGCCAAGAGCTATCGCGATAACTGTATTGATTAAAACGACAACCCAACGCAGGGCATTTCGGGGCAGGACGGTTGTGTCTTCTGGAGGGGTTTGATCATTCATGGACTTTCTTGTTTTCCTTTTGATTTAATATTTATTATACACAAATTTGTGTCATATAAATTGACAATTTAGCAAATATTAAAAAAATTATGAATTGCTTTTCTCGATTATTTAAAGTATTATAAATTCCTAAGGAGAGCATTATGTGTACAGAATCACAACAACCTTCACCTTCAGATCAAGTTCAGGCAAAAACTGTTTTGGTAATCGATGACGAGGCTACCTCTATCAGCATCATCAAACACGCCTTAACCGGGTCCGGCTATAACATTTTGACCGCCACATCCGGAGAAGAGGGCCTGCAGACCGCTAAAGACAGCCATCCTGACGTCATCATCACCGATGTCTTGATGCCCAGTATGGACGGTTTTATGCTGGTCAAGGAGCTGAGAAGAGATGAAAATACCAAAGACACCTCCATACTTGTGCTGACTGCCCGGGAAAATGTGGGAGACAATCTGCTCCGCTTCGGGGCTGACGCATTTCTTACCAAACCTATTAACACCCAAGAACTCATCAGTGCGGTTAAGCGACTATCCGCCTAGCAATCTTTTACCGACGCCTCAAAATCAAAGTCTATTTCCAGATATAAATTTTTTTCTAAAAAATACTGCCCCTTCATCAGGAGCAAATTTTTCTCATTCTTTTACAGCTTCTACTTATTGGGGACCAACAAACATCTGAATATTTATTTTATTCCTGTTTAGAGAGGGGTACAAGGATTATAGTAATCTAAGAAACATAAGAAATCAATTTCAGGAAGCATCCCGCGTGACGATCAAATTAACATTCAAATCCAGAAAATTTGCGGCAATCGCGTCTCCGGCCTTAACCCGCTTACAAAGGCGGATTTTTCTTATGGCATCCATGGCTTCAAATATGCGATCCCGGGGAACAGGCTTATCTGTCCTGACGGGAACCATTTTTAATGCTAACCCTTTCGTCAGGACGCTCGATGTCAATAAACGCACCGGATCCTCGACTTCAGAACGAGCGTAGCTCTCTCCCTTTTCACACTGATTGCCGTTGACGTTAATGACGTAATCCTTTTCCACCTCTATCGTGAGATGACATCCCTTTGGACACTCAATACATGTTAAATTTTTGATCATTGTTCGTTTTTCGAATTTACAATCTCTTTAAGTATTCCGCGGCCTGCTGACCGGCACGTTCACTATCGCGGGTCACAGAATCGACAACATCATAGACTTGATAAGAATTACCGCAAACAAATATCCCCGGAATGGAGGTGGTATTAAGTTTTTCTGACACAGGGGTATTCGTCTCTTTGTTCATAACAACACCAGCCATCTCAATCAGCTCATTTTCCGGAATGAGCCCTGCTGATATCAAAATCGTATCACAATCAATATAGAACCTTGATCCCGGTAAGGCCTTGAAATTCCCACCCACCTTCTCTACATCAACTCCTTGAACCCTGTTGACGCCATAAATACGGGAAACCTTATGAGAAAAATAAAGCGGGATATCAAAATCTTCGAGACACTGCACCACATTACGGGTCAACCCCTTAGTCTCTTTCTGAATTTCAATAACAGCCTTGACCTGTGCCCCCTCCAAGGTAAAACGCCGCGCCATGATCAAGCCGATATCACCGGAGCCGATCACAACAACTTTCTTGCCGGGAAGCAGCCCTTCAATATTGATCAATTTCTGGGCAAGCCCGGCAGAAAAGATCCCGGACGGCCTTGTCCCGGCTGTATGAACCATCTCTCGCGTCCGCTCACGGCATCCTGTAGCCATGATCAGAGCCCGCGCCTTTATTTCCAGAAACTTACCCGGCTTAAAAACCGTAAGGACATTGTCCCTGGTAAGACGCGTCACAAAAGATTGCAGGCTGATATCAAGGCCTTTAAGAAATCTGATCTTTTTGATAAACCGATCGGCATATTCCGGACCGGTCAGAACTTCTTTAAAATAATGCAAACCAAACCCTGTATGAATACACTGATTGAGAATGCCTCCCAAATATTGGTCCCGCTCTAGAAGCAATATATTCTTAACGCCACTTTCATGCGCCGCAACCGCCGCGGCCATCCCGGCCGGCCCCCCGCCTATTATGACGAGTTCTCTGTCAATCATCGGCGCGCCCTCCTATAACGATCTCTGACCCTTTGCCGCGTTTGGTAATATATTTTAAGGGCTGGCCTGTTTTATCAGAGAGTATTTTCATTAATCTGGTTGTGCAGAATCCGCCGTGACAACGGCCGGCCTGGGCGCGTGTGCGGAATTTTATCCCGTCAAGCGTCACAGCCCCGCGGTCAATAGCCTCCTCCACCTCCTTACGGGATACCATCTCACACCGGCAAATAATTTCCCCATACCTTGCGTCTTTTTTAATTAATTTTTTAGTTTCTTCCGGGGTGACTGCAAAGATATGCGGGGTTTTATCACGATGTCGATGAAAGAACAGCTTCTTTTTCAGTTTAAGGCCGTTATCTTTCAAAATATCAACGACCATAAGCGCGATAGCCGGAGCCGCGGTCAGCCCCGGGGATTGAATCCCCGCCACATTAATAAATCCCGGAGCCCTGTCCTCATGCCGGATGATAAAGTCATCACCCGCGGAAGGACGCAGGCCCGCAAAATAGGCAATGATATCCCGATCGTTAATCGCGGGCACCATCCGCCGCGCGGAAGACAAAACTTCCTTCAGCCCTTCATCAGAAGTAGACAGATCTTCTTTGTCATCTATTTCCCGCGCGGTCGGGCCGATCATCGGATTGCCGTCCGATGTTTGAATGACCAGGACGCCCTTTGATTTCCTGGTCGGTAAAGGGAAAATCAAATGCCGGGTGATATATTCACGTTTTTTGTCCAATAAGAATTCTTCGCCCTTACGGGGCGTAATGGTAAAATTATTGATACCGGCCATCTTTGATATATCATCCGCAAAAAGCCCCGCAGCATTAACAACATAGCGTACCGGGAATTCTCCCCGGGATGTATGAACTTTAAACCCGTCTTCCTCACCTTGAGCCTCAATATCAGTCACCGCGCATTGCGTAAAAATTTCTACCCCATTGCGGGCGGCATTCTCGCTTAAATCATAGACCAGGCGGTAGGGACTGATAACCCCGGCGGTAGGAGCATAAAGGGCCGCCACAACCTCAGGACTTAAATTCGGCTCATTCTTCTCCAACCATGCGCGGCCGACAATCTCAAGCCCGGGAACACCTAACTCTTCCGCCTGCTTTTTTAATCCGTTAAGACGTGCCGCATCCTCATTATCGAATCCGACAATAAGCTCGCCAACCTCTTTAAAATCAACGCCGAGTTCCGCGGCCACTTCGCGCATAAGCGCGTTGCCTTCAACACACAATTTTCCTTTTAAACTTTGCGGATGATTCTGCGTGCCGGGATGGATTATACCGCTATTGGATTTGGAAACACCAAAGGCAAGTTCCGCTTCTTTTTCAAGAAGGGCGATTTTAAGGCGGTATCGGGATAGCTCCCGGGCGATAGCCGTTCCTGTGACACCGCCACCGATTATAACAATATCATATTTATTCATATTATTTAATGCTTTTTGCAATAGCCTTTTGCCAATCCGTATAATAGGCGTCAGCTAATTTTTTTGTCATCCCGGGATTGAAATCCCTGTCCATGCGCCAGCATTTTTTGATATCATCGGTATTCTTCCAATATCCCACCGCAAGGCCGGCTAAATAAGCCGCTCCTACAGAAGTCGATTCGATGACTTTAGGACGTATCGTTTTAACCCGTAATATATCAGCTTGAAATTGACAGAGAAAATCATTAGCAACGGCTCCGCCATCGACCTTGATATTTTTGAGTTTTATCCCGGAATCTTTCTGCATCGCGTCAACAACATCCTTTGTCTGATAACACATCGCTTCCAGGGCGGCGCGCGCCAGATGAGCGCGGGTGGTGCCCCGCGTTAACCCCACAATTGTTCCCCTGGCGTGCGGCGTCCAATAAGGCGCGCCTAAGCCCGTTAGAGCCGGCACAAAATAAACACCTTCATTATCGGTTAATGACTGCGCCATTTTCTGCGATTCCGGTGCCGATGACAGAATATTAAGCCCGTCGCGCAGCCATTGAATAGCCGCTCCCGCAATAAAGATAGCTCCTTCCAGGGCATAAACAGGCTTTCCTCCCCGCCCGCAAGCCAGGGTCGTTATTAAACCGTGTCTGGAGGAGATACGTTTTTGTCCGGTATTGAAAAGCACAAAAGCGCCGGTACCGTAAGTATTTTTCACCGTCCCGGGATCAAAACATGCCTGACCGAATAAAGCGGCCTGCTGGTCGCCGGCAATACCTGTTATAGGAATGCCTGCCTTGAGCGAACCGGCGCGCACCGTTCGACCGAACATACCGGATGAAGGTTTCACCTCCGGCAGCATGGATTTTGGAATATGAAACCGTTTTAAAAGGCCCTCATCCCAATTCAGCGTCGCTATATTAAAGATCATCGTGCGTGAGGCATTCGTATAATCGGTCGCGTGAACCGTCCCGCCGGTGAGTTTCCATAAAATCCAGGAATCGGTTGTGCCGAAACAAAGCCGCCCGCTCTTTGCTTTTGTTGAGGCCTGCGGTACATTTTTTAAGATCCATTCAATTTTAGTCGCGGAAAAATAGGCGTCGACGGGAAGCCCGGTCTTTTTTTTAAAAAGCATCCTGATGGCCTTATCTTTTTTTAACGCCTCGCAACGATCAGCCGTGCGCCGGCACTGCCAAACTATAGCGTTATAAACGGGACGGCCGGTTTTCTTATCCCATATGACAGTGGTTTCACGCTGATTGGTCATGCCGATGGCGGCAATAGATCCCTTGGGTATTTTCCGCAGGACTTTTTGAATGGAATGATTGACGCTCTGCCATATCTCCTCGGGATCATGCTCAACCCACCCCGGCTCAGGAAAGTATTGCGGAAACTCTTCATAGGCGCTGGCCTTCACCTTCCCCTTTTTATCATAAATAACCGCCCGGCTACCTGTCGTACCCTGATCAATAGCGAGAATATATTGCATTCTTTCCTCCTTAATTTTCAGCGCGCATCAAGATGTGTCAGGCATTCAGCAGCTCAAAGATTTTATCATAAACAAAATCCACCCGCGCGTAGGGGTGCAGGGGATCAATGATATCATGTTCCATCTTTAATCCTTTTGAAAAATGATACCAATCAACATCCGCCCCGAAACGCAGCCAATTCCTTACCAGATTCGAAACATTTCTTTCATCTACCGCATTATCCAAATCATTAGTCATAACCACGATCCTGCGCGACAAAGGCGGGCCTTTTTTCGCGGCGCGCAGGACAGCTAACCCCAGGCGGCAAATATGGCCCATACCGCGGGAGGAAAAATGATGATACATGGAATAAGGGCACTCACGCTTGTCTTTCTTAACGGGATCCCACCAAAAGAAACGATTAGGAAAGGCAGAACAAAAATTGATCAGCGGCTTAACGAGCCCGGGCAGATAATACCAGCCGAAGCTGGGAACAAGCACAGCCGTTATCTCAACGTCATCGCGGAACTGCGCGTCCCAAGCCGCCATGACCCCTCCCATCGACAAACCGAGAACCGTTATTTTCTCGCCTAGCCCTCTGGCCAAATCTACCGAGTTGTCGCACACCGCGAGCAGTTCTTCTATCGTCAACCGGCCGGTCTCCCTGGTAAGCCGGTCGCCAATGCCGTGATGGGGAACCCGCGGGACATAAACGTTGTATCCTTTTTTAAAAAACTTTTCGGCTAATTCTTCATACTGGCGGGGGCAATTCGTGAAACCGTGATAAAGCACGGCCACTCGTCCGGTCTTATGGCCATGTGTTTTTATAATGGGATAACCGTACGGTTCGATATTCTCCGGCTGAGAATCGAGATCTTTTTTGATGCGCCGCATACTTTCTTCATAGCTGGCACAAGGCCGCGGTTTGGCATGCAAAGACCTTGTTTCAACAGGACAGATAAAGAATGCCGCGACAATTAGAAATAATAATACAATTAAATATATCATTGTGAGCGCATTTAGAGGTTTTCTGAGTTTAGCGGAAATATTATAACATTAAGGAAAAGGGAGACATCTCCTTTTCTTATGAAAATGGGATGTCTCCCGTTTTCAGGTAACCGAAATAATTTACAGTAGTTTGTTAAAAATTATTTTTTAACAAAGTGCGATTATCATCTAACATGACACTCGCCTGCCTAACGAAGCGCTGAAGGTCCGGTGTTTTTTTGTTAGCTGTTTATTTTTTCATTCGCTTGGGTAAATTTTCAAAAACAATTTCTGGCGCTTTATCCAATTTATCTTTTTCTGTAATCCATTTCTGCTCCAAATTCCCAACATTGTTTTTTACCCAATAACTTAAACCAATATCACTGCTATGAACCCATAATTCCGAATCGTTTTTCCAGTAAAAAAACCATCTCATTGTATGAGAAAAATTATATTCTGGTTTATAAGTTTTACCCGTGTTTTGTTTTTGTATTTCATATGCTATTAGAGTTTCAGGTTTTTTGCTAATCTTTAAAATATATATTTTATTTGGGGAAGGATAATCTCCGATGGTTTTTATGATCCCGTCTTGATTGTTTGGTTTGCCGGCACTGCAACCAAGGATTAGCGCAGTTAATATGAAAATTAAATATTTATTCATTTCTATTTTTTTCATCATCGAGATCAGACAGCCAGTTACCTGACCACCCTCTCACAGATCCCTGCATGTTGTACGTTTTTTTATTTTGTTGGATCCATAATTCTTCCGATAAATAAAATGCTCCCCGTTGTATTTTCACGTATCAAGAATACAAAGGGGTGATCCGCTTGAAATAATAAAGTTTTGCTGATACTCTTTGCCATAACAACCGCCGTTGCGGCAGCAGCCTCTGTTCCTTCTTCATTAACATCCACGAAAGCTTTGTGAATAACCTTACTTATAAAAAGATCTTTTTTGCCAGTCATTCCTGAAAAATCTGCGCCCTTGAACGCATGAGGCATACCCATTTCAGCAAGAACATCTTGTAATTCAAACTCACATGTAGTGTTAAATTTTGGTAAACGTGCAAGTATTTCTGACTCATATGAATTAGAAAGTTTATCTATCCAATTTTTCACATTGTCATTTGTCAGGGTTCTTTCAAACTCTGCTAATCCATCAACTTTTTCAGGGAGAAAGACTATCATGGACAAATCATTTCCTTCATACGGCAACTCTATAGTGCTAAAGCCATCGAAATTTTTAAATTTAAATTTGGCTTTTTGACTCATCATAGGAACCTTGACAGCTTTATCCGGCGAAATGTAAAAATCAGTATCAACTGTTCTTTTTTTATCAAATTGACTTAGCCAGTTACCTTTAAAATAAATCGCGTTACAAAGAACCAATGCTGTATCTGGAGTAATCATGGGAGGATTTTTTTTGATTAATTCTTTGATTTTCTGTTGTGTTTTATTTTCCACCCAGATATTTATTGTTTTCCGCGCAGCTTCGGTTTTTGTCGCAAAATCAACAAAATTCAAACCAGCACCATAGTGTTTTTTGTTTAGATTGAAAAAAGCATCCAGAAAAGAATATCCTTCTTGCGCCCATAATGAATTAGCTATACTAAGTTTGATATGGCCTTTATCCTGGATACCAGTTAATTCTGAATGGAGTTTTGAAAACGATGAATGTAGCGGCTCTTGCTCTAAAGAGAAATGCAGAACTTTGGCCATTTCTTTTTCTGTTTGGCCTCGAGCGCCGGCATAAGTCATGGCAAGAGCAGTAGAAATGCTGTAAGGAGAGAAAAATAAATTCCCTTTTTTCTCTTTGAGTTCTTGATATAAATCGAAGCCGAAACCGCTATTGCCGTTTACTACAATTTGCAAGTCTTCCTTTATATTAGCAAAAGCAAGAAAAGATACTAAGGAAATAACCATCATAATAATCGGGATAATAGAAAATTTAGTTTTCATTTTTCTCCTTTATTTTTTCGTACAACGTTGAGTTCACCTGTATTTCGGAACGTAACGGAAAAAAGTCAAGCACAACGATTTGTTGGCGGGAATAAGTTATCCTAACAATTTTTGTCCAATCATTCCGACAAGAAAACCAAAGTTGACGCCAAGCGCGGGAAACCAACTCTTCTGCATTTTGGACATAGGCGCAATATCCTGAAATATTAAGTAAAGTATCCCGCCACTGGAAAGCAGCATCAATGATGCTGTAAGTTGCGGCATATTACTCAGCAAATAATATCCTGAAATGGCAGCAATAATTCCTGAGAAACTCAGAAAGAATAAAATGAGCAGGCATTTTCTTGAAGTATATCCACTGTTACGCAAATCCACATATGAATTGAAGGATTCCGGCAAGTTTTGAAGGCCGATAAAAATTGCTAACAACAATCCCAAATTATGGTCAGTAGCAAATACTGCGCCTAATGCAATAGCTTCCGGAACAAAATCCATCAACATTGCCAATAGCTGAGAAACTGATCCGCCTTTTTTCTCTATGCGCCTATCTAAAAAGAAGAAAACAATTGCTCCTGTTAGGAATATTATTGCCATTGGAGCAAGAGGCAATACGTTCATCCCTTCCGGTACCAGAACGAATGCGACAGCGGCAATTATTATCCCTCCACCAAATGCAACTGATGTATGGAGAACCTCTTCTTTTACAAGTCCATCCTGGAAATATCTCTCAAAATATTTCGAAAGAAGACCCCCAAAAAAAACGGTGATTCCAGAAAGAGATGAGTACAGTATTATTTTAAATAAATCTTCCAATTTATACTCCTGCTAACATAAAAATCAGTGGCTGGTGCCCGCAGAGCGAAGCAGCGGGAAAAAGTCGGGTGCATTGTTATAGATTGTTTTTATAATAATTTCGTGTTTTATACTTTTCATAAATATATTTAGAAAAAGCAGGCAACAGCAAATAAAACGAAGATCATCCGGAGAAGATAATAAGACCTCGCTTTATTGCCTGCTGTATTTTTCTTTATATTTTTTCATAATCGACAAAAAAGATGCCCGGCACCTTTTTTTTGCCACACATCTTCTTTTGAACGGAATTAATATCAGAGAAATCCAGGAACTGCTTGAGCTCAAACATGTAGAAACAACCATGATCTATACTCATGCCATACGGAATCTATCAAACGCCCCTGAAAGCCCGCTGGACGGACTTTACAGGCAATCATAAAAGACACGCAATCGCCCAAATAGTGAATCTCACATTGTAATCCGCACCGCGCTCTATGACACGCCGGAAATATAATTTTCCATTTGCTTCACCGAAAACTTTAATTCACCGATAATCGCGTTGACCACATCCCCGATGGAGATCATCCCCGCTATCCGCTCTCCCTCCATAACAGGCAAATGACGAATTCTTTCAGACGTCATCAACTGCATGCATTTCTCCACAGTAGATCCGGCATCAACACAAACAACATCTTTGCTCATAAGGCCTCCAACAAGTGTATCGTTGGACTCCTCCCTTCTTGCGGCAACCGCGCGCGCATAATCACGTTCCGAAAAAATACCCTGAAGATTTCCCTGATTAAGAACCACCAAAGCCCCGACATTCTTTTCCGCCATTAACTGCAAAGCCTTAAATACTGTGTCCGTTGAATTGACTGACCAAACATCGAATCCCTTCTCTTTTAAAATCTGTCCAACCGTGGTCATAACGCCCTCCTGGATGTTTTTTATTGAAAGATGAAGAAATCAATTACATTAATATTCTACGCCTCACACAAAATCATAACAAGGAATTTTTACTGGAATACGGTGACGGCCGCTTTATTAATCTAAAACGTTCTCCGGTACTTCAAATAAACCTTATCATTATTTTTCACTTCTTCGGAGAGCTCATCAACGGCATTGGAATTCTGTTCTCTTGTGACTTCCCGTTCCACCCCCACCGAAACACTATCCGTCACTTTTACCTCCCCTTGTATTTTACGGCTGAGAGTTTCCTCCTCGCTATCATCAACACGCTTCTCCAATTCAAAGCCGACTTTGACACGGCCTGTTATATTTTTCTTAGCGCCAAAACCGCTGGCATTCTTCTCCATTTTCAACGTCACGTCATGAATGCCTAATTTCCCGGCAAACTTATTCTTTTTTCCCGCGAAGAAGAAATAGTCAATGAAATCCTTGCTCAGATTGAGAGAAGAAAGCGCCTCCCCCTCAATGGCTTTTTCAACGCTCTGCCAACTCTTACCGGTAGCCAGCATCACCATCAGTTTTTCTTCTGAATAAGGAGGGTCAGAGCTCAGCATAATTTCCGGTTTTTCAACGGGGCCCCGCGCAACGATATTTACGCGCGTCGCTTCAATTGTTGAATACCCCTTAATCAGGAAATCCGGGCGGTCCCATAAACCGGAAAATTTTATAAGTCCCTCCTCCAGGATGACTTCCGTGCGGCTGTTTCTCAAAATCCCCCCGTCAATTTTTACATCACCATATAATCTCACACCCCTTATTTTGTCTTTTAAGGCCGCATCAATCAGCAGCCGGCTCTCTGTCAGAGTAAAACCTTTATAAACACATTCTTCGATCATTATCGATCCGGCGATTTCCGGTTCAAAATATCTCCCCTTGATCGCCAAATCGATATCAACAAGACTCCCATCTATGGGAATAAGGCCCTTGAGATCCGGCAGATAATTTTTGACTTCATAAACCGTGACACCCCTCGAATAAATATTAAAGTCCAGTTCCCCCGACTGAAAACTTCCATAAATAAGAAGTGTTTCGGATTCCGGAAAAAGCAGCCGCATATTATCAATTTTTACCGTTAATCCGCTAAAGATGTTTAAAGAATCCAAATCAATAAAAATTGATTGCGCTTTCAGCCTCGTTCCGAAGGGAAAACCGCTTACATCAGCAATTTCAAGATTTTCAAAAGTAAGCCCCTTAATCAAGCTTCCCTGACCGGTGCCCAAGTCAATATCCTCCTTATCGGCATATCGCGTGAAATAATACCGCACAAGCACTCTATTGCCGTTGGCTGTCAGAATAAGCCAAAGCCCTATAAGAAAAAATATAATACCGGCAATTAAAGCCGCGACTAATATCCGTTTTTTCATTGTTCCCTTTTTGCCTCACGGTTATACCGGTTCTTAATGAAAATTTCCTGTAATTATAGCGGAATTTTCATTAAACCAGCATATTTTAAACCTTTTGACCGTAAACTCACCGCCCAAAATGGCCACAATGACAAAGGCATGGAGTTATGATTAATTATTCCAAATAATCCAGAGAATAAAAAAGGTCCTCATTATCAAGGACTTCGGCAGGTAAATATTTTTTGAGCTTATAGCGGATAAGCTTATTCAGGGCAGTATCACGCTGATTAAGATTGAGTCCTCCCAACTGCAGATATCCCATATTCAGCGCGACCATACTGTAAAGCCATTCCTTCGTTTTCTGTTTTTCCATTTTCTGCTCGGCAACGATCTCGCTGTATGTCCTGGCCACAGCCTCGAGGATAGCAATATTTTCCTCTTGGTAAGGGCCGTCTTCCAGGCGGCGTAATCGGGATTCCAGATCCTGCGGGTCCAATTCCCCGAGCATCGCCGCGCATTCTTCAACACGTTGTTTTTGTGATCGGCTCAAGCGCCCCGCCCCGTGTACCGAAGCAGCGCTGAAAAGAAAACAAACACAGCAGATGAGATGAAGAAATGTTTCTGTTGGCCTGTTAATTAATCGCATAAACACCATTGTATGTGGTTGTGATGACATTTTCTATATATTTTTTGTTTCTTGACGAAAAAAAATTGTTATTCTTTCACGTCAAACTCAACAAAAGAAGGTTCTTATGGCTAAAAAACAGCAAAAATATCCTATCTGTTATTACGTTCCACTCTCTTCAAAACCCCGGATCACTGACACGAGATGATCAAGCAGTTCCGCCCCAAGGCCCCTTCCTAATTTAAAATTAATAACCCCCGCCTCAAGCTGCATCCGTGCTATTTTCTTGACATTGACCCGGCAGACGGACCGCCAAACCGCCGAACATGTCGTCAGCCGCGGTATAAGAAAAGAGATCGCGCGCCCCACCATTTTAGCGCTATTGAAATGCACAAGAGTCCTTTTATTTTCCCTAGACGTATATTCGTAATGGTGATAGAAATTGCATATCGCCACAAGTTTAAATCGATTCTCACGCGTGATATCTTCAAGAAGGCCCTTCCTCCGTGAATCCTGAGGAGTGGCCACCACATAATCATATTTCTGAATATCCACCCGATACATCGAAAGTGTTTCAAGGGGGGAAAGGATTTTATCCGGTGAAACATATTTCGTGCAGGAGCTGACATAAATCAGCTGATCGCCGTATTCCTGACGGATACGATCTTCCAGCAATTTATTATTTATAATAATACCGTTTTTCACCCCATGCTGCCGGGATGACGCGGCCAGCCGTTTAACGGGAGATAAATTCTCATCATTCAGCTCCTCCTGGCTGACAAACATATTCGTAAAGGTTATCAAAAATAGAAACAATGTCAGGAAAGATTGTTTTTTAATTCTATTGTAAAAATTTATCTTTGTCACGATTAATTTTGTGGTAAATTATAGGCGGCAAAACTGATGAAAGGCCGCTTAAAAGTAAATGCCCGGGAGTAATTAGAATAATCATGATCGACATTGCTGTAATCGGAGCCGGACCGGCAGGCATGATGGCCGCTATTCAAGCAGCCTCTTCTAAAAAAGAGGTGCTTCTTTTTGAACGCAATGCCGCGCTCGGCCGCAAAATTTTGTTGACCGGCAAGGGCCGCTGCAACGTGACCAATGCCGGCGCACCCGGCGCCTTTGTTGAGAAATTCAGTTCCTCCGGACGTTTCCTTAAGCACGCCTTCTATTCATTTACCAGTAATGATCTCACCGAATTCTTTGAGTCAAAAGGGCTGGCACTGAAAATAGAGCGGCAGAGCCGCGTCTTTCCCGCAGACGATCACGCCGGCTCCATTGTCAAAGCGCTGCAAAGCCGCCTGAAATCTTCAGGCGTCCAAATCAAAATCCATTCCCGCTTAAAGAAAACAGATCGCCGGAGAGGCGTGTTTCAATTATCATTTCATAAAGGCCCGCTCCTTTCAGCCGACAAAATCATCCTGTGCTGCGGCGGAGATTCTTACCGGGCAACCGGATCATCAGGAGACGGCTTTCGTATCGCGAAAACTCTGGGCCATACCATCCAACCTCTTACGCCGGCATTAGTACCCCTTAAAACACAGGAAAAATGGGTAAAAGATTTACAGGGGTTAACATTAAAAAACTGCCGCATCACCTTCACCCACCAAAAGAAGAGATTAGTCTCCCCCGTCGGGGACATGATGTTTACACATTTCGGCGTGTCCGGCCCCCTAATCCTGGACTTAAGCGGTAATATCGTTTCTTTACTGAGAGAGACAAAACAGGTCACTATGTTGATTGACTTAAAGCCGGGACTGTCCCCGGAGCAAATTGACCGGCGTTTGTTGCGGGACATCAAGGAACATGGGCAGAAAACCTTCAAGAATCTCCTGCAAGACATGCTTCCGAAAAAGATGATTCAACCCTTTTTAAATATTGCCCGAATTGATCCCGATAAAAAATCCTGCCAGATTACTTCCTCCCAAAGACACCAAATAACAACACTTCTTAAAGCCCTTCCGGCGACTATAAAAGGAGCTCTTGCCTTAGAACATGCCATGGTGACAAACGGCGGGGTTTCCACTAAAGAGATCAACCCCAAAACCATGGAATCCAGGCTTGTGACGGGCTTGTATTTCGCCGGCGAGATTATCGACGGAGCGGCCCCGAGCGGCGGATATAATCTGCAGCAGGCCTTCGCGACAGGATACTTAGCCGGTAAAGCGGCGGGGATCTAAAAAAGGCCTGATTTATTCATATTGACATAAGACTGATTAAGGTGTAAAAGAGAGAAAGATAATGAGTTTCATATGAAGAATATACTTTTAATCGCTCTGCTTTTTTGCCTCGCGGGATGCGGCACAATCAAGGGCATTGGCGAGGATATTACCGCCATAGGCGGATGGTTTACCAGAGGTTCGGATTCCGTTCAGGATAATATCGGCGGAGATTAACACCTGTCCGGCTTTATAAACGGGCAGAATTTTTTTTCGGGGTGCGTGTTAAAAAAACGCGCGCCCCTTTTTTTAATAAATAGTACCGGCATTGTTTATAGCAATTTACTCATATTGACACAAAACTGATTAAGGTGTAAAAGAGAGAAAGAAAACGAAAGGAGTTTCATATGAAGAATATATTTTTAATCGCCCTTCTTTTCTGCCTTACAGGATGCGGCACAATCAAGGGTCTTGGCGAGGATATCAGCACCGTGGGAGGATGGCTCTCCCGCGGTTCAGATCACGTCCAAGAGAATATCGGGAATAAATAAAACGATTACAATATTTTAACAGATAATTTTAAAGGGGTGCTTACCGATCAACAAACGGCTCGCGCCCCTTTATTGTTTAAATGTCATCCTCCGGCTTCCGCCCGAGGCGGATCTACCCCAGGCACGATGCCCGGGGGCTCCACTTAAGGGATTACCTTGCCCCATGGATTATACAGGGAGGGGGATAACAGCAGATTAATTTTTTAAACTCCGAAATCATTCAAGATCGCGATCATATCTTCCAAAGTAGCCGTAACCAGGGGATGGTCGACCTTGAAATGGACGATATCATCATTCAGTTTTTCTAAAAACCGGTTATGCTGCTCCTGATCATCCGGTGTCTCTAATTTTTTACGGACAAGTTCAGCCAGCTCCATTAATTTTTTGCGTGATTCTATGTCATTGGTATCGATCTTCGCGACTTCATCAGTAAGTTTTGCCAACGACTGTTTTAATTTTTCTTGCTTCATTTCCACTCCTTGGGTTGAATAATATTCTTTTCTTATGTTTTTTCAATAGAATGATTTCTGATGGGGAGAAAACCCCGCTCCATCAATTATATGCCTCCCCGGCTACTTGTCAAAGCTGAATATTTTTAATCAATATTCCGGCCTAAAGGCGTAATTTTAAAATACTTTTCATTATCATACATCTTTGATAAGATAAATTCATTATATCACAAGTAATATTGACAATTACCCCCTCTTAGAAATAGTTTTATGCTGTCACAACTCACTATTCACAATTTCGGTTTAATCGATAAAGTTGTCATTGAATTTTCCCGGAAGCTCAATATCCTTACAGGATCTA
The DNA here is from genome assembly GCA_023139575.1 of Candidatus Omnitrophota bacterium. GTDB lineage: Bacteria > Omnitrophota > Gorgyraeia > Zapsychrales > JANLHA01 > JAGLNJ01. The sequence continues at coordinate 1,416 of JAGLNJ010000046.1, read as the reverse complement.
CCGGCGCGGGAAAATCTATTGTCATTGACGGTCTGCGCTTTGCCCTGGGAGAGCGCCTCAGCGCGTCACAGATCCGGGACAAATCGCGGCCCTGCGTGATAGAAGCCGTCTTTGACCTTAACACCTCCCCGTTACGTCATAGTGACCTCTTTAAAGACTTCCTTGACGCGGATGACAACTCTCTGATCATCAACCGGCAGCTTTCGGCTGACGGGCGCAAAAAGATAAAGGTCAATGGCTTTACCGTTACCCTCGCCCAATTGAAGGCCCTGGGTAATCATCTGATTGATTTTCACGGGCCCCATGATCATCAAATGCTTTTATCAGAAGAACTGCATATAAACTTTCTCGATCCCCTGGTTGATTTCGGTGATCTTAAAGAAACCTATTCCCGCCTTTACAATGACTACATCCGCCTGCGTTCACAACTGCGGGACTTAGAAAACGCCTCTTCTTCACGGGAGCGCGACTTGGACCTTCTGGGCCATCAGATCAAAGAACTTTCGCAGGCCTCTTTAAAGGCGGAAGATTATGAAGCCCTGCGCGCGGACCAAACGCGCGTTGCCAATGCCGAAAAACTCCATGAAAACGGCGCGGCCTTGCTGCGGCTTTTTGAAAACCGGGATATCGGCATTACCGACTCTATTCATAAAGCCTTCAGCTCCGTTCGGACCCTGCAACATACTGACACGGCCACAGAAACGCTGGCTGAATATCTTACCAATATTCAGGAAAACAGCGACCAACTTATCATGGAATTGCGTGATTATCTGGACTCTTTGTCTTTTGAGCCGCGGCAGGCCCGGGAGATCAATGATAAGTACGATATTTATGAAAATATCAAACGCAAATACGGCCCGACGATTGAAGAGGCGCATGATTTTTATCTGAAGGCGCAAGAAAAATATGACCTGCTTATCAACCTTGAGCATAATGACGCCCGGTTAAAAAAGGATATCGCTGCTTGTGAGAAGAAATTAACAAAGCTCGCCCGGCAATTGACCGAAGCCCGTGAAAAGGGCGCGCTTGCCTTAAAAGAAACCATCGAGCAGGAATTAAAAGATCTCGGCATCAAACAAGTGCTTTTTGAAGCGCGCGTCACAAGTGTGGATTTTCACGCGGAGGGCCGGGACAAGGTTGTCTTTTACATCAGCCCCAATACCGGCGAGGATTTAAAACCCCTCGCGGAGATCGTTTCTTCCGGTGAGGCCGCCCGGGTCATGCTGGCCTTAAAAAAGGCCTTAACCAGGGTCGATCCCATTCCTGTTTTGATCTTTGATGAAATCGACGCGCAGATCGGCGGCCGATTAGGGAAGGTCATCGGGACGAAGCTCAAAAGCCTTTCAAATGACCGGCAGATCATCTTGATCACCCACCTGCCGCAGATCGCCTCTTTCGCGGACACGCATTTTAAGG
>JAGLNJ010000045.1 GCA_023139575.1 Candidatus Omnitrophota bacterium | reverse complement strand
CCATAAATTTCTTTCATTCCAACAATTTTAAATATATTCCCACATTTCATTCTGATGCAGCCATATTGGATCAGCATTTTGTTTAATGTATTCATCATCAACATCCAGGCCATCTATTGTGGGAGGCCTTTTAACTTTGACCTGCTTGCCATTCATGAAGATCCACATATACTTCTTCTGTCTTTCTGATTTAGCCTCTTTTCTGGCACGTTTCCGCGAGGCAGTGAGTTTCTTTTTTGCCTTTGCCATTTTTTAACTGCCTTTACAGCACTAACGTCTTCTCCGGACGCGCTGCACCAAATTTGTCCTTATAATATTTTCCGATAAATTGCGGCAAAGGAAACTTCTACGGTTCCGGCTTATGATTAGCTGGTTCCCCAAACTTTTAGAATTTATTCCCGATACTCTCTCCATTGGCACATACTATCGCCTATGCCTGGGCTTGCTTATTTCCTCTTTCACTAAAATGACGACTGAAGTCATTAAACGCCTTTGCTTTAGCCGAACCGTCAACGGCTTTTACGGCAATATCCTGAACTTTTCCATAGGCTTTTTCTAATTGGGTCGTGAGATTTGCAACTTGTGTATTCTGGTTTGCCGCGATTTTTTCCAGGGACTCTATTTTTGTTTTTAAAACGCCGTTTGCCCCGTCAAATTCTTTTTTCAACAGCATTTCGTTTTTATTAGCTTCTGTTTTGAGTCTTGAGGTTGTTTCCTCTACGGCTTTGCTTACAACGGTTTCGATTCTTTCAGGAAAAGAATCTACTTCTTTTTGTAAATCATCAAGGCGCTTTTCCCTCTCGACAACAAAGGTTTCTCTTTCTTTGATGGCTTTCTCTTGTTCAGCTATTTTTTTATCGAATTCTTCCCTTTTAAGAACAAGTTCTTTTGTTTGCTTGCTTGTTTCGTCTTTAAATTTATTTTCTGCGAGCTGCTTTTCCCGTTGAAAAGCATAGGTATATTCTTCTTTTTGACGTTCTTTTTCCCTCTTCTCCTGAGCATTGCGCTCCTTGAGCGTTTCATCATATTCTTTTTGTTCTTTATCCCAGGCAATTTTTGTTTTTTCTATACGATCTTCTAATTCTTTTCTCAGTCCGGACATCTCCTCCTCAAATTCGATCCTTTTTTGTTTTTGTGATTCAAGGAGAGCCGCTAAAGCAAAAGCTGATTTCTCAATATCATAAATTTCCTGAAGCTCTTTATTTTTTATATCTATGGCTTCTTGTATTTTCTGGTATTTTCGGGTCTGCTCCTCTAATTTTTCAGAGACCTGAGATAACGCTTTTCCCACTTCCAATTTAAGGTTGTTAATATCTCTGGAAACACTCTCCGAAGATAAAGAGTCCGCGACTTTTATGACTTCCTGCGTTCTTTTTTCTTCAATTTTCTTTTCCGGCTTCAATTCGGTTTCATCCTTTTCTTCGAGCGCCTTTTTCACTTTTTTAAATGCGTCCATCATTTCTTTTTTCGTGTTGGATAATGAAACTTTTGAAATATCTACATCATTTTTAGCCATCTTGTACATCTCCTTTTTTAAATTTATCTAAAAGATATCCGACATTTGCTGTTCCCGGTTAAATCCTTTCAGGACACAATTTTTTCTTTAAAAGAAATTGGTATTGCGAAAAAATTCGTCCCACATTAATTTCTGTTCAGCGGGACTCATGCCTTTTTATTCCCATATCAATAGAATCCAATGATTTTATGTGTAACTATTCTGAAATTACTTGCGCCAGTCCTTTTGCTTCTGCAGGCAAGCTTTCTATCCGCGCAACATTGCCGATCAAGTTAACGGCATTCTTAAGTTCCAAATACTTTTGTTCCTGCTTTTTGAGCCGTTTTTCATTGAATTGATAGTGTAACCTTCTATTAAATGCTGTTTTAACACCTTCGTTGCCCAAACACGGAATTGCGTGCCTCGCTGTGATTTAACTCTATAACCCGCTGAAATTATGACATCAGGATTGTAGTAAGAAACATTATAAGATTTACCATCTTTAGCAGTTGTCCGGAATTTCCGGACAACTGAAACTTCTGATAACTCATTTTCTTTAAATATGTTACGTATATGCTCAGATATTGTTCTTATCAAAAAGCTCACACATTTGTGCCTGTGAAAGCCATACAGTTTCTTCCTTTAGCTGTACTTGCAGTCCACTCTTGCACAAAACAACTTTCCCAACATTAATATTTTTATTTGCTTTATTCATCGTCTTTTTACCTCATCTCATCCCCATAAACAATCTGTATTGTTTTCAAAATCATCCATCGTAACCTGTACTTTCTGCCAGCCAAACACTTTAAGATGAGCTTTCTTCTTATCTTCTCTCATATTAATGCCTTATAATCTGATTGTGCAGTTAGCTCATCCCATACTCGAAAGACTCTTTTGGCTAACTTTGCATATCGATTTAATTGCCGTTTTTGGACATATCAAGCCGACGACAGATTGTTATCTGCCTGTTATTCACTGCAAGTTTATAGCGTTGGATGCGTTAACTGCACAATCAGACCTTATAATATGTAACATCTCCCTCTCTCAACTATCTTTCTGCAATAACGAGCATTTCAAAGTCTTCTGTGGTTAGCTTATCATTTCTCGAAAAAGCACCGAGCTTTGCACCAAATATATCAATTTTCTTATACCCAAGCGTCTTCAAAAGCCAAGTTATTTCACTGGGCACATAATAACGTTCGTTACATTTTAATTTCTTTTTATTTCCAGCATCGTCTTCAAATACAGCAGTATTGTAGTCACGAAATGTCATCAAATCAAATGAGCACTCTTGATATGTAGCATTGCCTTCTTTCCCTACTGACTCATAGAATTCTTTGACTGAATGAAAAAGCGGGAATAACCCGTTCAATGTCGTAAACATGAATTTGCCTTTGCTTTTCAATACCTTTGTCGCGTTCTTGAGTATCTCAAAATTCATCTCATCTGTTTCCATCAGAGGGAATCCGCCTTCGCAGAGCATGATTGCGAGATCGAATTCGCCTTCAAAAGGAAGATTTCTTGCGTCATGTTTTTGAAAGTCGATTTCCAATCCCTCTTCTTTTGCTTTTTCCACCGCCCTTTTTAGCTGTGATTCGGATAGATCTATTCCCGTAATTGAATAACCTCTTTTTGCCATCTCAATAGAATGACGGCCAGTCCCACAGCCGATATCGATTATCTTTAAGGATTTATCGCGATTTATCTCCTGTTCAATAAAATCACATTCGCCGGCAGTTCCTTGAACAAAACACTCCTTATCATATTTCTTCGCATAATTCTCAAATAATGACTCATACCATTGCTTCATCGTAGTCTCCTCTTTAGATATCGTAGTTACACCCGTCTAAATATATAATTTTTCCAATTCTGCTTAAAAAGAATTTTATCCTAACCTCCTTTATTCCAAACCATTTATCTTCTTCAGTAACCCCAACATCATCCCTACATACTTGCGCCAATAAAAAATGCTATTGGTTCATTATCAATAAAAATCCGCTTTATTTCTGGGGGGATTGATAAATCTTTATCTATTAGGAAAACTTTGCGAATTTGTTCAATGAAAGTATAATCAGTAGATAGCTCATCAACAGCATTGATTAAATTGTCCATTGTTTTAATATCTTGCTTTAAATAATATTGGTATGGATAACTATTTATATCGTCAAAAAGGGCATCAAGAATTTTCTCTTTATTTTGATTGTTTCCTAATAACGGGTCTAGTTCTGTTTTATTGATATGTCTTCTAAGTGAGTCCATAAATTTCTTTCATTCCAACAACCTTAAAATTTCATGTTTTCAATTTCCTAATTCTAACCAATACTCTTTTAAAAATGAAAAGGCTTCCGTCATTGTCTTTTTCAAGATTCCACAATCTTGTGCCATTTTCGCGTAACTATCCTCTAAGAATTCCGGAGGCGTCTCTAACTCTTGCGGTATATCATGTGTACTACGTCGTTTAAATGTAGCCTTTGTTGCAGCCAATACCAATTTTCTCTCAGGGAGTCCTTGTTCAATAAGCAATACCAAATCAACTAAATCTCGTATGCGTGAAAAAGGCCGTTTTTCACGAGGATATGAATACGCGTGTATTTTTTCTGCGAAGTGTTGTTCAATTGGCAACATCGCTACACATGCCGGTTTTATTCCGGCAAACCCTAAAATATCATCACCTGTTTTCCATTCGGCTTCAGAGATAACAGCGTCACCAATACCGATATCAACGTGAAATTTTGAAAAGACTCGATTGGCAACTCTTGCCTCAACAGGATAACGCCATCCACCATATACCGCTTGATCAAATTCTCTCATAGGCACACCAATGAAAAATTGAAACCAATCAGATTTATCTCTTTTTACTTCCGCTTGAAGCAATTCACGGATGGTATTTTCATTCGGTTCTTTCATATGCGGTATTGAGAAATCAATATCTTTAGTCGTTCGGGCGATATTATGAAACCGGAATTCCAAGGCGTAACCACCTTTGAGAATCCACTGTTGATTTGGTTTGTTAGGTTCAAATAATCGAGCAAGAAAGCGATCAAATGTTACTCGTCTTCTCAAGCGATCTAAGGGAATTGATTGCTCGCGAGCAATATTTTTTAGTCGATCTTCAAGTGCCTTCCTGAACGCAATTGCATTATCATATTTTTTAAAATCAGTTGCCATTAGACTTTTCCTGTCTGATTTTCATTCTTTTTAAAATCTTCATTATTTTATCTCTTGTCTTTGATGACATGTCAGCGCTTACAATATCAATAATTTGAATTATTCCTCTATCGCAAGCTTGTTGTATGGCTTGTTCAATATAATTAATGCTAAGGTTTGATTTGACACAATCAATAATTGTACGAAGAGGATTTGTGATAAAAAATCCTTCTCTTTGCTCTTTTTCACCATCCGAAATGTTCCCCTTGTAAATTACGCATCCTTTGGATGCTTTTTTTCTAAATCCAGGTGGAACTGTAAAATGAATTTTTGATGGCATAACATCGCTGAAGTCATGAATGCTAAGTGCTGACTCATGGGAAATAACAGCTTGTGGTTGGTCGTTACGGTCTCTGCTCCAAAGGGACCATATTACATAATCTTCATCAGTAGAATTTGGAAACTGGGCTAGCCGGAAAATACCCCTATCAATTTCAAGCCACTCTCCGTTTTGTCTGTAATGAGTGTGCATTCTATAAGAAAATCCAGCGCAAAGAGCTTGTTTTGCGGTAAAATATCCCTGTTGAAGTGAGGCAATCTCAAATAGTTTTTGTTTTTTGGTATTTTCCATAAGACATAATCCTTACATTATATGTAATAAATATACACCATTATATTAAAATGTCAAACGACATTATTACATTATATGTAATATTTACGCGGAAGATTTAAGGAATTACTACAAATGCCTATGATTTTATCCAGTGATTTTTTATGAATAAATGGGAATTTTGAAGGAAAGGTGATTCCATTCATTGCACTATATTTCTTACAACCCCATATCAATCAACCCTTTAGCAATTTTCATCATAGTCCTTCTTTTTGGCGTCCATCTGCCAGCCGTAAGTTCGCGGATGTTCTTTACTTTCCATTAATTCGATTATTTTTTTTCAAAACATTAAAAAAGCTCCCGATAACTTCTGTCAACTGATTTAATGTTTTCTCCTCTGGAACGGGAATTTGGAATGTCCTTTTTCCTGTATCCTTATCCGTAAAAATGCGGATACCTGAAGGTAATCCGTGTCCTGTTGAAGCCGCTTCCTTCGATTTCTGTCCATCAAGGCTGTCGCTTAAATCCTTCAGAAAAGAAGCTCCTATCCGCAATATCCCTTTTAGAGAATCCTCTTCTTGTTCGCCTCTTTGCGCTGACCGAATTGGCTGCTCTTCTTCCCGGATTTCGTGCTCTCCGGTTATCTCTTGACGGGAGGCTTCCGCGTCCCGTAACATTTCTCCTTGTGATTCCCGCTTAGAATCTTCTTGCTCTTCTAACGATTCGGTGGACTTCTCAACGGTCTTCATAAACCGGTTAAATTTCGTTGTCCCCATAAAAATCTCATTATCACCTTTATCCAGGACGCCGGAAAACATCGACTGTTTAAATTGCAACAACCCGAGGATTCCATGTTCAAGCCCGCCCTCTGATATAAAATTAATCACATGGACAGGGTTCTTCTGCCCCATACGATGCACCCGGCTGATTCTTTGTTCTAATACAGCAGGATTCCATGGAAGATCAATATTAATCACAAAGGCTGCGTTCTGAAGATTTAATCCCACACTACCGGCTTCGGTTGATAAAAACACCCCGCACTTCGCGTCCTCCTGGAAAGTTTTAACAAGTTCTCCTCTTTTATTCGATGGAACACCTCCATGTAAAAACGCGTACTTCCAGCCATTGACTTTAAGCATGCGTGTAATCAATTCCATCATACGAAGCCATTGAGAGAAGATAACGACCTTGGCTTGTGGATTCTCAAAAATTTCCTTAAGCTGGATCTCCAATTCATCGACCTTCGGGCCGTGAATCATATCCTGGTCAATCAAATAGGTGTTATCACAGACCATGCGCATCTTTTGTAATGCCATCATTAACAGCTGTTTATCTTTTTCTGTTAAAAAATTATACCGCTTCCATTTCGCCAGAATACGGGCTACGACAACCCTGTATTCTTCATGGATGTCCTGTTGTTCACTCGTCATAGCGACAAAATAATTTTTGTCCATCCGTTCAGGGAGCTGCTTCAACACCTCCTCGCTCTTGCGGCGGACCAATATCTTGTTTAAAGAACTCCCTAAATTATTCAGGTTTCTATATCCAACGACCCTGCCTTCTTCATTAACGGTCTGATGATTATGCAGAAAGCGAAATAACGGCCCCAGATGATAACGATCAATAAAATCCACAATCGAATGAAGCTCCTCCAAACGATTTTCCAATGGAGTACCCGTCAGGACAAGGGCATACGGAGATTTTAATTGTTTGACAGACCGTGCCATCCGCGTTTTCCAATTCTTAATACGCTGCGCTTCATCCAGGATAATCAGATCCGGCTCCCATTCTGAAACAGGGAGAGCGTCTCTGTGGATGACATCATAGTTAACAATCTTAAAAAAACTTTTTTCCTTATATTGACGATGCCGGCACGGCAATGAGTTTTGTATAATTTGAACGCTGCGTTCAGTAAATTTTTTAATCTCCTGCTCCCATTGAAATTTTAAACTGGACGGACAAATAACCAAAACCTTTTCGATTCCAAAACATTTAGCCATAATCTCACTGGCTGCAATCGCCTGGATAGTCTTGCCCAGTCCCATCTCATCCGCGATTAAACTCCGGCCGGCGCAAGAGGCAAAAAGCGCTCCTTCCTTTTGATAAGGATACAATTTTGTTTTAAGGAGATTATTCCATTGCGGGCTGTCAATACCATCAGGAAAGGTTTTCTTGATGCGTTTTTTCCTCACCTCCATATCCCGCACATTAGCGATAAATTCCATAGCATCATCATGATATTGGATTTCATCCTGCAAAGCGCTCGCGCGCCGCATAAATTCATCAAACCGATGGAACCCTTTCTCCGTCAGGAATAATTCCTTATCAAAAAATTCCGGAACCAGTTTTCGCAGTTCCCCGCCGGCTTTTGTCCCAAGCAAAAAAGCGGCGCGGCGTTTAAGCCCGTACCTTAATGTCACTGCGGAACATTCCGGGTGAAACCCTTCCTTCAAGGATCTCCTTCCTCCTTTTATCCTTCTCAAACGACGCAACACTGATTCAATATGCTTACAGGTACCCAGCGTATTGATAGAAAAATCCGGACAAGTACAATAATTAATGCCTAAGGCTTCTCCGGAAATAACCACGCGATAAGTTTTATCAGTCGCCGGATTCTTCACCTTAAAAGTAGAAAAAACAGGATGGGCACCCACATTCTTTACGCTCATCCGCTGTTCTGCGGCGATCTTCTTTCGTAGAGCAACCTGCCATTCCTCTAAAGATAACCCTTCAGGTTTTCGCGCACGCGAAACCTTCTTAATTTTCTTCTTCCATTTATTGCTTTTCCGTTTCAGTCTTTTTTCCTGTCGGCCCTCGCGGGAATCAGGGCTTTCCTGGATTTGCCCGGGTAGCTGCCCTGATTGCTGTTTCTTCTTGCTCATAAATATCCTCTCTTTTCGTATTCGGGTTCCTTAAAATTATCAGTTATTACATGCCCCATGTCCTTATATGTCTTTAACCGCTTTTGATACATGCCGGCCGAAACCGGGCGTGGATCATCAAAACCCTCTCCGATATAAACTCCGGCTGCTAACAAAAAAACTCCTCCCTTCGGCCGTCATAACTTCTGGCGTTCCCGGGAAAGGAGTTTTCTTGTGACAATTCAGGTTAAAATACAGCAATTGGTAATTTTAAATTTTTCTGAGCGAGAGGAGGCGATGCGACTGAATGAACAAACTTTAATATTTTAAGAAAAGCTTAACACAAAAAAAGTGCCGAGGAACGGAATCGAACCGCCGACGCAAGGATTTTCAGTCCTTCGCTCTACCGACTGAGCTACCTCGGCACAAAAAACCCGGATTTCAATGAAGCAGATATTTTAATGAACAGATCACAAATTGTCAATATTTCTTATTTTTCCGCTCGGCTACCCGCTGATATACTTGATAATCTTCATATACACCTCCTGCGCCACCTGAACCTTGGGCATGAAGGCCTTGCGGGCCTTGACCGACACTTTAATCGCGCTGTCGCTCAACCGCATCATGCTAACCGTCACTTTCGTCCCCTGCACCTTGGCAATCAGAATACCGCCGCCATCGTTCCGCTCCTGGACAACTCCCATGACGGAGACGACTTCAACCACGGCATCCCAGATGTCATCGAAATTCTCATTAGTGATCATCCCCTCCACGGTATCAGGGCTCACGACATAACCGCCCAGGGCACCCACGCCGCCGACCACTAAATAAATACATCCGTTAAAGGCGAAGGTCATCGCGATCAAAAGGACATTCATCAAAGTTTTTTGTCTTAACTTCTTAAAATTCATTGGGGGCTCCTTCCCTCGTTAATCATGCTGCTCCGTTTCATGTAACTCCTTTTTCCAGGGCCGCATCGAAACGAAGAGCGCCGCAATCAAAGCAATGCCTAACCAGTGCTGGCCGATACCGATCAAGGCGGCCCAGGGATAACCCTCATAGGGGCTCGAAATTTCTTTAATAATATCATGCGTCAACAATATCAATAAAACCAACGGGATGACATAGCGGATAGCTATGTCCCATAATATACTCAAACGGTCTTTCTGCGCGTGCTGGTTGATATGCTCACGCAGCTTTTTCGCCTTAAATATCCACCCGATAATAAAACATTCCAGAATGCCGATAATGACCAGACCATAATGGGTGATAAAATGATCCACGATATCAACCCAATACAAACCGCTCTTGGCGGTAAAGACTATGCTCCCTAAAAAGCCTGTTAAGCAGACAATGGACACCACCGTCTTTCTTTCATAGTGAAATTTGTCGATGATCGCCGCGCTGAAAGCCTCGATCAACGAAACCGCGCTGGAGAGGCCCGCTATCACCAAAGACAAAAAGAACATCACGCCGAATGCCCTGGCAAAACCCGGCATAAGGCTGATCGCCTGCGGATAGGTGACAAAGGCCAACCCGATCGATTCTTTGACCACCTCCGCCACCGGCACATTAAGGGTCACGGACATGTATCCTAAAGTGCCGAATACCGCGAACCCCGCTAAAAAGGAAAACAAGGCATTACCCAAGCTGATCATGTAAGCGTCTTTGACAATATCCGCTTTGCGCGGCAGATAAGAGGCATAGGTGATCATGATCCCGAAGGCCAGTGACAAGGTGAAAAATATTTGCGAAAAGGCGTCAATCCAGATCTTCGGCGTTTTTAACAGCTCAAAATTCGGTTTGAGATAGACGGCTAATCCGACATGCGCCCCTTTTAAATTAACGCTCCAAATGATCAGAACGCTGATCAGCACAAAAAGCAGCGGCATAAATATTTTATTCGCGCGCTCCACCCCTTTTTGCACCCCGAAATAAACAATAAACCAGCATAATCCCCAAACCCCCATTAAAGCGAAAATGATTGACGTGCGGATATCCCCCATTCGCGTGGGCCCCGAAGAAATCTGCAGGAATTCATTAAAGAAAAAATTGTTCGGGTCAGAACCCCAGGCCAGATCCGTGGCGAAAAAAACATAACTCAGGCACCAGGCGATAATGACCGAATAATAAAGCATGATGCCGTACATCGCGCAGTTCACCGCCCACCAGCCGCACCATTCCCAATCACGGCCCACTTTGGCGAAGCTCATCGGCGCTGACCCGCGCATTTTATGGCCCAGCCCCAATTCCAATATCATTAAAGGAATGCCGACGACAATGAGGGCGATAAAATAAGGAATGAGAAAAGCTCCTCCCCCGTTTTCATAACAAAGATAGGAAAAGCGCCAGATATTCCCCAAGCCGACAGCTGAGCCCAAGGCGGCCAGGATAAAGCCCATCGGAGACTTCCACTGCGCCCGGGGCTGATGCGGTTTGCTTATCTGGTTTTGGCTCATATTAGCAAAGAAAAATTATTATTCTTAATATTACTATTTATGAATGCTGGTATTTTAACATAGATAAAAAAAGGTGACAGCCTCTTTTTTAAAAAAATCAGGACAAATGCAGGGACACGACTTGCCCTTATCCGTAAAAAATTTGGGACACATCATTTTTTGTGGTATATTCTTTGGGGATATGGACAAGTATTGCGAACGCTACATTCATCAAGGTCAGTTTGGTTTTATAAACAAATACGAGAAGGAAAGCTATTCACAAATAATATATTTGTAGATTGGTTTGATGAAATATTCGCAATAGTTGTTAAAGAACTAGAGTGAGCGATTGCTGAAAACGAATCAAATAATACCGGGGTCAAAAAAGGATTCAATTTTCGAAATTGGCTAAGAAGTAACGATACATTTAAAAAATCGGATTAGAACTTCGAAATCCTAGACCAAAACTGTTCCTTCTTGACGAGGTGTAAGAAATACGATCATATTACAGATTGTCATCTTTGCCACCTTTATTGTAATGCCTCAGAATTCTCTCCCTGTCCTCATTTTCTTTTTTCCCTTTATAGTAAATCTCAATAAATTCGATGATATCCTCCTGAGGATAATAAGCATATATAACCCTGATGCCGCTTGCCGCCCCGCGCCCCTTCAACGCCCTACAACTAAATTTTCGAGCTTTATATAAATGAGGATATTCAATGCCGAGATCTGAAATCCTTACTACCCCCTGATTATCAATATTCAGCTTATGCGTCAACTTTAATTGATTAGCCGTGAAAGTGACTAGATCTTCTTCAAGGGTTCTAAATCTTTTAGAAAGTTTTTTAATATCTCTTCCGAATTCAACGAGTCTTCGTTATGTCATTGAATATTTTCGTCACCATAGCCCCTTACTGAATACGGTTGAGTACGGTAGAAAACTGACTCATAATCTATAACAGCGCCATCTTCCGCGGTTTGCCAGGGAACATCATTGTGAGAATAATCACTGATTTCCGCCGCGTTCTTGTCTGAAAGAGTGTTTATCACATCATCAATAACCTTTTGCTCCTGGGCAGTTATAACAGATAAATCCGGTTTTCTTAACGGCAAATATTTAGTTTGAGGATATTGGAAATAATTATCCTGGATTTTCACCAGATCTTTTGTTTCCATCTCCTCAATAATTTTTGTGAATTCCGTTGGAGTCGGCCCATAATGATTTTTTATATATGTTGCCCCTATTAATTGTTCCTCATATTTCTCATAATAATTGAAATCAATAAAATAAAGCAATTTGTATAAAACAGACTCCCCAACATTAGGCTTAGACCCGACTTTGCTTAAAACATAAAGCAATACTTCTTTAAATTTTGTTAAATTATTCTGAGGAACACTTATCCTGATCGCAGTTTTATCTTTTGTTTTCCGGTCAACAGCAGCCTCAAGAACGACTTCAATATCTTCTTCCAGGCTAAGAAGCACATCCGTTGGGATGTTGAATATCTTAGACAGCTTTGCAATTTCTTCAGCGCTGATCTTCCTTCCGCCATTTTCAATTAAAGAAATAGCAACCCTGCTAATACCTGATTTCTTAGCAAGCATTTCCTGGGAAAAGCCCAATCGCTCTCGTATTTTCTTTATCTTCTTTGACAATTTCTTATAGAAGCTGTCCATATCATTACCTCCTGTTAAGGTTACTTAAAACATACCATATGTTCGTTTTTCTGTCAAGCGAATGTTCGATATTATTACATTAACAATTAAACCCCTTCCTTTCCATAAATTAAGGAATCCGGGCTTTTGTTTAACTGTTTATGTGGGAATGAATTATAAGAAAAATGGTGAGAGAAATACGGTTATGTTTCAGCGGAATCAAATCTCTTTTGAGTTTTCAGCATTTGATAAACACAGCGCGCACAAGTTCTTCCATACTATTAACAAACCGGGACATCCGCCTCAGGCGGATGTCCCGGTTTGTTAACACCTAAAACCCAAATTTAAAACCCGAATAAATTCGCTTTGATAACAAATGCCGCGAAGACAATCGACACGATCGACATCAGCTTGATAAGGATGTTGATGCTCGGCCCTGAGGTGTCTTTGAAAGGATCGCCGACGGTATCCCCGACAACGGCCGCTTTATGTGCGTCAGAACCCTTGCCGCCGATATTCCCTTCTTCAATATACTTCTTGGCATTATCCCAGGCTCCCCCGGAATTAGCCATCATAATCGCTAAAACAAACCCGGAGGCGGTGGCGCCGATCAACAAGCCGCCGACACAATTAACGCCTAAAATCATACCCACCAGAATCGGCGTGATCACAGCCAGCAATGACGGCAGAATCATCTCTCTTAATGACGCGCCGGTAACAATGGAGACGCATTGTCTATAATCCGGTTTTGTGGTGCCTTCCATAATGCCGGCAATCTCTTTGAACTGACGGCGCACCTCAACAACAACCATACCGCCCGCGCGCCCCACAGCGCTCATGGTTAAAGCGGAAAAGACATACGGCATCATCGTCCCGATAAACAACCCGATCAAAACGATAGGATCCATCAAATCCAGTTTCATGGAACCGCCCGCCAACTGAACGCTCTCCTTGTAAGAAGCAATCAAGGCCAAGGCCGTTAAGGCGGCCGAACCGATCGCGAAACCCTTGCCTGTCGCGGCGGTCGTATTCCCTAAAGAATCAAGGGCGTCTGTCCTTTTACGGACTTCCGGCTCTAACCCGGCCATTTCCGCGTTACCGCCGGCATTGTCCGCCACCGGGCCGTAAGCGTCCGTGGCCAAAGTAATCCCTAATGTGCTCAACATCCCGACAGCCGCGATGCCGATCCCGTACAATCCCTGGGCCGGAACCTGGAACCCGTCCATGAACCAAAAAGACGCGAAAATCGCGGCCCCGACAATAAGAATCGGGATTGCTGTAGAAACCATCCCCAAAGCCAACCCGCCGATAATGATCGTGGCCGGGCCTGTTAAAGAGGTCTCTGATAATTTTTGTGTCGGTTTATAATTTGCCGATGTGTAATATTCGGTAGTCAAGCCGATCAAAATACCCGCGACCAGCCCCGTGATAATCGCCCAGGCGATCCCCATTTGTTCGGGCCCGAAAACCTTGTAAACTAAAACAATCGCCATCGCCACGACCAACCCGCCGGCGATAAAAATCCCCTTGCGAAGAGCCATTAACAGCGAATGCTGCGACGCGTCTTCAGACGCCTTGACAAAAAATGTCCCGATGATAGAGGCGAAAATCCCCAGCCCCGCTAAAACCATCGGCACAATAACACCCCTGGCGCCGTAACCGGCCGCGATACCTAAAACAGACGTCGCGATGATCGACCCGATATACGATTCAAAGAGGTCAGCACCCATACCCGCGACATCACCGACATTGTCACCCACATTGTCCGCGATCGTTGCCGGATTTCGCGGATCATCTTCCGGAATCCCGGCTTCAACCTTACCGACTAAATCCGCGCCGACATCAGCGGCCTTGGTGAAAATACCGCCGCCGACCCGGGCGAAAAGAGCCATAAAACTGGCGCCCATACTCAAGCCCAGCATGGTGCTGGTAATCGCGAAAAGCTTGCTCATCACGGCGGGAGGATTATTTGTGTAATAGGAATCCAGAAACATATACCAAACGGAAATGTTCAGCAATCCGAGGCCCACAACCACAAAACCCATAACAGCCCCGGATGAAAAGGCCGTGCGCAAACCGGCGTTCAAATTCGCCCGCGCGGCATTTGCCGTTCTGGCACTCGCGTTAGTAGCGATCTTCATACCGAAGAAACCGGAAAGCCCGGAAAAAAAGGCCCCGGTCACAAAAGCGAAAGGAACAAATTTCCCGACTAAACCCTTTGACGCCAATATCCATAACAGGCCGAAAACGATAACACAAATAACGGCAACCGCCTTGTATTGACTTCCTAAATAGGCGTTAGCGCCGTCACGAACCGCTTGCGCGATTTCCTTCATCCGGTCAGTCCCTTCATCCTCTTTCATGATCTTGAAGACCAAAGACAAGGCAAAGCCCAAGGCCACTAAAGAACTAATGGGAACCAAAAGTACCAGGTTCATACACCCCCCCTCTTTAATAAATTAAATTGTATCTATAATATCCCTAACAGGTGATAGGAAACAGGAAAAAAATTAACCGCGGTTCGGTTTGCGGCCATGATTCGCCTTCTTGGACTTCCAATTCAGCTTTCCTCTGCGTTTCTTTTTACTCATGATTCATTCTCCTCATCTCTCGTACGCTTAATTTTAATATATATTATTCTGAGTATTGTATGGTGATGTCAAAAAAAATCAACAAAAATCTTTAAGTTATACTATTTCAGCCGTTTGAGTCCCTGTTCAACTCTTCAAGGATATCTTTAACCTCAAAAACATTCTCCATGATATATTCAGGGTCCAGCGCGGCTATTTCCTCCTTGGTACTGGAACCGGTCAGCACAGCGGCGACTTTCACCCCCGCCCCCTTTGCCGTTTCGATATCAATAACCATGTCCCCCACATAAAGGGCCTGCCGGGGTTCCAGGGAAAAATTGGCGAGGGTTTTGTGAAGAATTTCCGGATGCGGTTTGGCCCGGCTTAAGACATCACCGCAAAGGACAAAATCAAAATAATCCGTAATTCCCAGATAATCCATGGCAATATAGGAGAATTTGGTAGGACGATTACTCGCGATGGACATGCGATGCCCTTGATCTTTAAGGCAGCGCAACAAATCAGCCGCCCCGGGAAGCAGTTCGGTCCCGTCTTTTAAGGATTCCGCGTGATGCTCGCGGTATATCGCGACAACCTCTTCAATCTCGTCTTCTCCGGCCAAAGTTCTTAAAAGGTGCTTATCGCCCCAACCGACCGTGCGTTTGATCGTTTCATTGTCCACAGGCGGCAAGCCGACTTTTTGCAGGGCGTAATTCAAGCTGCGGCAAACCGGCAAGTACGCGTCCATAAGAGTGCCGTCTAAATCAAAGGCAATAAGCTGAATATTTCTTTTCTTCATGATTTAAAAACTTTCTATGAATTGAGGGTTTAAATTTTATTTCTTGCCGTTTTGCTCTGAACAGGAGTATGGATTGACGACCCCTCCGGAGACATTGAACTTGATCGCCGCTTCAACGGATATGTCGGTATAAATAATGTCCTTTTTAGGAATCATCACAACATAACCGGTTACCGGGCCGGGGGCGCTGGGAAGAAACACATTACACATTTCATGCCCGGTTTTTTTATTAATTTCTTTGTTCGATTCATTAGTCAAAAAACCGAATGAATAAATGCCTTTGCGGGGATACTCAACAATAATCACCTGCTTGAAGGACAGTTTATCCCGGGAGAATAAAAATAAAGCGATCTCTTTGAACGCGGGATAAACCTGTTTAAAAAACGGCACCCGTATCATAAGATTTTCAAAAAATAGATAAATTTTTCTGCCAAAATAATTGGTGACAAAAAAACCGATGATCATGACCAGATAAACCAGGATAATAATACTCAATCCGCGGAAATAAAAACCAAATCTGTTATAAATGATCGGCTGAAGATATTTCCCCAGGATCCCGTCGGTGAAATTGATGGCCCAGGCAAACAAATAAATCGTCACCGCGACAGGAAGAAAGACGATCAGCCCGGAAATAAAGTATTTTCTCATTTTTGCGAACATTGCTTTTTAACTCCCCTTTATATGGTAACTATCTTAACATATAAACCAAATTCATACTGAACAGAAAAATAATCGCTATCACCCAAGAGTCGACACCCAACCCCAGGAGTGTCTTTTTTTTATTATATTTTATACCGGCCAGAACGATAAGACTCAGTAGGATACTTGAGAAAGCCGCGACTAAATGTGTTTGTGATACTGTCGCCAGAATAGCTCCCTTTTTATAAACCAAATCTGTCAGAAAGATGATGAACATATTAATCATATTGCTGCCGAAAATATTTCCTAAGGCCATTTGCAAGGCCCCCAGCCTGACCGCCGATATGGTCACCACCATCTCGGGCAAAGACGTCACAAAGGCCAAAAAGAGCGTCCCCACAAAAGTCTTCCCCAGTCCGGTGATTTCGGCGATCGTATCAGCGGTTCCAACCAGCCAGACAGCTCCCAGAACAACAAGGGCCGCGCAAACAAAAAGATTGATGTAAATAACCGGCAATGTCCGCGCCGCGACTCCGGGAATGAGGCCTTCCTCCACGGCGACATGTGGTTCCTCCTGATAATGAGAGAGAATTCTTATACCAAGAAGATAACCTGCCCCCACAAATAAGGCTCCCCCACCCAAAAAACCGAAGACCGGCACGGCCCCTTTGAAACAGATTTCCGCCGAAATAATAAACGTTAAGGCCACGGCGAAAAGAATGGGCAGCACACTCCCCTTTCGAAAAACAAAACCGTTGGTCACGGAACCCTGACGATAAACAATATCCATGAGAAAGATCAGGACTATATTAAAGTTATTGCTGCCGACCATGTTCCCGATGGCCAGGTCATTTGCGTGTAAAGACGCGACGGCCGTGATACTTGCCACCGCCTCCGGCAAGGACGTCACCAGGCCCAAAAGAATAATGCCGATCCAGGCCTTGCCTAAACGCAGGCGCTCGCTTAACGCGTCCGCGTAAATGGTCAGGCGGATACCCGCCGCGACAATAATTGCTGAGCTAATTATAAATTGGATCCAAACCATATCAGGTCACACGTCCCGGGACACACGACACATGCCGGAATAAACAGCAAGTCACAAAACACAAACAAATAACAATTTCCCAAAAAACAAACACCAAACGTCTGATGTTTGTTTCTTTGTTACCTGTAACATGCGCACCGGCACTCTGGTTATTATTCCTTAACCATATATAAAAGAAGCATGCCCCCCAGGGCTACAAACATACTTATCGCCCCCCGGAAAAGTGATGCCACGTCCCGCCACCAAACAAGGATTAACGCAATCCCCAGTATCAAGACAGTAAAGCCGATAATGAAAAGAAGGGGTTTATTTGATTTAATTGTTTTGTCTAAAGACATGATCTGCTTTTCATTTAATGTGCGGCGTCATCTTGAGCACAGCGAAGGATCTTGTTCCTGCCATCATTCTGATCCGCCATTATTTGTGGCGGATCAGAATAACAGTTAAAACATACTACTTCTGATTATTCGCGCTTATCTCCGTCTTCCAGCGCCGGTGCATCCACCCCCATTCAGAAGGGTAGGCACGGATGTATCTTTCTATAACCGCTGTGACATTCCCGATATTTTCTTCCAGAAATATTTGTTCATCATCATTGGGTATCAACTCGCATTCCGGATCAATGATCACACGATAACCTCTATCTTTCTCCCACGTCGTAAAAAGGGGAATAATCGAAGACCCTGCCCTTCGGGCAAAGACCACCGGACCCGTCGCTGTAGCCGCCTTCCTGCCGAAAAAGTCCACAAAAACCCCGCCATCGGCGCCAAAATTCTGGTCCAAAAGAATAAAAAGCAGTTCATTATTGCGCAGCGCCCGAAGAGAATCTATGACGCATTTCTTTCGCGGATGACTATATATCGTCCTGACGTTGACGCCATCCATGATCTTCAACACCTTCTCTCCCACGGCCTCGTCCCGAGCCCGGCGCATGATAACATTCACCTTGTACCCTTTCTGGGCAAAGGCCAACATGGTAAGAGGGAAATTTCCGAAATGCGCCGTGACCGCAATGGCCCCTTTACCTTTCGCCATCGCTTGCTCGATATGTTCCATCCCTTCAAACGTGCAGGCATCCAGAACTTTTTGCGGATACTTTGAATAATAGAGAAGATCTGTCATGTAATATCCCAGGCTCACGAAACACTTTAAAACAATCTTTTTCCGTTCCTCTTCGGTTTTTTCATTGCCGAAGGCCACAGTCAATGTTTCGCGCGCGATCTTGCGCAAACGCTTGATAAAGAAATACGTGACGCGCTGGCTGATGAACATAAAAACCCTGACCAGGACAAAGGGCACCACCCGGGAAAGGGCGAAAAAGAAAAATAAGGCGTGTCGCGCGGCCACCCGATGAAGTTTTTTTCTGAATTCTTTCCTGTTCATTATCTTTTATATCCGATCTTTCTTAAGAAATCTTTGCGCCACTGAACATCTTCTTCTCCCTCTATCCCCGTCGGCTTTAAGCCGTCTATTACGCCTAATATCCCGCACCCTTTACCGTTATCCGCCACGATAACCTCAACCGGGTTAGCTGTCGCGCAAAATATCTTGCAAACTTCCACAACGTTCTGTATTTGATTCAGAACATTGATAGGAAACCCTTCTTTTATCATAATAATAAAACAATGTCCGGCGCTGATGTTTAAGGCGTTGTCCGCCGCCAGCTTCTTTAATTCCTCATCATTACCCTCAACCCTTACCTTACAGGCCCCCGACGCCTCACAAAAGGCCAAACCGAACTTCATGGACGGTGCCGTGGTGACAATAGTTTCATAAAGGTCTTCCGTTGTCTTAATAAAATGTGACTGGCCCAGAATGACATTGACGTTTTCCGGTTTTGTAATCGGTATGGACTTAATATCCATCGTACCCTCCTTTTTATGAACAACAGCTGCGGGGATAGAAGGTTG
This sequence comes from Candidatus Omnitrophota bacterium, assembly GCA_023139575.1. Taxonomy (GTDB): domain Bacteria; phylum Omnitrophota; class Gorgyraeia; order Zapsychrales; family JANLHA01; genus JAGLNJ01. Next base: position 14,264 of record JAGLNJ010000045.1, on the reverse strand, counting down.
CTGTGACGCGGCATGACGCTATTCTTTAAGAAAAATATTTGTCTAAAAGCCGAGGATTTTTTTAATCTCTGCCAACAGCATCTTGGCATTGACAGGTTTTGTGAGGTGGGATATGCCACCTGCCGCCATTTCCGCCTTAATATCATCCGGGGAATCTTTGGCTGTCAGAAAAATGACCGGTATCTCGGCCGTTTCCGGATTTTCTTTTAAACGGGAACACAGCTCCCTACCCTTGATGCCGGGCAGGATAACATCCAAAACGATCAGATCCGGCTTTTGTAATTTGGCGACCTGCATCCCCTTTTCCCCCGTTGTCGCTACCAGGACGCTATAGCCATTGGAAAGCAATATTCTCTTAAGAGTCTTTAAAAGAGCTTCGTCATCATCAACTACCAGAACGCTTTTTCTGGTATAAGTATCGGCCGGCTGATAAAGAACCCTGATCCTGGCTTGAATAAAGTACAGGATCACAATAAAATGCATAAAAATATAACTGACGTGTATAAATTCCGGGTAATAACGGAAAATTATCAAAGAATAAATGATAGCCAGTTCGTTCAAGATAACGAAAGCCCTTCTGGCCCATTCCCGCATGGACAAGATCAGTAATGCCCCGATAAAAAGCAGAAAATACATCATGGCAAACCGCGCCCCATGCGCGTAAAAAGTAAGCTCTAAAGCGCTGCTGACATAAACAAATACCGATGTCAGATAAAGTAAGCATAAAGCATAGCTGACTAATAAAATACTTCGACTTTTCTTGGGCATATTATCCTCCCGGTCAATAGGACAATTAATGGGTTTCTATTTTATAAACTGCGGAATTCCACCCTTTTTCAAGAAAACTCCTCCCTTCGGTCGTCATAACTTCTTGCGTTCTCAGGAAAGGGGTTTTCAGGAAAGTTTTATACTTTCCTGAACTGTAAAAAAATTTATTAATGTAAATTATATTATACAAATACTTACACTAATTACCATCACTCTTTTAGAAATATCATATTTAATATAAAAAAACTGAAACAGATAAAAACAAAAACATCGCCGTATTGTGTATAGAACGTTTTCCGACGATAAAATGCCGCGGATGAAGTGATATGGCCTTCAACATAAGTGGGATCATCCTCCGCGTCCTTCAATACCGCATGAATCTCCCCCTTTCTGCTGATGAAGCAACTGATTCCGGTGTTGGCCGCGCGTATTATGTCGCGCCTGTTTTCAACGGCGCGGAAAACCGCCCCCTGCAAATGCAGATGAGGCTCTTTAGAATCCAGAAACCAGGCATCGTTGGTGATATTAACCAAAAGGCCGGCCCCGGCGTTTACCAGCCTTCGCGCCAGACGGGCCACCGTATCTTCAAAACATATCAGAACAGAAAAATGGTTGCTGTGTTCCCGGCTCCCCTTTTTTGCTACAACCGGAAACTGCGTTGCGATTTCCCCATTGGTAAAATCCGCAATCGGGATAAGCTCCTTTAATATCGGAAAGACGTTCCTCAAGGGGAGAAATTCTCCAAAAGGAACAAGATGCAGCTTGTCATATCGCGTTACCACCTCGCCCGTTTCATCAAGCAAAACAGCGGTATTAAAATATTCTTCCCCCTCCCGCAAGACCGCCCCGAATAATAGAGGAATTTTATGCTCACGCACAAAACGCTGTATATCCGCAAACATTCCCGGCGGATAATCCCACAAGTATCCGGGAAATGACGTCTCCGGCCAAATAATGAGATCCGGCTTCGATGCCGCCGCGGCTTCGGTCAACGCGAAATATTTATTAATAATTTCCGGCCAGTGCCACGGCCTCCATTTTTTATTCTGATCGATATTGCCCTGCACGACCGCTACTTCAATCATCTCCTCTTCTCGCGGTTGAACGGATAATTTCGCCCGGCCGTAAAAAATAACCGCAGCCAAGAGTACCACCGTTAATAAAATAACCGCATTAAAATAACGCGGCGTCTCTTTTTTAAAATAAGCGCCTAAAGATTCTTTGAGGATGACATTAGTTAATACCAATAAAAACGAAACTCCCATGACCCCGGTAATGTCAGCAATCTGGATCAAGGAGAGAAATTTATATTGCGAATACCCCAGACTCAACCAACCGAAGCCTGAAAAAAGATGATCACGCGCAAATTCTAAAATCACCCACATGGCCGGACACATAAACACCCTGAAATGCCATTTTCTTTCAGCCAACAGCACAATCCCCGCGCCGAAAAGCCCGTAATAGACCGATAAATAAATCGCCATCCCGATCAAAGCCGCCACCGCTAAAGGCAAAGGTATTTCCGCCGTTGCCGCCATATTGATAAACCATGTCAAAGTCCCGCAATAAACAACAATTCCGGTAAAATACCCGCGGGCAAAAGCCTGCCGCCAGGTACACCCTTCAATCGCAAATAGAAGCGGGATCAAGGCCACCCAGCAAAGAGGAAAAATATCATATTTGGGGAAAGACAGAATGATAAAGATTGCCGACAGGAGACAAAAAAATATGGTTCGACGAGGCAGTTTGGCAATTATGCCCTTAATTTTTGTCAGCGTCCGCAGCATTTTTTATATTTCTTGCCGCTGCCGCAAGGACAGGGATCATTGCGCCCTACTTTTTCTTGTGACCGCCGGACTGGTCGGGGCGCCGCCGGGTCAGGAGGTTCCGGTTCCCCCGCGGGGGCTGACGGCGCGACCTTGGCAACAGCATCCGCCGACATGCCGGAAAAATCATTATGAATGAAATTCTGCGGCAATGAGCTGAAGACGCCGCGTGATTTTCTCTCTCCCATGACAGGCCGGATTTTGTAAATCAATTCAGCAACTTCCTGATTGATGCTGGCATACATCATATGGAACATTTCATAACCTTCCCGCTTAAACTCAACCAGAGGGTCACGCTGGGCGTAACCCCGCAGGCCCACGCCGCCTTTCAACTGATCCATCGCATACAAATGATCTTTCCATTTGCCGTCGATCGTGTTCAATAAAAGGATCTTTTCCATTTGACGCATATGTTCCCGGCCGATATCGTTTTCTTTTTGAGCGTAAATTTCTTTGAGATCTTTAAAGATCATCTCAAAAATTTCCTCGCGATCCATATCCCTAATCTTATCTTTCTGAAAAACCATGTCATAACCAAACTTTGTGTTCAAGGCGACATCCAGCCCTTCAACATCCCAATTGATCTCATCTGTGCCGGTAAAAAGGTATTGATCAATCAACTGGTCGATGACATCGGCAATAGCGTCCATAATATGGGCGTTAACATTGTCACTTTCCAGAATATTACGACGCAAACCGTAAATGGCTTCCCGCTGTTTATTCATAACATTGTCATATTCAATCAATTGCTTGCGGATCTCAAAGTTAAAGGTCTCAACACGCTTCTGCGCCACTTCTAAAGCGCGGTTGATTAAGGGATGCTCAATAACTTGACCGTCCTCCATTCCGAGTTTGTCCATCATCATTTTGATACGGTCCGCCGCAAATAAGCGCATCAGATCATCTTCAAGAGAAATAAAGAATTTTGAAGAACCGGGGTCTCCCTGGCGCCCGGAACGGCCGCGCAGCTGGTTATCAATGCGGCGTGACTCGTGCCGCTCGGTGCCCATAACATGCAATCCGCCGCTGTTTATGACCTGTTCATGCTCTCTTTTGACTTTTTCGCGAAATTCATTTAAGAATTTCGCGACGATTACATCCTTTTGATCCTGTTTTGTCTCATCATCACTGATCTCTTTTTCCGCCAGGCTTTTGGCCAAAAATTCCGCGTTACCGCCCAGGACAATATCTGTCCCTCGACCGGCCATGTTCGTGGCGATCGTAATCGCCTCAAAGCGTCCGGCCTGCGCCACGATCTGGGCTTCCATTTCATGATACTTCGCGTTAAGGACCTGGTGCGGCACGCCTTTTTGCTTAAGCATGGACGACAGGAGTTCGGACTTCTCAATAGATATCGTCCCCACCAAAACAGGCTGCCCCCTTTTATGGCATTCCTCTATCTCTTCAACAGCGGCCGCGTATTTCTCCCTGCTGGTTTTATAAATGCAGTCGGAAAAATTACTGCGATTCAAAACCCTGTTGGGAGGCATCACCACAGTGTCCAAATTATAGATCTGCTGAAATTCCGCTGCCTCGGTATATGCCGTACCGGTCATGCCGGATAATTTATCATACATGCGGAAATAATTCTGAAAGGTGATCGTCGCTAAAGTCTGGTTTTCTCTTTCTATCTTAATACCTTCACTGGCCTCCACGGCCTGGTGCAGACCGTCCGACCAGCGCCGGCCGGGCATCAAACGGCCGGTAAATTCATCGACAATAATGACTTGCCCGTCACGGATTACATAATCAACATCCGCCTTAAAGAATTCCCTGGCCTTGATGGCCTGCAGGATATGATGGCGGTACTCGACCGTTTCCATATCATGCAGATTATCAATGCCGAACTCCTTTGCCGCCCTTTCTTCTCCCGCTTCTGTCAATGAAATCGAACGGTTCTTTTCATCCGCGATATAATCATAGCCGATGGACATATCTTCTTCCCGGTTCTTGGCATCAATCAATTCATCTTCGGTAACACGGCGGCCGCGCAACCTTTTGACAATGCCATACGCTGTATAATATTTCCCCGTCGATTCTTCCGCCGGGCCGGATATAATTAAAGGCGTGCGCGCTTCATCAACAAGGATACTGTCAACCTCATCAACAACGGCGAAATGATGCTCACGCTGGACCATTTCCTGAACATGGCTGACCATATTATCGCGCAGATAATCAAAACCGAACTCATTGTTTGTCCCGTAAGTGATATCACAACCATAAGCTTCCTTGCGCTCAGAGGGAGACAAGTCATGCATAATGACGCCGACGCTTTGTCCTAAAAACTCAAATATGGGCCCCATCCACGCCCGGTCGCGTTGCGCAAGATAGTCATTGACCGTAATAATATGGACGCCTTCACCGGTCAAGGCATTAAGGTAAGCGGGCAGTGTTGCCACCAAAGTCTTTCCTTCGCCCGTCGCCATTTCAGCGATTCGTCCCTCATGCAGCACAATACCCCCGACCAACTGTATATCATAATGTCTCAGGCCGATAACACGCTTGCCCGTTTCACGCACGACCGCGAAGGCCTCGGGAAGAATAACATCCAAAGCTTCCTGCCGTGCTTTTTTCATGTCTTCTTTAGCCTTTTCATACTGAATCACAATTTCTTGATGATCATCATGCGCCCCGGTGCCGCGGTATTTCGCCTCGATCTCTTTGAAGGCGCTTCGTTTTTCTTGTATGGCTTTTTGATAGACGGCTTTAAATTCTTCCGTTTTGGCCTTCAACTGCTCATCCGAAAATTGCCGGATCTTTTCCTCCAGGGCGTTGACAGCCGATACCGTTTTGCTCATCTTCTTTATCGTGCTCACGGAAGGTAACGGCAATTCTTTCGGGACATGTATCGACACATCCGGATCATGTTTATCAATATGTTTTTGCGCCCCTTGAACTACAAATTTTCGAATTAAGAAATCAAACATGTTCTTTCCTTTCGGGAAATTAATTGGCGACAGAGACTATTTTGGTTTGTATATCAAAAAAATAGTCTCTGTCACATTTGTCTTTGTCCACAGTCTATGGTCTGTTTTTTTCAAGTCTCGTCCGGTTTCCACCTCAAAAAGGCCTCGATGAACATCGTGATGTCCCCATCCATCACCCGCGGGACATTTCCGGTCTCTGTATCCGTGCGGTGATCTTTTACCATAGAATAGGGATGCATGACATACGAGCGTATCTGGCTGCCCCATTCAATTTTCTGCTTCTTGCCGTATTCGGCTGACAGGCGTGCTTCCTGTTCCTTGCGCTTCTTTTCATGAATCCTTGCCCGCAAGATCCGCATGGCCGTCTGTTTATTCTGCAATTGCGATCGCTCATTCTGGCACTGCACAACGGTATTTGTCGGCAGGTGGGTGATACGCACAGCAGAATCTGTTGTATTGACGCTTTGTCCGCCCGGACCTGATGAACGGTAAATATCAATCCTCAGATCATCCGGATTGATCTCCACATCAATATCATCTGTAATTTCCGGAATGACATCGACCGACGCAAAAGAGGTATGCCTACGGCGATTCGCGTCAAACGGCGAAATCCTCACCAGGCGGTGAACGCCCTTCTCGCTGCGTAAAAGGCCGTAAGCCATTTCGCCCTCAATGCGCAACGTCACATTCTTCACCCCGGCCTCTTCACCGGGTAAAATATCAATGGTCTTGACTTTAAATTTCCGAATATCCGCAAAACGTGTATACATGCGCAAAAGCATGTTGGTCCAATCGCAGGATTCCGTCCCCCCCGCCCCGGCGTTTATGCTCAATATAGCATTACTGCGGTCAAATTCACCGCTTAAAAAAGATTGGATTTCCAGTTGAGCCACTTCTTTTTCAAGCGTTTCTAACTCCGCCTGGATTTGATCCAACATTTCCTCTTCTTCTGCGGAAATTTCTGCCAGCTCTACCAGCTCATCTAATTTTGCCGAGGCCTGCTGAAACGGTTCAACGCAACCCTTGTAAAATTTAAGCTCCTGCATAAGCTTATTGGCCTTATCCGCCTCATCCCAGAAGTCCGGCGCTGACATTTGCTCCTGGATTTGCTGTATCGCCTCTTGCTTTTGCGGCAGATCAAGAAACCCCCGTAATTGGTCAAGTTTCTTGCCTAATTTAGATATAATTGTTGATATATTAATTAGCATATGAAAATGAGTATTTATATTACTTTTAAGAAGAATTGGGGGGTATTATAACATAAAGGCGGGAGAAAACAATGATTATTGGGTTCTTCATGGTCAACAGTTGATTTTATTTCATTAACTTCTGATAATATTTTTTCCCAATTATTCATAATTTTTCAATCTAACAATTATTATACGCCAGTCCTCTTCTCGGGCGATTTACTTATCAGTATATCAAAAAATTCGCCATTAGTGACAGACACTATTAAAATTTTAATAGTGTCTGTCACGGATTTTCATAAAATAAAACCGTATTAATGCTTTGAATAATTGTCGAAAATGCTTCAAATTAATATCTACAACTCGTGATTCTTGCTTACAAAAGCTACAACTGTTCGACAAGCCCTTATCACTAATTAATAATTTGAGGGTGCTGTGTTTAACACATCCAGAACAAATATACACCATTTCCCTCCGCTATAGTTCTATTTACATGAATCCAACGACCTATTCACACCCCATCGATCTTCTGGGAATTTTGGAACAAGGGGTCTCAACTTGCAAACTTGACTCTATCTTTTTATACAGATCTCTAAAGATTTTATCAGCTGAGTACTTCTTCTTTATGCGCCTGCAATACTCGCTGACACTCCTTGCATTCCCTATTTGATATCTGTCTGAAACTCCCTTGCAACTCATCCCAGCCTTGTCCCGTATCAATTTTATAGCAACTTTTCTGGGCTCATGGAATAAAGGTGACGGAGACTTTTAATGAAGTAATAATGTGTCCGTCACCTTTATTTTTTTCTCAAGTCATTTTTAACTTGTTGGATATTCAGATAATTAATCTTTGTTTTCAATATTTTTTTATCAATACTCATATTTTTTCCTCCAAATTATTTTTATTATATTCCACCTAACGCGAAGATCAGTCGCTCTGAGATCGCGAAGCAATTGAAGATCCGGCTGGATCGCTTTGTTGGATTTGTTCTTCTCTCGCTAATTTCAAAACATCAATCATCCCCGACAGGTATGCACAATGAAATATAATTGCTTTTCGCATGGCTTTGCTTTTTGAATAGATATCAGACGGAATCTCACTATAGTCTTCTGGGTAAACGCATTTGAGGAACTCATCAATCTTAAGCTCAAGATCATGGGGACTGAGCTTATGACTGATTCTATTCCTAAGTTGATTAAGTAAGTCCAATGGCTTCCAGGTAAAGCCGTCCCTGCTGCCTGAAATAATTCCTTTTGATAGTTTCAGTTTTTGATGAAATGTTAATCGAGTGTCCGCTAAGACTGATGGGTCTTTTAACCATGCCTTTAAAACTTCGTCTAACAGTTCCTCTAAAAGCAAATGACCACGCAAGATCACAAGCGTAGGATCTTTGACGATAGGCAAATGTGCCAATAGGTGTTTGTAATATGTTTGTGTTTGCTTTTCCATTTTATGGAATCCAACAATTATTATACGCCAGTCCTCTTTGCGGGCGATTTATTTATCAGTATATCAAAAGATCGTCATTTCTTGTTGTTTTCTGACTTTTTTCTAACGTGTTTTGCAAGAAAATGTCGTGATTCATGGGTAATATCCGGTTATCCGGACAGTCGTATATTATGGCATTTTGCGCATAATCCGGCTTTTTCCCTTAAAATATGCAAGCGTCTTACCCCTACAGGAAGGTGATCAATTTCCAGCGGATTTATGGCCAATCCTCTCCTGTTATTTCAGAAAGGCCCCAAACCGTGTTCATATCATAGGCTTCTTTTAATCGCGAATAATATTCCGCCAACGACTCACAGGAGCACTATGTATAAATGTGTCAATTGAAAATTTTGACAAATGGAGAGATTAAATGAGAATACTTACCGGAAGAAATATAAACCTTGGATAATAAACACCTTACATGAAATCATATCCCATTTCCCGCAAAAGGGATGAGTTGTCGCGCCAGTTCTTTTTGGTTTTCACATGCAGCTCTAAAAAGACCTTGCTTTCAAGGAGGTCTTCCAGCTCTTTGCGGGCGTAAGTGCCGATACGCTTCAGATTGTCACCCTTTTTACCGATCACAATAATCTTATGCGTGTCACGTTCAACCAGAATAAGAGCCGATATATGGATCGTTTTGCGCTTGCGGGGCTGCATGGATTCCACGACAACCGCGATGGAATGCGGCAATTCATGACGTAATATATTAATCAGCTTTTCTCTGATAATATCTGATATGACCATTTTTCTCGGGATATCGCAAACGGTGTCCGCGGGATAAAGCGCCGGGCCTTCCGGCAAATGGGAATAAAGAATATCAAGAAGGGAATCAATATTGATATTTTTCTTCCCGGACAGCGTTATCATCGTCAAATTTTCGATCTCTCCGATGGGCTTGCCCTTCACCCTTTCCCAAAGGGCGATGTAATCCTGGGTCTTATTGGCCTTCTGGTCAACTTTATTGAGCCCTAAAATAACAGGCACATCCAAATCCCTAAGCCGTTTGGCAATCGCCTCTTCCTCCGGCCCTACTTCATCCCGCACATCCACCAGATGAATAACACAGTCCACATCATAGACCGTGCTGGAGGCAGCCTTATGCATAAATTTATCCAGCTTGTCCTTACCCATATGAAGCCCCGGGGTGTCGATAAAAACGATCTGCCCCCGCTCATCACCATAAATACCCCTGACCTGATTCCTTGTTGTCTGCGGCACCTTGGAAACAATAGCAATCTTTTCGCCGACGATGCTGTTTAAGAGCGTCGACTTTCCCACATTCGGCCGCCCCACAATGGAAACCATGCCGGATTTGAATTTCTCTGAATTTGAATTTGCCATAATCAGGCCGTCATTTCTTTCTGTATTTCATCGCCACACAAACAACTCCTGTGAACATAATGACATTAACAATATTAAACGTCCGCCAGACTATATCTTTAGATATCAGCCCTGACGGGAGCATGAGAAGGATACAAACCCACACGCCCAACAGCCAATATTTGCTGATATCTTCTGACGATTTCCTTTTTATAATGCGGGCCATTAAAGGAATATTCCATAATGGTAAAATGACCGCGGAAAAAAGGCCTAACTTTTCAAATATATTGATCATGAAATTCTCCCGAATCAGCGAAACTTTTTTACAATTTCGGACTTATATAATTCACCAGCTGTTTCATCCGGCTGTTTACATCCCCCATATTCAGTGCAGATGTTCGCGCCATACCGAATCCTTCGACATTAAACGAGGCCAATGTTGTAGCATAAATCACGGCCTTTTTCAAATTTTTCTCATTAACCTTATTCACTTTGCTCAAATAGCCCATCAACCCGCCGGCGAAAGTATCCCCTGCCCCTGTCGGGTCAACAACCTTCTCCACCGGATAAGCGGGAAAGGCAAAGCTGTATTTATCACTATAAAAAAGGACGCCGTGCTCACCTTTTTTTATCACAACAAGCTGCGGCCCCTTTTTACGCAAAGCCTTAGCCGCCTTAATGAGATTCTGTTCACCGGTCAGGCTTCTCGCTTCGGCGTCATTAAGAACAAACATATTGACCTTCTTTATAATCTTCAGCAGTTGCGGGCGCATAATATTTATCCATAAATTCATGCTGTCCAATCCGACGAATTGAGGATTCTTTAATTGCCTTAAAAAATGCCCCTGCATATCCGGCCCGATATTCGCCAGAAAAACATTGCGCATCCTGCTTTGAGCCGGAGAAACTTCTGCCGCGTGCTCCACCAACACCCCTAATTCCGTGCCGTGGGTAACAGCCTGATTCATGTCTTCTTTTTTGTATTCCCCATCCCAGCGGAAGGTCTTCCCATCAACAGCTAAAAGAGAATCTGTGTTAACGCCCTTGCTTTTAAGCATCCGGACATGCTTTTCAGGAAAATCTTTTCCCACTACACCGGCCAGATGAATATCGTTAAAAAACCGCGAACTCATACAAAAATGAACGGCTGAACCGCCGAGCAAATCTTTGCGGGCCCCGGAAGGCGTTTTTAAATTATCCAGGGCCACGGTTCCAAAAACTAATAAACTCATTTTGTCTCCTTTTGTTATTCACCGATAACTTTAACCAAAACTCTTTTGCGGCGGCGGCCGTCAAATTCGCCGTAGAATATTTGTTCCCAAGGGCCGAAATCTAATTTTCCTTTTGTGATCGCGACAACGACTTCGCGACCCATGATCTGGCGCTTATGATGCGCGTCTCCGTTATCTTCACCGGTATTATTATGACGGTATAAAGACAGCGGTTCATGCGGCGCCAGTTTTTCAAGCCAATCATCATAATCCTTAATGAGGCCCGGTTCGTCATCATTAATATAAACACTGGCGGTAATATGCATCGCGTTCACCAGGCACAACCCTTCTTTGATCCCGCTCTTATCAATAACTTCCTGAACCTTGCCGGATATGTTGATATACGCCCGCCGGGTGTTCGTGCTGAACCATAATTCTTCACGTAATGATTTCATACAAAACCCTCCTTGTTAAAAAGCATGATTTACCCCAAACCAGAACTTTGTATCCTCTTTCGAATCATTGATCGGCTCTGCCACATCAAACCGTATGATCAGCTTCTCCACAAAAGACGCGATGTTCACCTTAAAACGCAAACCGAAACCGGCATCTTTTTTCAGGCTCGAATCAGCAAACTCACCATACCATACCCGCCCCGCGTCAAAAAAAACCACACCATAGATAGATTCCAATCCAAAAAGATTGTCAGGAATGTTAGCGTTTAAATTTTTAATGATCGGAAAACGATATTCAAGGCTGCCCATAAGCATATTCGAGCCCCGAAAGGCCTTGCGATCGTATCCCCGCAAACTGTTTATACCGCCGAGCTGAAACAAATCTTTATCCCGGGGATAACCGCCTCCGGCCTGGGCCCGTAATGCAAGCGTGGATTTACGTGTGATAAGTTGATAATAAGCCGCTTCAAGCGTGCCCCGGTTAAAATACTGTTCAGAGCCAAAGAAATGGCCGGCACTCTCAAAGAGTGCATGCAACTTATATCCTTCATGAGGATCAGGATAAGGGCCGGCACGGTTCAAATCAAACGCCAACCCGGCAATTGACTCGTTTCTGCGCGAGTATTCGAGATGAGGGGCTCTTTCCCTCATGGCGGCAAATTCATTTTGATCATTCAATCTTCTGTTACGCATAAGATATAGTGTCACGTGATCGTTCACATCCGCCAACCCGTATTGCGCGGGCCACAATTCCCGACGGTAATAAATTTTTCCACTTGCCGAATCTTCCGTCCCGTCTTCATAATCCTTAACATTAGCGATTTGAAATCCCAACGCGGCCTGCTTTCCCAGAATATTATTTAATTGATAACCCACGCGTGATTTATGAAGCTCATCCCCGAACTCATAACCGGTGGCTCCATAAAAAATCTGATCATAAGGTTTTTGAATGCTGGCCTTGACACCTAAACGCGATCCCGCGGCTTCAGGCCCCGCCACAACATTATAAGAATCTTCGGGGACAAACAAAGGCACATCATAAAGCCCGAAATAAAACGGGACCGGAATAAACGAAATCTTCCTCGGCCAGGAATCATTAGTTTGATCCAGATCTAAAAGTTCCTGCCCAGGATCAAGACGGACACTCTTAATAATCTTGTTATTCTTTATGGTGACAGGATTAGCATCCACTCTTTTATCCCAACGAAATTGCTCATGGGTGCCGTCGGTAAAGCCCACTTTAACATCAACCGGCATATCCATGCCGCCTTTATTTTCTATCTCGATAGTTTTATCTGTCACCCGCTTCACGGCGTAATCGAACTTTTCATCACTATAAAGCCACGGCTCAAAAAACCAATCCAAATCACTTCCCGCTTCTTCTTCACAAATTTTTATAAAGCCCTCAATCGACAGATTTTTAAATGAATATTCTTTATAGACTCTTCGCCATACATTAAAAAACGCCTCTTCGCCCAAATAATAACGAAGCATTCCCACGACGCGCGCGCCCTTGCCGTAGGTGATCGAAAAAATGCTGCTCGGCTCCCGGAAGCTTTCCAAATCGCTGACCACCGCGTGATCCATGCCGATACGCGAAAGCAATTTATAACGGAAGTCTCTTGTCCGGCGGAATGTCAAGGGCGGCAATGCCCATTCCCAACCCTTAAACCATTGCGGAAATTCAAAGACAGAAGCGTTTTCGCCGTATTTATCCGCCAAATACTCTTGAATAAAATAAGAGTTCACCCCTTCCTCCAACCACATCTCCCTGTATTCATCAATCCCGACGACATTGTAAAGCCATTGATGTCCCGTTTCATGGGCGATCATAAAATCAAAGTAACGCGATAAAACACCGGGCAGTTGATAAACCCGGGTGTCGATATAAACCAAATTTGAGTTCTGCTCTCCGCCGTAACCTAATTGAACCGGGACTATGCTGAATTCAGCATACGGATACTTTCCGAAAAGTTTCGTGTAACAGGCAAAAACATCCCTGGCGTTCCGCAAGGCCTCCTTTGCCCGATCGTCATTCCCCGGCAAATAATAAGATTTTATCCGCACGTCATCAAAAAAATCTTCTACTAATAAATAATCAGGCCCTGTGGCAAAAGTGAATTCGCGTATGGGCCGGGGGGTTGAAACCTCAAGCACTTTTTCATTCCCATCCAGGCTTTCGTCAGCCGCAATGCCGGAATGGATCACTACCTGCTCTTTGGGAACAGTAAGCTTTACATTATATAGAGAAGCTTCACTATAAAAAGGGCGATGGAAAGGATAAAAAGGGTTTAACTGCCACCCATCTTCATTATGCACGGCCAAGATGGGATACCAGCGGCTTAAACGGAACATATTATCATTCCAGCCGAAACGCCCGAGGCTGCGCGGGATATCAACGATAAAATCTATATTAACAGAAACTGTCTCGTCCGGAACGAGGCCAAATGGCAGGTCAACAGCCAAAACCGTTTTGTCTTTCCCTTCTATTCTGTAAGACAGCTCCGCTTCCCCTGACTTGAGGGATTGCACAGTTAAGGCGCCGGCCTTGAATCCTTCCGGAAAAAAATCCGTCTTAAAATACCCGGCAAAACGCGCCATGAACTTCTGTTCTTTTTTTGTATATGCGCGGTTCGGATAGATGTAAAAATAAAGCTGTTGTATTTCCTTCCGGCTATTATTGGTAAACGTGACGGTTTGTTTCGCAAAAACTTTTTTGTGAGAAGTGTCGAGCCTCGCCTCAATATCATATTCGGCGTATTCAAAAGCTGATGACAAGCTCGCGCCGCTGAAAAGATAAGCGGCAATGAACAAAAGAATGGTTCGCGATATTTTTCTGAACAGCAACTTCACGCCCTTTTTAAAGAGAAGAAACAAACGATCGCGCCCCAAGAGACAAGCCGCTCAATTGCAACGCCAAAAGAAGGCATAAATCAAGCATCAAACTGATACAAAAAAACTCCTCCCTTCGGTCGTCATAACTTCTTACGTTCTCAGGAAAGGAGTTTTCAGCAGTTTGGAAAGTTTTATACTTTCTAAACTGTAAAAAAGGGCAAAATCTGAGTTCTGATTTTAAAT
>JAGLNJ010000044.1 GCA_023139575.1 Candidatus Omnitrophota bacterium | reverse complement strand
ACCGAAGCAGAGAAGCAGTTTATTTATTTAAGTTTTAAGACTTCTGGTTCCATCTGCTGAGGTGTCATGGTTTCTACTGTGCTGGTATCGATTCTCACAAGAATAAAATTAGCATCTTCTGGACCGGAAAAATATTGCCTGAGCATGGGAACATTATTCCAGATTAGTTTTTTGTTCTCCATATCATTAGAAACGCTGGCATTGCCAGAAACCCGGGCAAAATTCATTTTCCGGTCAATAAAGCATACTTCCACCCTGGAATTGGCCTTAATTTGCCCCACAACCCTTTTCTGGGCCATTGTCGCAATAAGAAGGTCTCCCTCTTCTGTCAAATAAGGCATCATGGGCCGGGCTTTAGGGGTATCCCCTTCCACAGTAGCCAAAACGCCGTACCCGGCATCTTTGATCAAATCTATGACTTCTTGTTTATCCATCGTATTTCCTTTCATAATAAATGCAATAAAAACATGCCCACTAGCCCTGTAAAATACAGGGTTTAGTAAGTTTTTTTTGCTTCAAATTTTGACGTTCGCAGCGATTCAGCGTTTAGTTCCTGTACGATTTCTGCAGCAATGGATACAGCTATTTCTTCCGGAGTTTGTGCCCCAATATTTAAACCGATCGGCATTTTTATTTTCTTTAAGAATTTATTAGCCACACCGCATTTTTTTAAATCACTAAAGAATTTGGAACGCTTCTTCTTGCTGGAAATTACGCCGATATAACCGGCATCAGATTTAACAACCTTTTTGAGGCAATCAAAATCAAACTCATGACCATGAGTTACTATTACAATGAGCGTATTTTTGTCTATTGACTGTTTGGCCAATGCTACGGAGTGATGACCTAAGATGATTTCATCAGCATGTGGAAATCTGATTTTATTGGCAAATTCCTTGCGGTTATCAATAATTGAAACTTTGAAATTAAGCATTTTAGCAAATAGCGATAAAGGCAAAGCAATATGTCCAGCACCGCATAAAATAAGATGCTTTTGACTGGCAAAAGGTTCAACAAAGATCTTCATTTGACCTCCGCAAACCGGTTGTTCATCTTTACCGAAGTGGTCGAAAGTCAGGGTTCTGGGTTTGCCTGTTTTTATAGCTTTCAGACATTCATTGACAACTTGTTTTTCATAGATACCACCTCCAACAGTACCAAACAAACTGCCATCAGCCAAAACAACCATCTTTGAACCGACTTTTCGTGGAACACCATTGCTTGTCGTTTCAACGATTGTTGCAAAGGCAAAACTTTGTCCTTGCTGCATCGCTTTGTATGCTTGTAAAATAATTGGGTCCATAGACTTATTTCACATATGCCTTTAAAATTTTTTGCGCTTGCACCGGGCGGTCTCCACTCCCCGTTTCGGTTGCTTCAATCTTTTGCACAATATCATAACCGCTGATTACTTCACCAAATATAGTATGCTTCATATTCAACCAAGGAGTCGCGGCAGTGGTAATAAAAAACTGGCTTCCGTTGGTGTTTGGCCCGGCGTTAGCCATGGCAAGTATTCCAGGTTTATTAAATGTAACTTCTTGAGTCATTTCGTCTTCAAATTTACCCCCCCAAAGACTTTCGCCGCCTCGGCCTGTGCCTGTGGGATCGCCGCCTTGTATCATGAAATTTGGGATAACACGATGAAAAACGATGCCATTATAATAACCTTTGTTAATCAGGCCGATAAAATTTTCACAGGTTTTCGGGGCCTCTGTTGGAAAAAGCTTGATTTCAATATTCCCCTGATTTGTCTCCAGGACCACAATTGACTGCGCTTTGGCTTCGGAAACAAAGGAAAGCAATGCGAAACTGATCAAAGTTGATAGTAAGATGGACTTCATTTTGGGTTCCTTTCGGTTTAAAAAATTTTCTAAAGTATTACTTATTTGCTAATAATCATCCGCCTTTCTTCTTTTTTGCCTCCTCTCGAAATTTGATTATTTTCTCACCCACATGATGCGGTACTTCCTGATAAAAAGCTATTTCCATTGAAAATGAGCCTCTCCCCTGCGTCAAAGAACGCAAGGCATTTGCATAATTGAACATTTCAGATAAAGGAACCTCGCAAACGGCGTTTTTAAACTTGCCTTGTTGCCCCATATTTATGATTTTAGCTCTGCGGGTGTTTAAATCACCAATGACAGCTCCCATAAACTCCTCTGGCATCGCGCATTCAAGGTTCATGATGGGCTCAAGAAAAACGCATTTGCCTTTCTGTAAACCTTCTTTGAGAGCCGCTTTGGCGGCTAAAATGAAGGCGATTTCACTGGAATCAACATCGTGATAAGAACCATCGATAAGTGTTACTTTAAAATCAGTGACAGGATATCCCGCAAGGACGCCGGCTACGGCTTGTTGGTTAAGCCCTTTTTTAACAGCAGGTATATATTCTCTCGGAATAGCCCCTCCCTTAATCTTATCGACAAATTCAAATCCTTTACCCGGCTCTTCGGCCGGTTCCACATTGATAACGCAATGCCCATACTGGCCGCGGCCCCCAGTTTGTGAAATGAATTTTCCTTCAATATTTTCTATCTTTTGTGTCAATGTTTCACGATAGGCAACTTGCGGCTGACCGATATTGATGTCCAGCCCATGTTCTCGCTTGATCCGGTCGATGATAATATCCAGATGAAGTTCACCCATGCCTGAGAGGATAGTTTGTCCTGTTTCCTCATCGTAACTGGTTAAAAGAGATGGATCCTCGTCGAGGAACTTCCGCAGAATAATCCCCATTTTGTCCTGGTCGGCCTTCGTTTTGGGCTCGATCGCCATGGATACGACCGGCTCAGGAATATTCATGCTTTCAAGAACAATCTGATTCTTCTCATCGCACAAGGTGTCGCCTGATTTAGTTTCCTTAAAACCAATCAGGGCGACGATATCACCCGCAGAAGCTTTTGGCACAATTTCCTGTTTGTTAGAACGCATGACAACAATTTTAGAAATCCGCTCGCGTTTTTGACGCGAAACGTTATATATCGTTGATCCGGACTCTAGAATTCCAGAATAAATTCGCGTATAGAACAATTTTCCGACATAAGGATCAGAAGCAATTTTAAATACTAACGCGCAAAGGTGTTCATCAAAGGAAGTTT
The DNA here is from genome assembly GCA_023139575.1 of Candidatus Omnitrophota bacterium. Classification (GTDB taxonomy): domain Bacteria; phylum Omnitrophota; class Gorgyraeia; order Zapsychrales; family JANLHA01; genus JAGLNJ01. The sequence goes on along the minus strand of JAGLNJ010000044.1, from coordinate 22,411 downwards.
TTCTGTGTACTTCCTTTTTTGATTCTGGATCTGTTCCTTTAATGGAAGGCACATCTAATGGTGATGGCAGATAGGCGGTGATGGCATCCAGCACCATTTGCACACCGCGATTATGCAGAGCGGTGCCGACGAGAACAGGGTTTAAAGTATTGTTGACAACCCCGCGGCGGATGCCCTCATGTAAATCTTCAACGGGAATGTCTTGTTTTTCGACGAAAATTTCCATTAATTTTTCATCTGTTTCCGCTACTTTTTCTAATAAGTGATGCCGGTACTCAGAGGCCTTTTCTTGGAGGCTGTCTGGGATATCCAGCAATTCAAATTCCATTCCATCGTCATCCTTATAACTGATATATTTATTATTGATAAGATCGACGATTCCTTTAAATTCGTTTTCGGTGCCATCCGGAAATTGGATGGCTACGGCATTTGCTTCCAATCTATCATGAATATCACCAACAACCTTATCGAAATCAGCACCCATTCGGTCGATTTTGTTTATAAAAAATATACGGGGAACCTCATAACGGTTGGCTTGACGCCATACTGTTTCAGTTTGGGCCTGCACACTGCTTGTCGCGCAAAGGACGACAACGGCTCCGTCGAGTACTTTCAAAGATCTTTCAACTTCGACGGTGAAATCGACGTGACCGGGCGTATCAATAATATTTATCTTTTTCTTATTCCAGAAACAGGTTGTATTGGCGGATGTAATGGTGATACCGCGCTCCTGCTCTTGAGCCATCCAGTCCATAACCGCATTGCCCTGATCAACAGTTCCCATTTTATAGATCACGCCAGAATAATAGAGAATGCGCTCAGTGGTAGTTGTTTTTCCAGCATCAATATGGGCGATGATGCCGATATTGCGCGTGTCCTTTAACTTTGATTCATCTTCAGGGTTTATGGCTACCAGTTGCTGTTCAGGTTTAAACTGAGGCTCTTCTTGTTCCTGTGCTGGCTCCTCGGATGTGGGCTCTGTGTCTGGTGGTGTCGCAGGCTCATCGGCTGTCTCATTAGCGGCTGGGGCTTCTTCTGGAGTTTGTTCTGCTTCGCTTGGGGTTGGTGATTCAACAGGCACATCGGTTGGGGTATCAGGTTGAACTTCAGCCACTTCTACTGCGTGGGCCGCAGGCTTCTCTTCTTCTGATTGTTTTTCATCGGTGGCTGTCTTTACGGCTTCGGCATTGGGAAGGGGAATCCATCCTCCCTCCTTCAACATTTTCATTAGGGCTTCAATCTTACCGTCTTTTTGCTTCATCGCTACATTTTTTTGGCTTAAAGTATTGTTTAATTCCGAAATCTTTTTCATGAATTCGGAACTTTCTGCCAATATTTTTTTGCTTTCTTTTTCTTGTTCTAAGAATTCATGGTCGTTTTTTTTAATTTTGTCTTCTAGCTGCCCAACCCTTCTCAGATGTGATTGTGTTTCTATCTGTGCGACTTTTACTTCATTCTGTAAATTGCGGGTTTTGTCTTTGACATCTTTGAATTCTTTTTCCAAGAGATCCTTGATTTTGTTGAACTCCTTGCTGTTTTTCCGCTCCGTTTGAAGTTCCAGGTCAATCTTTTTGACGCTTTCTGTTTTTTCTTCTAAGAGCAAGTTGATTCTGTTGTATTTGTCTTGCAAGTCATTGTTTTGCATTTGAAGTTCATCAAGGTGTAACGCCAACTCGGCCTCCTTTTTAGAGATGCTGTCTCCGGGCAGGGCGTCTTGTGAGGCGGGGCTTGATTCAGAAAAATCTTTTTCTAAGCTTAAGGGAGCGTCCTTTTTTATTCCGAAGATTTTTATGGGGAATTTTTTAAAAAACGCAAATTGTTCTTTTTTTTGTGAGCTTTTTTCACCCTTGGGGCCTAAACCTAGACGATCCAAAACGGTCGAAGGGGAAATTTTTGTTTTTGGTTTTTGCTGGGAGTCTTCAACTGGCAGAATAGTGTGTTCTTTTCTTTCGATCCATATGAGCCATGTGACAGCACCTAGGCCAAAAACTAAAATTATTATCGCAAATATAAACGGTAACAACGAAAACTCCTATTAAAACTTAAGATTTTTGCTTAAATATCAGGAATCATATATAATGCGGTTATGGTTTCAGGTGTTTTATTAACAGCGGGAGAAAGCTCCCGATTCGGCTTCCCTAAAGCTTTAGCCTCCTTTAACGGAAAGCCGCTTATTCAGCACCTTCAAAAAACTCTTATCGCATCACAGCTCGACGAAATTATCGTTGTTGTAGGAGCTGAATCTGATCTGATTAAACCGTACATATTAAAGCATAAAAAAGTCAAGATTGTCTATAATAAAAATTACAAATTTGGTCAAACGTCTTCATTCAAATGCGGCTTAAATAGTGCTTCTTTACAGGCTTCCGCCGTAATGCTCTTTCCGGTTGATTGTCCCTTTATTCATATGAATACTGTAAATAAGATTCTTGCCGCGCATCATCATAATGATGCGCCTCTCATTATTCCCACCCATGCGCAAAAAAAGGGACATCCTCCCCTTTTTAACACTGTATTGCGGAAAAAAATTCTTTCATTAAATAATAATGAAGGGATTAATTCAATAGCTCCTCAAATAGGGCAACAATTGTACTTGCTGCCCGTTGATGATAATCATATTCTGACGACATTTAATACTCGTGATGAATGGGAGTCAATCTGCAGGACATTATTGAATAACCCTGAAATGCCGGCATGAATTTAATTATTTAAAAACAATAACGGTCGCCGAATAGTTGGCGCGCACATAGGCGTTTCCCACAAATTTCTGTGCCGGCAATTTCTTCCATGTTCCGGTCGCGTTTGTCGTGATGTTGATAATCGCATCGCCTCCCAAAACCGCGGCTTCCTTCTTTATTTTCTCCACGATTTCCTCGAAGTTCTGGTTTCTTTCCGAATTAATGGTTACAAAGCCCACAATTTCGTAAGAGTCACTTGTCTCCTCAAGAACTTGAACTTGTTCAGGTTTCTTGGAGGGATAATAATTTGATGTAACCTCCTCTGAGTTGATGCGGTAAATACTGCAACCCGAAACAAAAATAGAAAGTGTGAGAAGTAAGATTGTTTTTTTCATGATTTTATCCCTCCCCTTTTTGATTCTGTTCTTTTAAAGCTTTAATCATTTTAGCCGATGTAATGGGCAGTTCCTTGATGCGTATGCCCACAGCATCTTCAATCGCGTTGGCGATGGCAGCTGAGGTTGGCAGCAACGCTGATTCCCCCATGCCTTTAGCCCCAAAAGGGCCCTGGGGGTCATTTGTCTCGATGAGAATGGTTTCCATTTTCGGTGTACCGAGCGCTCGCGGCAGACGATAGTTAGCAAAATTTGGATTCACGACACGTCCGTTTTTAAATTGAAGGTCTTCGTAGAACGTATAACCAATACCCATTGCCAGGGCACCTTCAATCTGACCCTCTACAGATTGGGGATTAATGGCCTTTCCGATGTCATGGGCGTCCCACATTTTTATGATTCGTACCTCACCGGTATCAGTGTTCACTTCGACTTCTGCAATTTGAGCTTCAAAACCATAGCTTCCTGAAATATTTCCCTCGCCGGTACGGAAATCAACAGGTGTTGTTTTAGGATTATAGCTCCCCTTCCCTATGATCTGTTGGCCGTAGTCAAACGAATAGCACAATTCCAACGCCTTATCAAAGGAAAGCAATTTGGAATTATTTTTTATATTGATGACTTCTTCGGCGATGATATCAAGGTCAACTACTTCAAGTTTGTGTTTGTCGGCCACAATATTAAGGATTTGCATCTTAGCATCTTTCCCGGCATTTAATGTGGCGTTTCCGGATATAAACGTAACCCGGCTGGCAAAACTCCCGGTATCAAAAGGTGTGATTTCCGTGTCTGCAGCTTTACATTTGACGCGCGCGAAACTGACGCCTAAGGCCTGGGCCGCAATTTGTGAAAGTGCCGTATCTGACCCTTGCCCGGTGTCCGCTGCGCCAGTAAAAAGATAGACGGAACCGTCTTCTTCGACTTTAACAATAGAGCCGGCTGATTCATGAGATTTGTACATTTTAGAACCCATGACATCAGCGGCAATGCCTATTCCGATTCCTCTTTTGAGAATAGGGCCTTTGTAATAGCCTTTATTTCCTCGCTTCTTATTCCATTGCGAGGCTGCCGCGGCATTTTCAATGCATTCTTTCAATCCATTGGAGGAAATAATCAATTTGTTTCGCGTTACCATGTTGGGATGGGTAATGTTTTTCATGCGGAATTCAATGGGATCCATGCCGATCCCTTTTGCCAAAAGATCCATATGTGATTCAATCGCAAATCCTGACTGCACACCGCCAAAACCGCGCATGGCCCCGCTGATAGGCGTATTGGTATAAACACGGTATCCAGTAATGCGTAGGTTCTCGATTTTATATACCATAAAGATGCGCATAATGGCTGCTGCCATGACAGTGGGCCCATAGCTGCAATACCCCCCCCCATCAGCGTAAACTTCACCGGTAAGGACCATCAGGGTCCCGTCATTTTTCACGCCGGACTTCAATGAGTACAACATGGCATGTTTCCGTCGGGAGAAAGAAAATTCCTCTTCCCGATTGTAACAGATTTTTACTGGTTGACCACCGGATTTTTTTGATAATAGGCAGGCAGCAAAATCCATCGGCAGCATTTCCAATTTGGCACCAAACCCCCCTCCCACAGCTAATTTGATAACACGGATGTCGTTAAGATTTTTTTTCAAGGTCTTTGCCAAAGTTTCGCGAACTTTAAAAGGGGCTTGCGTGGATTGCCAGAGAGTTATTTTATCTGTGTACAGTTCCCAATGACCGATACAGACATGCGTTTCCATAGAGCAATGAGCGGCTGCTGACGCATAGAAAGTGTCTTCCCGGACATAGTCAGATTCCTTCAGGGCTCTGTCAGCATTGCCGAAATTAACTGGCAGGATAACGCCAAAATTGTTACGGGCATTATGTATTTGTGGGGCTCCGGGTTTGATCGCCTCCATCATCTCAGTTACCGATGGCAAAATTTCATAATCGATCTTGATCAAATCAATGGCCTTTTGAGCCGTTTCCTCGTCAATAGCCGCCACGGCGCCTAGTTCATCGCCAATATAGCGGACCTTATCAGCCTCTAAAGCCAACTGGTCAACGGTATGGGGAAAGAAGAATTCATTTGAACCGAATTTGATATTATGTGTATCTTTAGCTGTAATAATAGCCTTCACGCCAGGCAGCTTTTCGGCAACAGATGCGTCGATATTCACGATTCGGGCATGGGCATGCGGGCTGCGTATCATTTTTCCGATGAGCATGTTGGGAAACTTCAGATCATAGGTGTATTTTGTTTGCCCGGTAACGAGCCCCCTGCCGTCTATGCGCGGAACGCTTTTACCGACGGGATTTATAAATTCTTTTATATTTTTATTAATCATTGTCTTTATTTATTATTTTGCTAGCGTGTTTCACGGCTTTCATGATTTGCGGATATCCCGCGCAACGACAAATATTCCCATCCAGGCCGATTTGAATTTCTTCTTCAGTAGGCTTGGGATTTTTATCTAACAGAGTTTTGGTTGCGATAATCATGCCTGGTATGCAGAAACCGCATTGGACGGCGCCTTGATCCAAAAATGCCTGCTGGATCGGATGCAGTTCATCATCCTTTGCCAATCCTTCAATGGTTGTAATCTTTTTACCGACGCAATCTTTAGCCAAAGTGATACAAGATAAAACGGAATTTCCGTTTATAATAACGCTGCAGGCCCCGCACTCCGCCTCAGAGCAGGCTGTCTTGGTACCGGTAAAACCTAATTCATCCCGTAGGACTTCCAGCAAAGTTTCATAGCCAGTTAAACTAAATTCATAGTCTTTGTTATTTATGTTTAGAATATCCATTTGTTATGAATTCGCTTGTTGGATAATGTCAATTAAAGCGTTTTTAATGCAAATACGCTGCATGTGGATTTTATAATCATTACTCATATTGGTTACAATATTATTATCAAGATTCTCAAGGGCGTCTTTTATGAGATTTGTATCAGAAACCCCAATGCCATTTAAGAACTCTTCTAATATCTTATCCCTTTGCGCAAAATGAGTTCCTGAATTGATGACCACGCGCACGTTCGAAAATATTTTCTTATCGCACTCAGCCTTGATGCATACAGTAAGTATCGGCACATCAAGATGCAATGTTTTTCTTACACGTTGGTAACTAAACTGGTGGACGGCATTCTTTTTTATGGAAATATGTGTCAGAATATTTGAAGTTCTGGCGTTATTATTAAAAAAATCTTCCGCTGAGATTTTTTCAGCAAATCCTGAAGTTCCCATGAAATGCAAAACGGCATCATAGGCAATCATGACAGCGGGCATTTCCGACCAGGTGTAGCGGCAGGTAAGATTGCCGCCTAAAGTGGCCATGTTGCGAATGGGTGTTGTCGCAATATTTTGGCTGGCTGTCCTGAGGAAAAACAAGTCCTTATCATCCACCAGTTCGGCGATCGTCGTTAGGGATTTAATAATTAACGTGTCTTTATTTTGTTCAAACCCCTTCATCTCTTTAATGCCGTTGAGACTGATGATTTCCTTGGGAGTTTTCAACCCCTTTTTCTTGAGTTGCTTCAATTGATTTATGAGAAAGGTCCCTCCTGCAAGGAGTTTGGCACCTTTATGATCTTTTAACGCCTGTGCCGCTTCCGATAAGGATTTTGGTTGATGTAGATGAAAAGGGTTTAATAACATTTAAGAATCTGTGTTTGTTTCGTCCAACGCGGTCTCAACGACGACGATATCCCACCCGTGAGAGGAAATATTTCTCCGCAATTCTTCACGAGACTGTGTTTTGACTGTGGACTCATGTTTTAAAAAAGTCTTTAAAATATTTAAATTGAATATTTGATGTATAGACATATTCCACTTCAATGGGCGTTCTTCTTCCTTTCTATTTGAAAAATATGCTATCAGCCCTATGCTGAGCGGTAAAATCAGGATCGCCAGAGAACTTGTGAAATCAAACATTGTTGACTTGCCGAGTAAATACGGCGACGATGTCCAAAAGGCATCAAAAATAAAGTGACCAACAATGGCAGGGATTATACCATATTTTAAATATACAACAGATAAAAAAATGCCTAAAAGAGTTACTTCCAGGCCTCGAAACCACATGGGGAAGATATTGTAGGTGCTGTGCCCAAAACCCCAAATTATAGACGAAATGAGAATGGCGGGAAATATCTTCTTGAAAATTTTTTGTCCGTAATTAATACAGAACATTCTGAAGGCGATTTCTTCCGAAACGCTGGCACTGAAGGCGAGAATAAACACTGTAAGGAAAGGAATATATCCTGTGGAGAGTTGAGAGAGCCAGTAATATTCTACCCAAACGCCCAAGTACCTTTCGCCAAGCTCAAACGCCAAAGATTGGATGCCCAACATAATGATACCCACCAAATAACCTAAAGCGATTAATTGAAAGACATCACGGGATAACCAGGTTGACTGGAGATAATGTAAAAAGGAACCTTTAGGGCGGTCAGGGTTCACTTCATAACGCATGGCTTCACCAGCCAGACAGGGCATCAGGATGCCGATGGTCACTACAAAAGAATCCAAAAGAAAATTCATGAAGAACCGCCACAAATACGATAAAAAGGATGATGTTGTCACATAGTGATAGATAGTACGTTCAAAATTGTTTAATATTGAAATGAAATATAAAATGAACAAAGCTGTCGTAATAAGAATGGCGAATTTCTTGGAATTATGAAGAATGATGTTGTTACGATTCGTTGTTACATAAAATATTGAAATGGCAAGTATAAAAAAATAGAAAACACGGAAAACGACAGCAAAATTATTGCCGACAGATTTCTCTCCCAACAAAAATCGTTTGAATTGATCAGGAACCTCCATTCTTAGTTTTGTGAATTCCAGGGTTTCATCACCTGATATGATGGCGGTTGTCAATAATTTGGCACTGCCAGAGTTTTTGTCTGTATCCCAAGGAACAGATGCGCCCTTCTTCTCCCAGGAAAAGGAATGATCCTTTCTTTCATCAAACTTAACTGATTTGTCTGAATGCAAATCATAATCATTGATCTGGAATTGGAAACGGGCGCGCAATGATTTTATAGCTGCCGTTTGAGCACAATTTTTATCAATATTTCTTCTTACAGCGCTGTTATCCAGAATATGGCGGTATCTGATTACCTCTCCGGAAGAAGGGCTAATTGTGACGTAATATTGTTCTTTTTGGTTCTCCTGAAAAAAACGTACTTGCCAGTAGAAAATTTCGAGATTGTGTTTTTTAAGAAAACTCAGGATTTCATCGAAATCCATGGATTTCTGCATATAACGGTCAGCCCAGGAATCAGTATTAAATATGATGGCGGTCTGAAAATCAGATAAGGGAATGTTCTTCTCTTTTGAGAGGTAATCCTCGGCAATGGCCAGGGCTTTTGACCTGCTGATGGATAAATCAAGAAAAGAGAAATGCGGATAGGTAAACTGATACCATACAAGAATAGACAGTACAGATAATATACCGAAAACGAGCCAGTTCTTCTTTGAATTCTTTGCTGGTGATAAAAATGCCATAAGTATCACGTTAAAAATTTTATAGTAAGGTTAATACTTCTTTGGGGAGCCTTCTAATCTCTTGGCTTCCCAGTACCTTGATGGACCACCGTAATAAATCGAGTTTTTGTTTTAAAACAGGGCCAGGTTCACTTATTGTTGCCAGCCGTCTGCGAGACAAAAAAAGCATTTTACGAATGACATTGAATACGACTCGGGCTTCACGGGAACGGTTATGCCCTGTTTTTATGATGTCATTAATGCTATTAAAAGCAATTTCATTGACGGTTGAATTGTAATGATCTAATTTCTGAATAATCGCCGGAGCCATCCAGTTGAAATATTTATATCGGTTCATGCGGCACAAAGTGTGCATGATCTCCGTTTGCACAAAGGGGGATTTTGTCCGGTTTAGTCTTCTGAGAAGGTTTTTTTCGATGATTTTTTTTTCACGCGAAAAAACTTCGGCACTGTATATGTTTTTAAAAGCCCTTACGGCCGAAGCCATTTTATAGGCGGAAAGATTCTCATCTTTAATCATCGCCAGAAGAATTCCCATTTCCTTTTGAGAATATTTTTCTGTATAACCGTCTAATAGCATTTTGTCATCGAATATTGTTTGCTGCCAGAGTTCACTGTCTTCCGGTATATCAGCGTGAGGGACTTCTCCCCGAATGTCTTCATCCTGACGGTCTTCTGCCTCCACCTCCTCCTCGTCAATAGTCAGTTTTTGTTCTAATTCTTTTTGAGCTATCTTTTCCTGAACATCCGCCTCTTGAGCAGAAACATTATTTGTTGTGGCAGTAATAATCAGGCAGAAAGAAAGCAAAAAATAAATAAATGTGGATTTTCTCATATTAACCTTCCAGTTCCATTGAGAAGTCAATGCCTTTACGAGAATGTGTCAAGGCTCCAATTGAGATGCGGTCAACACCGGTTTTGGCTATTTCTCGAATATTACGCAGTGTAATGCCACCCGATGCCTCAAGCAAGCTGGGTTTTTTTTGTGCTTTGTTTATCTTGACGATTTTTTTCATTTGCGCAATGCTCATATTGTCCAGCAAAATGATATCCGGGTGTGCATCAATTGCCTGCTTGAATTGAGGAATAGTGTCGACTTCAACGGCAATGGCTTTTTTAGTTTTTCGACGTATTTTGTGTATAGCCTCATCAATAGAGAGTTCTTTCTGGTGGGCGACACGATGATTGTCTTTAATGAGTACCATTTCGATAAGGTTAAAACGGTGGTTCTCCCCACCCCCGGAACGCACAGCCATTTTTTCCAGTGGCCGCAAACTGGGCGTTGTCTTTCGCGTATCCATGATGCTGGCTTTATACGGATGAACCTTTTTGACAAACTGATTGGTCATGCTCGCAATGCCGGAAAGATAGCCCAAAAAATTTAGGGCGACCCGCTCACCGGACAGAATGGCACGTGTTTTTCCAGTGATATGCGCGATCTTTTGCCCCTTCTTAACATTATCACCGTTTTTGATGAAAAAATGAACGCGAATTTTCGGATCCATCTTTTTAAGGACCTTTTTGGCAAATTCTGCTCCACATACAACAGCGTCTTCTTTAACCACGATATTGGCATGAGATATATCATCAGCCGGCACTAAGTAATTAGTTGTGATATCTTTCCAAGACACATCCTCTTTCATGGCTTGATTGATGACTTGGTCCATTAATTTAAGGCTTAAAGAAATCATATGGTATTATCCTATATTTTGTATGACGGTTTCGAGCTCTTTGATTTTATCTTTTAATGTTACGAGCCGCTCTTTTTCCTTAGCGACGACAGCCTCCGGAGCTTTATCGAGGAATTTCTGGTTTCCCAAGCGTTTTTCTAAGCTTACGCAATTTTTTGTGTGCTGATCTTTCTGGATAATGATTCGTTTCTTTTCCTGTTCAATATCAATCAATGAGCCTAAGGGGATAGCAAATTTTACCTGTTCGACCAAACCCGTCGCCGCCTCCTTTATGTCTAGCTGTTCTTGATAGCTGACAATATCAATATTGCCTATTTTTTTCAGGATATCCTCATTGTCCGTAAGCCAGTTTTCTTTCTTTGTGGATGAAAAGGCCAAGTCAATCTTTTGTTGCGGTTTGATGTTCCATTGCGCTTTGATATTACGAATTTGGGTAATGAGTTCGATAACGGTTTGCATTTGTTCAGAGGATTTTTCATCTATAAGCTCTTTTTTAAGATCAGGCCAGGCTTGAATGGCCAGTGCTCCTTCTTTTACGCTGAGATTTTTCCAGATTTCTTCCGTAACAAACGGCATGAATGGGTGCGTGATGCGGATGAAATTCTCAAGAATGGCAAAAGCGACCTTCTGAATATTTGGATCATCGAATTTATTTTTAATGATCTCGAGATACCAGTCGCAATAATTATGCCAAAAAAATTCATAAATGAGATTCTCTGCTTCTGAGAACCGGTATTTCTCAATGGCCAGATCAATTTTCTTCAATGTTATATAAAATTTTGAAATAATCCATTTGGAAGCCAGATCCAGTTGGGTGGTATCAACATCTTTGGTGAGGTCAATATTCCTTTCTTCCAGGCTGATATTCATCAAGACCAACCGCGAGGCGTTCCAGATTTTATTGGCAAAGTTTCTTCCGACTTCAAATTTTTCTTTTGAGATATAAAGGTCCTGGCCGGAGTTTATAATAAGGCTGAATCGCAGGGCATCTGCGCCGTACTCGCCGATTATTTCAAGCGGGTCGATCGCATTGCCGAGCGATTTTGACATCTTGATCCCTTTGGAATCGCGTACCGTGCCGTGTATATAGACATCCTCAAACGGGATGTCGCCGATGAATTCAAGTCCGGCCATGACCATACGTGCTACCCAAAAGAAAATAATTTCGGATGCGGTGAATAATGATGAGGTCGGATAAAAGAAATTTACATCAGCTTTGTTTTCCGGCCAGCCGAAAGTTGCAAACGGCCATAACCATGAAGAAAACCAAGTGTCTAGGACGTCTTCATCCTGAATGAGATTTGTGGATTGGCATTGCGGGCATTTCGCGGGAGCTTTAACCGATACGATGATGTTTTGATCTTGCGGACAATCCTGGCAGTACCATACGGGAATCCTGTGCCCCCACCATATTTGACGGGAAATACACCAGTCACGAATATTTTCCATCCAGTTTAAATATACCTTTGTCCAACGTTCAGGGTGAAATTTCACCTTCCCTTCTTTGACGACCTGGACAGCAGGCTCTGCAAGGGGTCGCATTTTAACGAACCATTGTTTTGAGAGGTATGGCTCGACAACAGTGTGACAACGATAGCAATGCCCGACAGCATGAGCGTGTTGTTCAACTTTTTCTAAAAGTTTTCGTTCTTCAAGAGCATCGAGGATGGCTTCACGCGCTTCAAATCTGTCTATTCCGGAAAATTCTCCCGCAAGCTCATTCATTTTGCCATCCGGGTGCATGACATTAAGAAATTCAAGCTGATGACGTTGACCCATGGCAAAATCGTTCGGGTCATGGGCCGGCGTGACTTTTACCGCGCCTGTTCCGAACTCAGGCTTGACAAAATCGTCACTGATCACTTTTATTTCACGCTCCATTAAGGGAAGAATCAGCGTCCGGCCCAAAACATTTTTATACCTTTCATCATTAGGATTAACAGCAACGGCAGTGTCTCCCAGCATGGTTTCCGGACGTGTCGTGGCAACGGTTAGAAACTGAAGCCCATTTGTTTGGGCATCCTTTATGGGATATTTAATATAATAAAGCGAACCCTGATGGTCTTTATGTTCGGCTTCTTCATCAGATAGCGCTGTTTGACAGCGTGGGCACCAATTAATGATGTATTTGCCTTTGTAAATGAGGCCTTTTTCATAAAGTTTGACGAAAACAAGCCGCACGGCTTCACTGTATTGGTCATCCATGGTAAACCGCGTGCGGGACCAGTCACACGAGGCGCCTAATTTCTTAAGCTGGTTGATGATCGTGTCGCCATATTCTTTTTTCCATGCCCACAATTGTTTGAGCATCTCCTCCCTGCCGACGTCATAACGTGTTTTATCTTCTTTGGCTAGTTTTTTCTCTACCACATTTTGTGTTGCAATGCCGGCATGATCGGTTCCGGGCATCCAGCACGTCTCAAAACCCTGCATGCGTTTATAGCGAATAATAATATCCTGTAACGTATTGTTCAAGGCATGGCCCATATGCAGAATCCCTGTAACATTGGGTGGCGGTATTACAATAGAATAAGATTTCTTATCCGGATGCACCTGCCCATGAAAAATATTGTTATCTTCCCAATATTTACACCAAAAGGATTCTACCTTTTTAAAATCAAAGCGCGTTGAAAGTTCTGGCATAGTAAAATTCCGATTTCCTTTAAAAATTAATTATTTTTTGTCTTTCATGAGTTTGTATTCAACGCTGTCAAGCAAGGCTTCCCAGCTGGCTTGAATAATGTTTTCATGTACACCGACGGTTGTCCAGGCATCCTTTTCATCCTGTGATTCGATCAATACCCTTACACGCGCGGCTGTGCCCTCTTTTGTATCCAGGACACGCACCTTATAATCTGTAAGGCGCATGTTCTTGAGTGTCGGATAGAATTTGTCCAGGGCCTGACGTAAAGCGCGGTCAAGTGCATCGACGGGGCCGTCGCCTTCCGCGGCGCTGTATTGTTCCTGGCCGTCTACGATGACGCGAATAGATGCTTCAGCAAATATTTTATTGTCGAATCTCTTTTCAGAAAACACCCTGAATCCTTCAAGTTTAAAGAACGGCGTATACTGTTTCAATGCGCGTTTCATGAACAATTCAAATGAGGCGTCCGCGGCTTCAAATTGATAACCGCTATGCTCTTTGATTTGCAATTTCTTTAAAAGTTTTTTGGCCTGCGGGGACTTTTTATCAAGCTTCACATTCAATTCTTGAGCCTTCATGACAATCGGCATTTTGCCGGCAAGTTCAGATGTGATGAACCTGCGGTGATTGCCGACAATATTCGGGTCAAGGTGCTCATAAGCCAGCGGATTCTTAAGCATGGCATCAATGTGTACCCCGCCCTTATGGGCAAAGGCTGAGTGTCCGACAAAGGGGTGATTGTCAGCCAGTTTCATGTTGCTGATTTCGCTAATGAAATATGAGGTTTCCGTGAGCAATTTTACTTTAATGTCAGGAATGGATTTCAACTTCATTTTAGTGTGTAGAATAGCAATAATCGTGCATAAGTCGGCATTGCCGCATCTTTCCCCAAGCCCGTTTAGCGTGCCCTGAACTTGCTCGCAGCCCATCTCCACAGCCGCAAGGCTGTTCGCGACAGCCAGACCCAGGTCATTATGGGTGTGTATGCCTAAAGGGATTTTGATATGTTTTCGAACATCCGCAACAATTTCTTTCAACTGCGTGGGCAAAGTGCCCCCGTTGGTATCGCATAAAATGATGCAATCCGCTTTGGCCTCTTGGGCGGCGAGCAGGGTTTTAATCGCGTAATCCGGGTTGCTTTTGTATCCGTCAAAAAAATGCTCGGCATCGTAAAACACTTCCCTCTTTTTCTTTTTTAAATAGCCGACGCTGTCAGCGATCATATTCAAGTTTTCATCAAGCGACGCTTTTAAGACATCAGTCACGTGAAGGTCCCAAGTTTTCCCAAAAATGGTTATAGTCGACGCCATTGATTTGATAAGTTCTTTGATATTGAAATCATCAGCCGCGTTGGTCTTAGCTCGTCGGGTTGAGCCGAAGGCCGCAATAACGGCGTTTTTTAATTTCCGGCCCTGCATGGCTTTGAAGAATTCTTTGTCTTTGGGATTCGATCCGGGCCACCCTCCCTCGATATAATGCACGCCCAAATGGTCAAGCTTTTCAGCGATCTTAACCTTGTCGTTGACCGTGAAGGAGACACCTTCGCTTTGGGAGCCATCCCGCAGGGTTGTATCATAAATCACTACTTTTTTCATATCTAAATCCTTTCGATTCGTGACGAATCCCTATTTTATTTTTTCTGCAATTCAAAAGCTTTGTGTAACGCCTTAACAGCCTTATCGGTTGTATTCTGTTCAATAATACAGGAAATACTGATTTCAGATGTGGCGATCATATCGATATTGATTTTATTCTTGGCCAGAGTCTGAAACATTTTGGCAGCGATACCTTGATGCGAGCGCATACCGGAGCCCACAATAGAGATGCGGGCAACATCTTTGTCTTGGGAAACGCTCCCTGCATTAATCTTCTTAGCGATTTTATTAGCCGCCTTGATGGCTTTAGTTAAATCTTTCATTGGTACGGTAAAAGATATGTCGGTGTGTCGAGTGTGGGAAATGTTTTGAACGATGATGTCGACATTGACGCCGGCTTTAGAAATCTCGTTAAAGATTTGGGCAGCAATCCCCGGCTGATCAGGTACCGCACAAATTGTGATTTTAGCTTCTGATTTATTACTTGTTATTCCGCGCACGGCGATTTCTTCTAATTTCGTAGTATTTTTGACTATCATGGTTCCTTCCTCCTTAGAAAAACTAGACCTTACGTGAATAGGCAAATTAAATCTTTTTGCAACTTCTATGGATCGAGCCTGCATGACCTGGGCGCCCAAAGAGGCCATTTCGAGCATTTCATCAAAGCTGATTGTTTTGATCTTACGCGCGTCTTTCAACAGGCGTGGATCGGTAGTGTATATGCCATTAACATCGGTATAAATTTCACATACTTCAGCTTTTAAAGTGATGGCTAAAGCGACGGCTGTCAAGTCCGAACCTCCTCGCCCTAAAGTCGTAATCTCATTTGAATGGGTAGCCCCCTGAAAACCTGCTACGATGACTATTAGACCATTCTTAAAGGCTTGGCGAATGCAGTTGGCATCAATAGTTTCAATACGGGCTTTTGTGTGAGACTTGTCCGTCTTAATGCCCACCTGGGCTCCGGTGAAAGAAATGGCATCATGCCCTAGTGCTTTGATGGCCATGGCCAAGAGGGCGCAGGAAATCTGCTCTCCCGTAGACATGAGCATATCCATTTCTCGATCGGGTGGGTTTTTGGAAATATTGAATGCCATCGCCTCTAATTCATCGGTGGTATCTCCTAAAGCGGAAACAACAACGACGACGTCATTGTATTTAGTTTTTGATTCCAGGATGCGTTTGGCAATGGCCTTTATGCGGGCAATATTTGCCAATGAAGAGCCGCCGAATTTCTTGACGATAATTTCTTTTTTCATGGATTCCTCTTCCCTCATTTAATGACTGTCGCGTTTGAAGTTTATGTTGTCCTTAAAATTCTAAGAAAATTTACCGCGACCTCTTTAGTTAAATACAAAGCTGAAGCGATTAAAGCTACGGATATAGCAATGAGTAAAAAATCTTTATTACGATAATAACCGATAATTTGAAATACCAAAGCAACCAGCGATGTTAATAACATAAATATTGCCGGTAATAGAGAATAAAGAGTCGGTTTTTTCTTGATCAACAGCCAGCAGCTAATCACCAATAAAGCCATGCCTGCCACCAGCTGATTTGAGGCCCCAAAGGCCGGCCAGATCTTCTGCCACAAGGGATTATTCGCTGTGCCTTTTCCTAAGGCTAAGCATCCTCCCAAGATCAAGACAAAGAACGTTGTAACAAACCGGTTCTTAAAATGGAACAGTTCTTCAGTAATATAGCGTGTTATACGCGTTGCCGAATCCAACGTCGTTAAAATAAAAATGTTTAATATTGTCAAGGCGATAAATGTCCCCCATTGCCCTAAAAATGGGCTGGTGATATTTCCAAAACCTAATCCATACATGCTCACAGGACTTTTTTTGTCGGCGATGAGCTGCTGTAATTCCACATTTGAGATGCCCCCAATTACAAGGATAATCACTATAACGGCTAGGAAACCTTCTAACAGCATGCCGCCGAATCCAATACGCTGCGCATGACGCTCATTAGCGATTTGCTTGGACGTTGTCCCTGATGAGATCAAAGAATGAAATCCTGAATTCGCACCGCAGGCAATAGTGATAAACATCATCGGCCAAAGGGTGCCGATCGAGCTTTTATTTGCAATGAAGGCAGAACCATTCATTGTCGGTTGTGAAACAAAGATACCGAACACCGCTAAAATGATCCCTCCAGCCAAAAGGAAACTGGATAAATAATCTCGAGGCTGTAAGAGCAGATTGACTGGCATGGTCGAGGCGAAAAAACAGTAAATCAATAAGACAACGGTCCATATAAATTGACCGTTATCACCGATCATTACCGGGTATTTCTTCCCGATTAAAATCAAAACCCCCAAGCATAACAGTCCGGTAATTGTCACGATAGTTGGTGGCCATTTAAAACGGTAAAGTCCTAATCCGACGATAATCGCAATAGGTATGATCCCTAAAGATGGGATAACAATGGCCGGTTGCGACACAAAGGTTTTCGCTCCAAGATAAGCGAAGACCGCAATGACTAATATCAGGGCTAACCATATGAATACGGAAAAAATGATTTTTGCTTTTTCAGAAATAGCTTTAGCGGTCACGTCTCCAATAGTTGCCCCGTTTTCGCGGATTGAAATGATCAGCGAGCCAAAATCATGTATGCCTCCTAAGAAAATCGACCCCACAACGATCCAGATTAACGCGGGCACCCAACCCCATAGGCAGACGGCCATGATGGGGCCAATGATCGGACCTGCCCCGGCAATGGAAGAAAAATGATGGCCGAACAAAACCATCCAATTCTTTGAAGGGACATAGTCAATGCCGTCATAATGCGTTTGGGCCGGTGTCGGACGGTTAACATCAATTTGCCAAATTGCGGCGATCTTGCTCCCGTAAAATCGATAAGCGAAGATATAAATGATGCCAACGACTGTTATTAAAATTGATGCGTTCATTTTAAATATATTTATTAATAAAATAGTCCATTAGTTCTGGCCCGCTCTTGAATCGCAACCCTTTTTCCTTTGCTGTCTCTTCATGGAACGACTCTACTCCCTCCGGATTAATTCTTTTGCCGAACATGATAAAACCGACCGGTTCTCGGGTATGCGTCCGCAAAGCAACAGGAGTAGGATGATCAGGCAGAACGAGAATGCGAAAATCATCATTCAAATCAAAATGATTAAGAATGGCGCCTATGATTTCCCGATCGATATGTTCAATACAGGAAATCTTTGCTTCATAATCACCATTGTGTCCCGCCTCGTCTGGACCTTCAATATGAATGAAAACAAAATCTTTTTCTTTCAAAGCGTTCAGCGCATATTCGGCCTTCCCCTTATAATTCGTATCGTAGTAACCTGTGATACCGGGAACTTTAATGACTTCTAAACCGGCTAATTTGCCGATACCGTTTACCAAATCAACAGCAGATATGATGCCTCCGGATAATCCATACTTGTTTTTGAAAAGCGGCAATTCGCGATGTATTCCCTGCCCCCAAAGCCAGATCATGTTAGCTGGATTTTCTTTAAGATCGACCCGCACATTGTTGACCGGATGATTGCCTAAAATTTTTTGCGACTTTTCCATCAATTTTAAAAGAAGTTGTGCGTGCACACCCCGGGGTAAATATTTTTTTATGTCCTTCCCCATAATATCGTGTGGGGGTGTGCATTTTAGATTGAGAAAATCAGCTGTGTTACGCGCCTTTAAAATCAAAAGATGGCGATAACTTTTGCCCGCATGAAAGCGTATGTTTTCTGCTCCCATGGCATTGTTCAAAGCATCTATCAGTTCACCCGCTTCTTTTGTTGCAATATGTCCCGCGCTATAATCTTTCATTTTATAATCGTCAATGGTAACCAGATTGCAACGAAACGCTACTTCATCAGCTGTTAAATCAATATCCAAATTCACAGCTTCTAAAGGAGCTCGGCCGGAAAAATATTCTTCTGGATCGTATCCGAGCACAGAAAGATTGCCGATATCAGACCCGGGGTTCATTTTGTCGGGTATCGTCTTGACCAAACCGACCAAGCCATTTTGGGCCATGTAATCCATGTTAGATGAATGGGCGACCTGTAGCGGGGTCTTGTTGTTTAAGTCCTCTACGGGATGATCGGCCATGCCATCTGGAACAATCACAATGTATTTCATTTATTCAGCTGGCCTCTCTTCACTTTCTAGCATCTTTATTAACTTCGCGATAATCTGATTCTTTGATTTTGCATCAGCTAAGACGGAATAATGTTTATCAACGATATAGCCTTTATAGCCTTTGGCAACACTGTTGCCGATGACAAGATCGCATTTCGCCTGGCGGCAAAGCTCAACGGCTTTAGCGGTCAAGATTTTTTTTTGAGCTGAAGATTCTAATTTAAAACCCACCAAAAATGAATCAGGGGCCCAGGATTTAATCTTGTCAATGAGCTTTGCGGTCGGTTTTAGAGCAAGCCTTAATTGCTTTTTATTTGAGCGTAATTTGCTGTGATAAGGTTTCTCTAACTGATAATCCGATACGGCTGCCGCATGCACAATGATATCAAAATTATTTCTCGCCATTTTCTGCAAAAGACGGGCGAATTCATCAAAAAACTGAAATTTGTATACCTTTATTGATTTTGATTGTAAAGGCTGTTTTACAGGACCTTCAAGGAGAGTGACCTTTGATCCCTTTTGAGTCATGATTAGAGCTAATTTCTGTCCAAGTTCACCCGTTGATTGATTACTGATAACCCGTATGTCGTCGATGGGAACCCATGTAGGCCCACAGGTGATCAAAATCTTCTGATTCGTTAATCCTGATTTCTTCCTTCTCACGCTAACTAAAGCCCTATTTCTTTAAGTATTTCTTTAATATCCGGATTCAAAACGACCGGTTGCTGTATATTCTTTATGGCTGTATCGGGATCTTTAAGACCATGCCCTGTCAAAGTGCAAACGATCTTATCCCCGTGGCCTTGATCGAAATAACCTCGGCCATGCAATTTCAAGATACCGGCCACTGATGCGGCTGAAGCGGGTTCAACAAATATTCCGGTTTCAGCAGCCAGCAGCTTATAAGCTTGAATAATTTCATCATCAGTAACCGCATCAATAAGGCCGCCGGATTCGTCTCTAGCCTCCTTTGCTTGTTTCCAGCTGGCTGGGTTACCGATGCGGATAGCGGTGGCAATAGTCTCGGGCTTTTTAATTATTTGGCCCTGCACGATCGGGGCTGATCCTGCTGCTTGGAAACCTAACATCTTGGGTTTCGTTCGAACTTTACCTAGTCGTTTGTATTCTTGATATCCTTTCCAATAGGCTGTAATGTTTCCTGCGTTACCAACGGGTATAGCGTGAAATTCAGGAGCATTAAGTAATACATCGCAAATCTCAAAAGCAGCGCTTTTTTGTCCTTCAATGCGGTAAGGATTTAGTGAGTTTACTAAAGCAACAGAATAATTATCAGTAATCTCTTTGACAATGCGCAAGGCATCATCAAAGTTCCCCTTTATGGCGATAACTTGAGCACCATGGGCCATAGCCTGGGCTAATTTTCCCAAAGCAATGTACCCATCGGGGATAATGACAACGCATTTAAGTCTACGGCTCCGGGCGGCAAAAGCAGCTGCTGATGCCGCGGTGTTACCGGTGGAAGCGCACATGATGATTTTAGCGCCGTCTTCGATGGCCTTTGAAACGGCAAGAGTCATCCCCCGGTCTTTGAATGAACCCGTGGGATTTGTTCCCTCATATTTTAAATAGACCTTAAGACCAATTTTCTCACTAAGGCCTTCTGCAAATAAAAGAGGTGTGTTCCCTTCATTGAGTGTTACGATGGGAGTCTCGCTCGATATGGGCAAGTAACTCCTATAACGTTCAATAACGCCTTTCCATTGCACGGCACATTCCTTTCATATAGGGTGATTATTAATTATAAGTTTTCCATCCGAATCGCGATGGGCTTGCTTTTCACGATGGACAGTTTATGGATTTCATTCAAAGCCAGGCGAAGTTTTTTCTCTGGGGCATAATCCGTGATCATGATTACTGGTACCGTTGACTGATGTTTATGAACCTTTTGTGAAACGGAATTGATGCTGATACCATATGCTCCTAAAATACCTGAAATTTTTGAAAGGACGCCCGGTTTATCTGTTGCCATAAAACGAATATAGAATTTGGTCGAAATCTGATCAATTTTTTTAATTTTCATTTTTGCAAATTCACATGACGAGTTAGCCAAAATATCCTGTGCCTCATTTTTATGCTGATGGGCCAAATTCACTAAGTCACTGATGACACCTGATGCAGCTGCCATCTGTCCAGCTCCCTCGCCTGACAGCAATACATCACCCAAAGGATCCGCATCGATAAAAATAGCATTATTGATGCCGTTGATGGATGCTAAGGGATGTTTTCTATCGATCAAGGTTGGATGCACGCGAACCTCAATCTCGTCTTTGATTTTCTTAGCAATGCCAAGCAGCTTGATGGTCAGCCCCATATCGTTGGCATACTCAATATCTTGATGCGAAATATGGATAATGCCTTCCGTGTGAATATCCTTGATCTTTATGAATTTCCCCAAGGACAAGGCCACTAAAATGGCAATCTTATGAGCCGAGTCCATACCATTGATATCTAGAGTCGGGTCGCTTTCAGCAAAACCTTTTTTCTGGGCATCCTTAAGGGCTTGCTCAAAAGAATATTTATTTTCGGTCATCTCGGAGAGGATATAATTACAGGTCCCGTTAATGATGCCATAAAGCCCGTTAAACAGGTTCCCGGCAATCCCTTCGGTAATTAGTTTGACAACCGGCACGCCAGCCATGACAGAGGATTCAAAAAAGATGCAGCAGTTATGCGCCTGTGCTGCCTTAAAAAGTTCCTTGCCGTAATGCGCGATAAGTGATTTATTAGCGGTTACCACATGTTTGCCCTTCTCCAAAGCCCCAAAGACGATTTCTTTGGCCGGATGCATACCGCCAATCAGTTCAACCACGACGTCAATCTTCGGATCGTTGAGCACGGTATGATAATCAGTCGTCAGTGTCGCTTTTCCCAGGCCTTTTGTATTGCACTTTTTGATATAAAGGTCGCAAACGCACGTTATGGAAAAATTTGTATGGAATTTTTCTTTTAAATAGGCTTTTTTGCTCTGCAGAAATTTGACGACACCCGTACCGACATTACCGTAACCTATTAATCCAATATTGATTTTATTCATTTTCTGCCCTTTTCTGTTCTTCGAAATGCTTGATAATCTTGCTTAATATGAATCGTGCCTGCGCGGAAAGAGTGTTAAACTCCATATGCACTTCGTAAATAATATTTTTGATCTTTTCTTGCGATTGCAGGACTGTCCCCTCTAGGTGGGTGAGCTCCGCAAAAAAAGGCGTTTTTAATTCTACGCCGAGTTGGACCCCTGGTGAAAAAGGGGTAGAAGTTAAAAAACATATCCCCCCGAGGCTGATGTCTTTCAGTTGTGAAGCATCATGTTTCACAGCGGGAGCAGTAAGGTCAAAATAGGTCAAAATGAAGTGTTTTTTTATTCTCTTAAATCGTCTGCGATCAGATCTTTCAGGTGTACTCATAGAAACCTCTTTTTTTAATAAGTTATTAAAAAAAACAAGTACTATCCCTGCGCCAAGAGCGCAGGGCGTAAATCTAGAGTTAACCAAGAATATTTTGAAACCAAAATATTGGCATCAAAAGGTGAGCCGCTTCCGCCAGTTGAAAAGCAAATATTTGCTGGCGGAAGAACTCAGAACCTAAAAACAATCGGGGCGGTGAGACTTGAACTCACGACCTCTTGTACCCCATACAAGTGCGCTAGCCAACTGCGCTACGCCCCGAAATAATTAAACTCTAATTTGAGTTTATGAATGTTACACTGTGTCATAAATGGTCATAAACGCAGACAGACGAATCCGAAATCCTAATATCTAAATC
>JAGLNJ010000043.1 GCA_023139575.1 Candidatus Omnitrophota bacterium | reverse complement strand
CGGTAACATTTACTTATGAGTCAACAAGGACAGTAATCGTTACAGTTCTTCTTGGTGTATTGGGGAAGCGTTAGGTGTATTGAAGGCAAAATTTGGGCGAAAGCAGATTTCTGAAAATATATATTTGTCCGCATCGTATACACTATTAGCATTTATTCGGGGTGGATTTATTAAAATTGAGGATGTTGATATAAAAAAAGCTGTTGTTTTTGATGACATAGAAAATTTGGTTAAAAAGCACTCATTGGATATTGTGGATGCGTTGCAGATATATACGTTAACAAAGGGTAAATTTAAAGATTATGATGATGAATCTAAACCAGTATTGATTACATCTGATATAAGCTTGGAAAAGGCAGCAAAAAAAGAAGGATTGCGAACTTGGAATTGTGAAAAAGAAAAGGTTTGAATTAAACTCTTAACAATCGGATTGAGCGGGCGCCAAAAGTAGCGCCGCTCATCCTTCACGTTATGCGTAAAAAATTAAAAAAAATTTTAATTCTCGTAGTATCCGTCTTGGTTATCGGCGGAGCCTGCGCTATCCCCCTTTCACGATACTTAATCCGGAAAGCCGCAAACAACAAAACTTACGTTAACCTTAATAGTGTTCCGAAAAATAAAGTGGGGCTGGTCCTGGGATGCGCACGTTATCTTCGAGATGGGCGCGAAAATTTATTCTTTAAGTATAGAATGCAAGCGGCCCGTGAACTTTATGTAAATGGAAAAGTCGATTTTTTGCTCGTCAGTGGAGACAACCATCGAGAGGGGTATGATGAGCCTGCAGACATGAAAGACGCCCTGATTGAATTAGGAATCCCTGACGACAAGATAATTTGTGATTACGCGGGATTTAGTACTCTTGATTCCGTTGTCCGGGCCAAGGAAGTGTTTTGTGAAGATCGAATCATTGTCATTTCTCAAGCATTCCACAATCAAAGGGCAATCTTTATTGGAAAGAATCGCGGGGTGAATATTGTTGGATATAATGCTAAAAAGGTCAATACCTTCCAGAGCTTTAAGACAAAGTTTCGTGAAGAATTAGCCCGGGTAAAGACTGTCCTGGATATTTTTATATTCAGCCGACAGCCCAAATATTTTGGTAAACCTGTAATAATCGGTGATAACACATAACACCTATAAGGCCCCACTTGTCAAGAGGTAAAACTTCCAAACTGGGAGCAAAGAAAAAAAGAAATTTTACTCCAGATTTACGCCCTGTGGTCTTGGCGCAGGGATCTTACATGGAAAACGCGGACATAAAAGATTTTGAGTGCATTTTGAGGATTTTACAGGTTTTACTCCCATAATATTTCAAATGACCCCGGTTGCCGACATCCCTTTATTTTTAGGATTGGATCAATTAGAAAAACAAGATGCCGTAAGCTTTGATTTGTCACGGAGATAAGAGTTCAGGGGGATACACGCTGAATCTTAATTAATCTGGGGCTATAGGTAATGGCACTGCCTTAAGGAATTTCGTCTAATGGAGCCCCGTTTTTTGGGGCGAAGCAATCTTTTATTATGTGTAATTATTTGATTTCAATGGAGTTTGGTTTATGCGCGAGAGAATGTTGGTTTTGATTTTATTTTTTGGCATGGCCGCCATAGGATGGCCCTTTCAATCGGGTGGAGCTGATGAAATGGGTGGGGATGCGATTAGTGACAAGTTTAATTTGGTGACATGTGGCGACGATACGATCGGGGTCAAATTTTTATGCAACCCGGACTGGGATATACATGCTGAACAAAATGCCATTCAGATGATTGTTTCAAATGAACCTATTATTACGGCCACCATATTAAAGGGCAAGACGAAACTGGTATCACTGGAGCAGCTGACTAAAGAAGTTTTTATGCGGCAGGATCGATATGAAGAGGGTTTTCAGATCGAACGGGTTATTATCGCGGGTAGAGATGCCCTGTTGGTTAAGGGGTTTTCCAATATTGATCCCGATACGCGCTATAGCGATTATTATGTGATTAAGAATAAATTTTTGTATTCATTCCTTTTTTCCTTGCGGCCGAAAAGCCGGTGGGGGCGTTTTAAATTCCTCATCAAAAAAGTATCCGACAGCATTTCTTTTCTCAAATATTCTGATTTGCACCAGCCTTTTTTTAGCCAGCATTATTAATCATCATCCGGCAAGGTTGTCGCGAAAGTCGCCCAGATCGGGCGATGGTCGGAAACTGCCAGTCTGGCCTGCCGGTCATCATTCATAAAGATATTTTCATCAAATTTCACCACTCCGGACTTCCCGGTGTATTCTTTGACATGTTTCCGCTGGAACCAGAAATTATCATAAAGGCTTCGATCAGAAATGGTTGTCTTGGCCGGAGGTTTGATAAGGTAGGCCATGGAGGGCAATGTCTTAATCTCTTTCCAGCCTTGATCAGAAGGCGGGAAATTGAAATCTCCTAACATAATAATATCCTTTTCGCCCGGGTTCTCACGCTGGATATGTTTGTAGACTTTTGCCAGCTCCAAAAGCTCCGGACGCCGGTGTGTTTCATTGTCACCGTATAACAAATGAATCGTGCATAAAGTGAAATCGAAGTTGCCGGCCTTAAACGT
>JAGLNJ010000042.1 GCA_023139575.1 Candidatus Omnitrophota bacterium | reverse complement strand
GCGTAAAATGGCTCCCGGATAAATTTGTCCTGCCGGTCTTTATAAAGTTTGCCGCGTAATTTGACGCTGATCTTGTCTTTACGATAGATAAAGGCATAGATTTCTTTTACATTTCTGCCCACCTTGGGGCTAATCTCATAGTCATAGTCATAACCCATTTTCTTCAAGATAGAGACGGTGCGTTTGAGGACATGCTCGTCTCTCAATTCTTGTATGGCAACAATGTCATAGTAACGCAAAATACTCGCGATATATTTCAATTCTTCATCGTCGCGGCTTTTGTTTGAGAAAATGCGGATGTTGAAGGAGCTGAGCTTTATTTTATCGCTGAATTTACTCGAAGAAGGGAGTTCTTTGATTTCCAGAGGAGGCGGGGCCTTGGCCTTAGTGAAATTTCGGGTTTTGGGTGCTGTTCTCTTTGTGCTTTTCAGGGCGTAATTTCTTGAAGCGCGACGTTCCTTTTTGAATAATTCAGGGAATTTCTTGGCGGCAAAACGTTTTACTTCAGGCACGCTTTTGTTGATGAACGCTTTGACCCTGGCCTCGTTGACGCCGGCCCAATATCCCGACCAGGCGATAAAACAGATGAACAGAGAATTGCGCAGAAAGAGTGATTTCTTTTTTGATTTATTTTTAGCCATTATTTCCCCTTCGGTTAAATGATGGAATTTATTCATGTAAAAAAATATCTGATAAATAATTTCAGTGTCTTGATTTTATTGTAATAAAAATGACGGAAAATTCTAGAACGAATAGAAATATCTCTTAGTGTATCAATATTTTGTGATAGAAGTGTCCCCGGCTTGACAGGAGAATCATTGAGTAATAAACTGATTTATTAAAAAATTATTACAAAGGAGATGTTAAGATTGTTATCAGCCGTGGAATTAAAAACACAAACAAATAAGAAAATATTTCCTTCCCGAAGTGAACAGCTGGGAGCGGCCGTTTTAGAGGGGGGCGTGAACTTCAGTCTGTATTCACGGCATGCCAAAGAAGTCTTCTTACTGCTTTTTGACGCGCAAGGCAAGGAGCCGACGGATATCATCGCTGTAGAAAGGGGAGAAGATAACATTTGGGCGGTTTTTGTGCAGGGCGTTGAGCCCGGCTGGCTTTATGGATATAAGGTGAAAGGGGCATACAATCCCCATGAGGGGATGAGGTTTAACGCCGGTAAATTGCTTTTGGATCCTTACGCGAAAGCTGTGTCGGGAGATTTTCAAAATACGGATAATATTCTTTCAGGCTATGACGCGGAGTCGGAAGATAAAGATATGGCCCCGGATTCGCGTGACAGCACGCCATGCGCGGCCAAATCAGTAGTGGTGGATGATGCGTTTGATTGGAAGGGTATATCCAAGCCGGCTGTTCCTAAAGAACAATTGATCGTTTATGAAGTGCATGTTAAGGATTTTACCTGTCATCAGTCCTCGCGGGTCAGCCAGC
The DNA here is from genome assembly GCA_023139575.1 of Candidatus Omnitrophota bacterium. Taxonomy (GTDB): domain Bacteria; phylum Omnitrophota; class Gorgyraeia; order Zapsychrales; family JANLHA01; genus JAGLNJ01. The sequence goes on along the minus strand of JAGLNJ010000042.1, from coordinate 18,612 downwards.
CCGGGACATACCCGGGGTTTATCGAAAAGATTCCGCACTTAAAAGAGTTAGGCGTCAATGCCGTTGAGCTGCTTCCCGTGCAGCAGTTTTATAAAAGTGATTTTTTGTCGCGAAAAGGGCTGGCAGAATATTGGGGCTATAACACTATCGGTTTTTTTGCTCCGGAAAATTCTTATAGTTCTAAACGGAATTCCTGCGCTCCGGTTGAGGAATTTAAAACTATGGTTCGGGAGCTGCACGCGGCAGGTATCGAGGTTATTCTGGATGTCGTTTACAACCATACCGGAGAGGGAAATCAATTAGGGCCGACAGTATGTTTTCGTGGTATTGATAACCCGTCGTACTACGCCCTGCGGGGAACGCCGCGGGACGGGCCTTATCGATATTATCTCAATGATTCGGGATGCGGCAATACGTTAAACGTTGAACACCCTATGGTCACACAGCTGATTCTGAACTCACTGCGTTATTGGGCGGAAGTCATGCAGGTGGATGGTTTTCGTTTCGATTTGGCATCCATTTTAGCGCGGAAAAAAGGGCAGTTCAGTCAGAATTCTATTTTCTTTGACGCGATCGCGCGCGACCCGGTATTAAGCAAAGTGAAATTAATTGCCGAGCCCTGGGACTTAACAACGTATCAAGTGGGGAACTTTCCCAAGGGATGGTCGGAATGGAATGGGAAATTCCGGGACACGGTCCGGCGGTTTAATAAAGGTGATGCCGGACAACTGGGGGATGTTGCCTGGCGTTTGAGCGGTTCGGCGGATCTTTACGGAGACGACGGCCGCAAACCCTTTAATAGCGTTAATTTTATTACCTGTCATGATGGTTTTACGTTGAACGATCTCTATTCATATAATCAAAAGCATAATCAAGACAATCAGGAAAACAATAAAGACGGAACAGATGATAACCATTCCTGGAATTGTCACATCGAGGGGGAAACAGATAAGCCTGATGTTTTACGGTTACGAAAACAGCTGATCAAGAATGCCTTTTGTTGTCTGATGTTTTCGCTTGGCACGCCGATGTTGATGGGCGGCGATGAATTCTTGCGGACTAAAAAAGGCAACAACAATACGTATTGCCAAGATAATGAATATAATTGGTTTGATTGGGCGTTTTTAAAAAAGAACCTGGACATTTTCACATTCTGTCAAAAGGCTATATGTTTTAGAAAGAAATACACCATTCTGCATGATAAGAACTTCTTTACCGGTAAAGACAGGGATGGGGATCTTGTCCCGGATATTGCCTGGTTCGGAAATGATTTGAATAAACCGGATTGGAAAAAAAGCGAGAGCCGCTGCATAGCCTTTCAGCTGGACGGCAGTGAGGCCAAGTCGGACTTTGGGAATTATCATTTATTCTTTATTTACAACGCGGCTGATGAAGTTCAGCCAATCAAATTGCCGCGACATGAAGGGATGCCCTGGCATCGTATGGTGGATACAAGTCTGGAATCAGGGAAAGATTTTATGGAAAAAGGGGCGTTATTAGATCCACAGGGCCTTTATTATGCGCCGGCGAGGAGTGTTGTCGTTTTGTGGGGAGGAAAAATCTGAAATGCGGCGATGTTTTTAGTATAAATTTAAAATGATACTGGCTGACATTTATAATATAGTTTATACTTACATAAATATTAATAAAGTTAATGAATGAGGTGATTTGCCATGAAACGGTTGAGATTATATGTGATTGCCATGATTTTCGGGGCGATTATCTTGGGCCTGCCGCAGGTTGTTATAGGTAGGGGGCTGGTGAAGAGTGGCAAGCAATGTGAATATTTCTCTGATGGAAAGTTGAAGATTGAGAATATTTATAAAAAAGGCCTTTTAGTCCGCAGGCGTAATTATTATCGTAACGGCCGATTGATGTCGGAATATAAATACAAGAATGGCCGGGAGTATTTACGCCGAACTTTTTATGAATCAGGGAGATTGAAAAGTTTTTGGACCGGGAAGAGTGGCATCACAAAATATTATCACAAGAGCGGCTCGTTGCGCCTCGTTGTTGACCACAATCAAGATAAACCAAAATATCCATCCTCCTACATTTACAGTGATAAATGAGCATTATTGTCATCTTTCTTCTAATCCTGATTTTTTATTTTGATATATCTTTAATGACCCGTCAAGATCGGCCGGCGTTCGTTAATGCTTTCAGGGTGCCGAGGTCTTTCTGTTTTGTCTATGCGGTTCTTTTTCTTTTCGGAGCCATGTTTTTTTATGATCAAGCACGATTGTATCTGCTGATGGTTTCTTTCTTGTTGCCGGTTTATTTGCTGAAACGATCCCGGTATAAAAAATTGCTGCATGACAGCAGTTCCGCTCTACGCGTGCCGGATGAGGAAAATCTGCTGGCTTTCGACGCTATCGGGATCGTCTTACTTTGGTTGATGATTATGATGCTCTCCACGGCTTTTGTCGGAGGCTTCAACCGGATCATTCAAACGCCGCAATCCCAATTGAGCGAAGTCGTGGGATTGAGCATGTGGTCGTCTTTGGTTTTTCTCTATTTGATTATTTTGCTGATTAAAAAACACCCGCGGTTATCTTTTTTGCAAACATTCGGGTTGGTAGGTAATCGGCAGCCCCTGACGCGGTTAGTGGTTTTTCCGGCGATTTGCGGCGTGGTGATAGCCGCGATCACTTCATGCATTGTCTTTTTCCGGCAGTTTCAGCCTGTGACGCCGATGGATGAAATGCTTGATACGGCGAGTTCGCAAGACGCCTTAATATTTTTTGTGTTCTCGGCGGTGTTGTTTGCGCCGCTTTTTGAGGAATTGATTTTCAGGGGTTTTTTCTTTTATATTATCAAACGTTTTAAAGGACAGGCTTTTGCCATATGTGTTATTGCCGTGACTTTTGCTGGTTTACATTTTGACCAATATTGGGGAGATCCGGCCGCGATTATTATGGTGACGATCCTGGGCTTTGCTTTGACTTTTTTTAGAGCTTGGACAAAAACGAGTTGGCCCAGCATAGTGATGCACTACACATTCAATGGATCCATGATGATAATTCCTCTGCTCCTGTTGTTTTTTATCAATCCATCTTTCTTTCAATATCAAATCAATCATTACAAATTAGATCCGCAGAAAAAAGAAGAGCTGCTTTATAAAAGCATCAATGCGCAGCCTGATTTTGCTGAATCTTACAATGAGTTGGCCTGGCTTTTCGCCGAAGAGAGCCGGAATCTGAATGAAGCCTTGCAATTAATCGAGGAGGCGTTGAAAATCTCCCCGGATAAGTTCGCGTTTCTTGATACCAAGGCGGAAGTTCTTTACAAATTGAAAAGGACTGAAGAAGCTGTTGAAATTGCCCGTGATCTCGCAGAAAGATATCCTTCTAATTATTACGCTTTAAAACAATTAAAGAAATTTGAGCAGGCCTTGGAATTCTAAATCGTGAGGCGGAAGCATCCCCTCTTTATTGATGGAAATGCTTGCGGGATTTTTTGGGATTAAAAGGGATGAGCCGGCAGCGGCAGTCTTCGCCACACTCTGTGCAAGCCTCTTCTGTTCCCGGCAGGCCTTCTTTCATCCAATCGGCTATATCCATTGGGGGCCAGGAAGCACGTTCTTCACAATCCTCGCAAACCTCATGATCGCGGGAGGTTTGCCAGATCCAAAGCTCCAAAGGGTATTTAGGGCGACGCTGAATGATTCTTGAGGTAGAAAAGAGGGCATTGATATCTTTTGCAATAAAAACAATAACCTGATGATAATAGGGGTGATTCCAGAAATAGTTTGAGACAACAAATAAAGACACAAAAAATAGAATTAAACAAACAAGCCACAAAAATATAATCATATAACAGCTTCTCCTTAAATAATAAATCTATAATATTCAATACTTGCAACTTAACAGATATCAAAACGTACGTCAAGTTAAACCATGAAACCTGTTTATATAGTTATTACTAAAAAATATAACAAAATATAACAAAAAAGATAAAAGATAAGACAACATAGCTGTTATAATAAATCCATAATTAAACAAGATCATGAAAAAAACCATTATTTCTCTCCACATAATTTGTTTGTTAAGTTCCTGTGTTTTTCCGGCTTTTGCGGCTGAAGATAAAGACGTGCTGATTCAAAGGACCTTGGATGATTATGGAAATCGGCAAGGCGATACATCAGGGCAAGAGGATTCTTTGCTCTCGGTGACGGTGAATGAAGAAAGTCAGATGGATGTCGATTATGGCATCGAGGAAAATGCCGCAGATGCTTTGCAAGGCTCTGTCTCTGGGGGTGAAATGATCATTTTTGACGACGAGGCAGAGGCTATTGAACAAATTATCCCGATTTTTATAGAGGGGCTTAGTTTTAATAATGCCGATATCAATCAAGTAATTGAAGAAATTGAACAGCAAAGTGGCCTGATTATTGTGAGTGACGCAGAAAGTAAGGGGGTAATTTCTTTGGATGTGAAAAGGATTGCTGCCCGGGATGCTTTAAAAGTAGTGTTGTTAGCAAATGGATTGGCTTATGACGAAGATGACGGGATTTTAACGATTATGAAAGCAGAGGCTTTTGTTGATCGGTTTGGTTATCGGTTCGGATCGACACATCCTTCGAGTGTTGTTCCCGTTCGACACGTTAAGGCGGGAGATCTGCTGCCGGCATTAAATAATTTGAAAAGCGAGGCAGGTAAAATTTACCTAAGCCGGCAGAATAATCAAATTATTTTGATAGATGATGTAACACAAATCAAAGAAATGCAGGATTTTATAAAATCGATGGATGTTCCGCTTGAGACTGAAGTATTTCAACTTCAATATCTTAAAGCTGCCGAAATAGCCGAGGTTCTGAAAGACCGTATGGGGGAAAGAGTAGGGCAGGTTACTTCTGATGAGCGGGCGAATAAAATTGTAGTCACGGATACGGCAGAAGATATTGATACTGTTCGCAAGATTATTGAGGCGCTGGATGTTAAGAAAGAAATCCTTTTTGAGACACAGGTTGTACAGATAGATTTGAGTGATGAGCATCAAAATGGCGTTGACTGGGAAGCTATTGTGGCGGATTATCATAAGTTAAAGGGGGTCATATATCCTTCCGGGGTAGGTGATATCAGCATCGGAACTCTGTCCGCAGAGGATTATGAAGTCCTTATAGACGCCCTGGATTTGGTGGGGGAGATGAATTCTTTTACCTCTCCGGGCAATAAGATTGTGAATAATGCCCAGGCCTATTTTTCCTTGAAGGTTACGGAATCCGATATCCGTGTTAATATGTCCGTTTCTGAGCAGGGTTCTGGGGGAGAAGATCAAAGTGGTAAGGATGATATCGCTGGAACGAATTTTTATATTGTTCCTACCATACATATGGATGGTTCTCTGACCATGGTTTTGAAAGCGCTTTCAAAAACCCCTAATTCCGAAATAGATATTAAGGTGGAAGAAGCTCATAGTATTGTTATTGGAAGCGTGTTTCGGGAGCAGTTGGTGGACTCGACCAAAAAATTTCCTCTTTTAGGTGATATCCCTTTTCTCGGCGCTGTTTTTCGTAGCCGCACATCGAATGTATTAAAGACAGAGTATATTATTTTTTTAAAACCGAAGATTTTATCTGAATAAAAACCGCGATAATGATTCCCCCCTTCGTTAAGAGTTAACGCTGGAAAATTTATTATTTTTTTCTTCATTCATTTGCTTTTTGATTTTTAATATTTTATCCTTTAAATAGCAGGAAAATAATTTATAGCAAAGTTGCTTTTTTAAAAATTGTCTTAAAAGCAGATTATCCGTTGGGCCTTTGTTATCATTTCGTTTTAAAATTTTCCTATCGCTACCCATACGGGCAGAACCTGAACCTAAGAAACGGAATGCAATGGCAGATAATAGGTTGAATGGCTTCCAAATAGATAAAAATAGTTGTTTTTTTAAGGCTTGAGAAGTAGCGTAAATCCCAACTCATCACCCCATCTCCGGGGTCGGGGAGTGGCTCAAGTTTGCTATTTTTATCTATTATCCATAAATACAATTTACTGAGTCTGTGCATTTTGAAGGCGATTTTCCGTTGATTCCCTTCGTGTATGTGGACACTGTCAAAGGGAATGCAGCGCAGACAGACTTTCTTTGTCTTGATGTTTGTGCAGGATTAAAGATGGTCACGATTATGCCTTCTATGCTTATTCGCCCGCGGGACTATGTGTTGTGTGTGAGCGTAGGGAGAAGTTGTGTGCTATTACTGTAATCTGCATCATCAGCATGATAAGAAGGGGGCTTTTTTTGTTTGACAACGCGCAGAGGAGAAAAGATGAAACTCAAGGACCGCTTTAACACGAAAGAAATGATGTCCTGTTTAGTTATTGATAATAATCGTAAAGAACAATTCCGTTTCGCTTTATTGTTGCGAAAGATCGGCTTTAAAATCGTGCTATGTGCCGCAACAGGAAAGCGGGGGATAAAATTAGCCGAGAAATTCAAGCCTGATTTAATTTTGGTTGATTTATTGCTTCCGGATATGGATGGGGATGAAGTCAGCAGGTCCATAAAAGAGATGATAAAGGTGAAAATAATCGTTTTATCGGACTTCAGGCATGGGCATTATGTAGAAATCCCTTATGCGGATTTGTTTGTCGCGAAGACGGCAGATGTTTTTTCTTTTTACCGAACCATAAAGAGATTACGATGGGGTAGAGGTTAATGCCGGTGGTGATCTGGTAAAAAGATTATAAGATATGACAGCAAATGAAACTGCTGATTAGAATGACTGAAAAAGGACGAAAGTTCATTATATACCTTGGCCGGTGATAACATAGATGACCTCTTTTTAATAGGAATCAGATGGTTGTCGATAAGGCACATAAGCCGGCCGGGGTTTTTTTATATGTAGGAGAAGGCTTCCCCTTGACTCAACCACCAGTATGTTGTGTTAGTCACGTGTCAACCCCCATGTTTCTGGACCAAAATCAGGTTAAAATTGTAGACAATCGTGACTCTCTAAAAGCCTTTGGCGTCATACGCCACGTTTATGGAACATTTTTGCTAAAAGCCAGTCAGAATATCAAACTCGTAAAAGAACAACTCGGCCATTCATCCATTAATACAACGGAAATATACATCAGCCTGATTAAAGAAGACACCAAAGCGGCACTGGCGAAATTGTATAGAATTAAGAAGCGTGAATTTGAGCCCGAGAATCCCAAGCCGGTAAAAAAGAAAAGAGTAGAAAATAATATCATCGCCGCTAAAACGCTATCGGTAGAGGAATTAATATTGAGATTCTATGAAGCCATTGCCGAAACACCGGAAGAGCGGTGGAAGGAGATTGTTGCATTCTGCAAAGAGGTGTTGCCAGAGGATAGTCTAATAGACGAATGAAATGATTGATATGGGATTCTCCTACAATGCTCTTTGTTTTCCAGCCTCCGAGAAAAATAGACAAATAGCCATCTCCGGGGTATAATTATCAAATTATGTATTTTCATATGTTTATAGTCTTAATTTATATGTAAAATTGGATAAATATGTCTAAATCCCGAGAACAAAAATTAAGTTATCTTTTATTTTCCATCTTAATAATTGCTAGTTGCATAACTCTATTTAATTCTTTTAAAAGAAAAGAAACCAAGCAAAACGAATCTTTAGTTTCATGCGACGAAGTAAAATTTCCTTATGCCGCACGTTACTCTAAAAGGGTTGAAAACATTGATAATGTAGTTCTTGAAGTAGGTTCGAGCACAACAAATATATTACCATTGCTTAGGAAATATATTCTAGCGAACAAAAATTTTGTAACAAAAGTTTATGGTCAGGAGCGACGGGGATATATTTTAATTTCGATTACCATCGATTCGTTTTCCAAGGAAAATAATGATTCTGTCTATTCATTTGAGCATATTGTGACATCTGGGAAGAAATTAATTGAACAAATATCCGCTCAATATCCTTGTCGTGAAGGCAAGATGTCTTTTGTCTCTAACAATTCAAGAATATGGGATTCAATCGAATGGGAGTTTAAAGAAGGTAAAATTTTATCGCAACAAATAGAACCGAATATAAATATCATTAGAGAGAGGGAAATGACATGTAAAAGTAAGCAAAACAAGCAAACCCAAAAGAAATTTGTGTGTAGCTTAAAGGACGGGAAGCTGGGCGAGCTACAAATAGGTGATATTATTAAATATGAAAAGCTGATAGCTTATATTGGAGAAAATCCCGATCAAAATGAAAAAGATTTTTTGCATGGTAATGTGTTGAAGTATTTTGATTTGGGCTTTGAAATTTATTATAAAAATATTGAATCCTCCAATCAGTGTCAAATAACACAGATTGTTATTTTTCCTGAAGATTATGTTGAGGATTATAGCGGAGAATCGTTTAAAGCGTATCAAGGTGAAATCATTCCAGATATTTCAAAAGCGACAAACATTAGTACAATATTTAAATACTTTGATATGCCCTCGAAAGTTGCGTCGCCGTTATTAGTTGAAGTGGATGAATATTATTACAGTCAATCATGGGGTGATTTGGTTTTCTGTTTTGATAAAAATGAAGATTTGTTATATTTAGCTTTTCAATATAAATGATCATTGCAGTTGAATTTTACATTGTTAAAATTCGGATACTTATCTCAAATACCTATCAACAGGATTTAAAATTTTGGGAGGAAGATTGCGAATTTACGAGTAGGAGAGAGTATGCATAGTATTAAGTCGCACCAATCAAATAATAAAAAAACACTCGAGAAGAAATATGATCGCTTTATTAAATTGTATCTTGAATTTAATGACTATTTAAGAGAACATCATGGATTTTATCTTGATAGTAGATTAGGTTATTGCTTAATACAAGAAGTCCTGAAGAAGAATGAAAAAGAATTAATGCAACATATAGGAGGAAAAGGACATTGGTTTAAAAAAATATATGACACAATGGATTTTAAGCACGAAGAGGTTGCAAAATCATACATTCCTGCTGCCGAAAATCACAGACAAAAGAATGAGGAAGTAAAAAAAAGGACAGTTAGAAATGGTCAGAATCAAGAAATCATGACAAAAACTTTAGTCGTAAATCTTGCGGCTTATTGGGAAGTGCATTTAAGAAAAGAGGTCTCTGTGGCATATGGATATGATGATCCCAGTGATTATAAGAATGATATTTGGGGATATATAGTTGCACTTCGCAATTCAATTTTACATAACCAAGGAAGAGTAGATAAAAAATTATTTTTAAGAGCAAAAAAAGTTCGAAAGGTATTTAAGCTTAAGGAGCAGATTAAGTTTAATGAAGAATTTGCTTATGACATTTTCCAAAAAGCAGATGGATTCTTGTGGAAATTGCACAAAGAGTCTTTGCCGAAATCTTGGGCTAAGTTAAGAATATCAAAATCTATCATTGATGAAAGTAGGAGTGAAAGAGCTCGTAAAAAGAAATATAAAGTCTAATAAAATCATTAAAGGACTTATAAAAAATGGGAAAGAAATTAGCGAATTATGACAAATTGTTCAAAGCTGTTAAAATGCGTATTCGCAAGGCGCAAGTTAAAGCTGTTCTTTCCGTGAATGCGGAATTGATTTATATGTGCCGGGATATTGGGCGGATGATTGGTGAACGTCAGCAAAAGGAAGGGTGGGGAGCCCAAGTTATTCCAAAGCTTTCCAGGGATATCCGTAATGATCTGCCAGAAATAAAAGGTTTTTCTGAGAGAAATATTGGATACATGATTCGTTTTGCTCGAGAGTATGGATCGGGGGAGATTTTGCAACAGCCTGTTGCAAAATTGAGAAAAGGTGAGATTGCGCCGCAGACTGTGGCACAAGTGACCCCGAAAATTCCCTGGGGGCACAATATTTTATTGATTGAAAAGGTCAAAAATTTGACTTTTCGGTTGTGGTATATGCAGCAAACCATTGAGCAGGGATGGAGCCGCGACGTTCTTAATCTTATGATCAAAAGTAATGCCCATAAACGAAAAGGAAAGTCTGTCACAAATTGCAATTGCGCTGCTTTATTGTTATTGATTTAAAGAAGGGGGCCTTTAAACCTGACTATGCTGGGAAAATGAATTTTTATTGTAATGTCGTTGATGATTTGCTAAAAAATAAGACGGATTATCCAACGATTGGACTTATACTTTGTCAGGACAAAAAGAAAATTTTCGCGGAATATACATTACGTAATATTAACAAACCGATTGGTGTTTCGGAATATGAGTTGACGCGAGCCTTGCCCAATAAATTAAAATCTGCCCTTCCTACTATTGAAGAGATTGAAAAGGAATTGGGAAAAGATGTGATTTCAAACAACACCAAAAAAGACAGGAAGAAAAAGCCCAAGAAGTAGTGAATGCTATTAATCCGCTGTCTAGGAGGCATATTTTTTCTGGCCTTGGCGGTTGGGATTGACAGGTAATAATGAGCGTGGATGCAATGGTAAAGAAATTCAGTATTGATAAAAATTTCACCCCATGTCCAGTTGACGACGGGGATGAACTGTATCCAAATGGCATTTTTGAGTTTAATATTACAAAGATGTTTGAATATATTCAGAAAAATTTTGCTAACATTCCACTTGAGACGGTTGAGGTAGAGGATTTCTTCAAGGATTTTTCTTCTCTTGACGAGTCTCATGTCGATAACGTTGATATCTCGTGGCCTGTGATAATAGCAGAGATATCAACGGGGCGATATAATTTGATCGATGGTAATCATAGAATGCAAAAGGCAGGAAGGATGGGAGTAAAAAGCATGTCAGCCTACAAGCTGAATGCTGAACAACATATGAAATTCCTGATTACTAGGAAGGGTTATGAAGCCTACATTGAATACTGGAACAGTAAATTAAAACAATAATAATTGATTCGTAGAATTTTCGGAGGATGAGGATGGGAAATATTGGAAGAAATGATCCCTGCCATTGCGGTAGCGGGAAGAAGTATAAGAAATGTTGTTTGCCTGAAGAAGGGCGGAGATCGGATAATGCCGGGGCGGATGAATATTCGACAGGTGACGACTGGGGTTATGAATTGTTCGGTACCCGTTTTCCTGAAATCGCCGAGAAAGAAACCCGCCATATCACAATCATGGATGACGGGCGTTTTGGTCTGTCAGACGGAACATATGTTTTTCACGAAATGTTTTGCCGTGAACATGACTGTGATTGCAGGCGGGTATTCTTCTATGTTACATCTACGCCGCGACACAGTGTAGAGGCGGTCGTGTGTTATGGATGGGAGTCGACAGATTTCTATCGAAAGTGGTATAAAGATGATGATCCTGATGCGATTGCCGAAATTAAAGGGCCTTCCCTTAACCTTGGCAGTCCGGAGTCAAAACATGCGCCGGCAATTCTTGAGCTTGTAAAAGATGTTTTGATTAAAGATCGGGATTATATTGGACGTATCAAGCGCCATTACAGCATGTTTAAAGCGGAGATTGATAAGAAGGCGATGGAGAATCGGTAACTGTAGGACATATGGCTCGGTGGCATAGAAGAAATAAATAGGTTAAGATATGTTAAAAATACAACGCAATGAGTCCTTTAGCTAATGATGGGGATGAGAGTGCAAGAAAATGAAATATTATTGCCCGATTATAATTAAGGATGCAAAATTTAAGAAGTTCACATTATCAAAGGACGTTATTTTAAGGTTAACAAAAAAACAATTAAGAGAGTTTTTTGGAATAGAAGAAATTCAATACACATTTATTAGAATTATGAGCTGGGTGGCTTTAAGTAAAATAAAGCCAGCAAAAGTCAATGGAAGATGCCCATATTCAGGAATTGTAAAAAAGGGGATATATGATGGAGCACATGATGTTTTAGCTTCAAATTATGTTGCTCATGTTGCTTCTGATAAAGATTATCACAGGGTATTTGAACGAGTAAATTTGTCATTTAAGTTATGTATTCCGACCTCTACTGGAATTTCGTTATTTTTTAGAGAGAAAGAAATTGATGTGGGTCTATTTAATCAGATGTTTACACTCAATGGGCCTTTTGACTATTTGAGTATAAATAAAAAAGATTTGTTCCAGATTAAGTATATATTTTCTTTATTTGCGAAACGGAAAAAAGATAAGAAGTTAAATTTAATTACTTCATTGTATAGAAGGGCCCTTTTAGGAGATAAAAGTTTATTGGATGTTAGGTTTTTGCTTTTAACAGCTACTTTAGAGTCCCTTTATTTACCATTACAAAATCAGGAGCTATCATACCGGTTACAGTTTAGAATGTCCAAGCTATTAAGTGGATATATGAGGAAAGACCCATTTGAATTGAGCAAGATTATAAAAAAGATTTATAAAGTCAGGTCCAAGATTATTCATACAGGGGAAAGCAACGAACTTGAAAAAGACAGTAGTCTTTTTATAGAATTAGTTAATTTGGTCAGAGTTTCAATAATTTTGTATATTTATGATAAAAATTTGTTTAGTGATGATTATTTAGATAGGATTTGTCTGTTGGGGCACAGCAGAAGAATTATAAAGCCAAAGACACTTGATTTATTATTAAACAGGTTCTAACTTGGTCCAGCCAGCCACCCCATATATAACCCTCATGCGAACCAAGGCTCAAGCGAGCCACACTCGTTTGAAATGCTTTCCTATCTTAATTAGAGAGGAAGTTGACATTAGTTTTAATGCATGATAATAATAAATCTATCCAGACTGTTTAATATTAATACTGATCAGGTCAGATTCTAAAACCCTATGTTATTCAAACCTAAAGTTCTTTTTGGTCAAATACTCCTCCAAAACAATATTATAAACGAAGAACAATTAAACACGGCATTAGCCAAACAGAAAGAAACCGGCGACCTCCTGGGCGTAACGCTTATGAAAATGGGGTTTGTAGATGAAGAAGCCATTATGTTGCCGCTTCTGGCTGAGCAATTGGATGTGGATTTCATCAGCCTTAAGGAAAAGGCCATAAAGCCGGATATTATCCGAAGGGTTCCTGCAAAATTCGCAACATATTACAAGGTGCTCCCTTTAAGCTATCAGGATGAAGCGTTGACGATAGCGACGCCGCATCCGTTAGATATAAATATCATTGATGGTATAGGCCTGGTTACCCAAGGGAAGATCCATACTATACTCGCCAGTGAAAAGGATATCATGGAAGGTATACGCAAGTATTATGGCGTTGGGGCTGAAACGATTGATAAAATGATGGACAGTGTTGATGTGGAAGATGCCCTTGATCAAACCGTTGATAATATTGAGGAGATTGATTCAGATGCTTCGATAGGGAAATTTATTAATCAGATCTTATTACAGGCTTATAAAGACCGCGCGACAGATATTCATATTGAACCGTACGAAAATGATTTAAAAATCCGCTACCGGGTAGACGGTATTTTGTATGATACCCAACTGCCCACCAATATTTGGCATTTTCGGGACGCAATTAATTCTCGCATCAAGATCATGTCGAATCTAAACATTGCCGAGAAACGGCTGCCCCAGGATGGACGTTTTAAAGTGAAGGTAGGGGTTGTGGATTTAGATCTGCGCGTCTCTTTCCTGCCAACGCCTTACGGGGAAAGTGTCGTGATACGCATTCTTTCTTCGACCAAGCTTTATAATATGCGGGAATTGGGTCTTGCCGGGGAGAAACAAAATATATTAAACGAGCTTATTAAAAAACCCCATGGAATTATATTTGTCACCGGCCCTACGGGAAGCGGAAAAACCACAACGCTTTATTCTTGTTTATCAAATATTAATAATACGGATAGAAAAATCATCACCATTGAAGATCCGATTGAATATCAATTAGCGGGCACAACCCAGGTCCAAATTAATCCCGGTATCGGTTTAACTTTTGCCGCCGGGCTGCGCTCCATGTTAAGGCATGATCCAGACATCATGATGGTCGGCGAGGTCAGGGATTTGGAAACAGCAGAAATTGCGGTGCAAGTGGCGCTGACCGGGCATCTTGTTTTGTCCACATTACACACCAATGATGCCGCTAGCGGTATCACGCGGCTAATTGATATGGGGGTTGAACCCTATTTGATCACCAGTTCTGTTGAATGTTTCATTGCGCAGCGCCTGGTTCGCTTGATCTGCCCTAAATGCAAGAAAAAGATGAAGGTCTCGGTTCAGGTGGCGCAGGAATTGAGGCTGGACAGTAAAGAGATCAGCGAAGGGTTCACGCTTTTTGAGGGTGAAGGATGTGACTATTGCAACTTTACGGGATTTTACGGTAGAGAAGGGATTTATGAATTCCTCAAGGTTGATGAGGCGATTAAGGAGATGATTATGAATAAAGCCTCGGTGTCAAAGATTAAAAGCAAAGCCATTGAGTCGGGTATGCAGCCCCTGATTCGGGATGGTTGGAATAAGGTCAGGCAGGGATTGACCACTCCGAGCGAGGTTATCCGTGTGACCAAGGAAGAAACTAACTAAAAGGCGCAAAGACACATGCCCGAATTTTTTAATCCTCTGATATAGAAACTATGCACTTTACCTATAAAGCCAAACATGGCCCTGACAAAATTATCGAAGGCACCCTGGAAGCCGACAGTATTGAGAAGGCGGTTTCCAAGATCATGCGGCTGGGGTACAATCCTTTGGATGTCAAACAGGCATCCAGAAAAGATTTCGTCAAACATCGGGTCGGGAAAAGTGCCGGTAGACGCGTTTCTTTTGCGGATTTAGCGCTTTTTACCCGGCAGCTCAGTGATTTGCTCGATGCGGGTGTGCCGATGTTGCGCACGCTGGGAATTTTAAAAGATCAGATAAAAAATGCTGATTTCAAAGCCGTTCTTAATGACATATACGAGCATGTTCGTGACGGAGGAACTCTTTCTTCGTCTTTGGCTCTCTTCCCCGGAATATTTCCGCCGCTATACGTTAATATGGTTAAAGCAGGCGAAGTGGGGGGCAATCTTGTTGGAGTGCTGCAGCGTCTGGCTGATTTTGTGGAGAAAGAACAGGAATGGCGCTCACAGATTATTACCAGTTTGATATATCCGGCTTTAATACTTGTGGTTGGTGTGGGGACGATATTTGTATTATTAACGTGGGTTATTCCCCGCATCTCGGATATCTTTACAGATTTCAGTGAAACATTGCCGTGGCCGACTTTTATTTTGATGGCGCTTAGCAGTTTTTTTTCCAAATTTTGGTGGCTGATTATTCTGCTCGCGATCGGCGGGTTTTTCTACACGAAAAAATTATTGCAAATACCCCAGGGAAAATTATGGTTGGATGGGAAGAAATTAAGGCTGCCGTTATTTGGGCCCTTTATCCGGGATGCGGAAATTTCCCGTTTTGCCCGGACTTTGGCAACACTGTTGGCGAATGGTGTTGTGATCGTCCCGGCTTTGGAGGCTGTTTGCGCGGTTATCGAGAATGAAATCATCCGCCGGCAGGTGCGGGAGATAACACGGCAAGTTACCGGGGGCGTCAGTCTCGCCCAAGCGGTCAGGGGGTGTGATCTTTTTGAAGAAACAGTGGTCAATATGATATCTGTCGGAGAGGAATCCGGAAATCTGCATAAAGGTTTGCACAAGCTCGGTGAGTATTATGAAAGGCAAACTCAACGTTTTATCAAGCGTGTTACGTCCTTAATTGAGCCTCTGCTGATTTTAGGTGTCGGACTCATTGTGGGTTTTATGGTCATCGCAATGTTGCTGCCGATTTTACAGATGAATTTGATGATACAGTAACATCACGGTTCAAGAATTATATCCCGCGAAGTGACATTCACCCGAATAATTTTTTCCATCTTTAAATCTTTAAACTCATAAATAACTTTATACCAATCACCTTGATCGTGAACAGACGTGACCGGGTCACCGTAATAGAATTCTTGAAAGATAATATAGTCGTTGGCAAGTTTGAGGGCCTGCAGGAAAGGGTCGTCGTAGGGTTGGGAATATTTCTCAATCGCTTTGAATAATCCATGTCGCACGGCAAAAAGAAGGGTGTTTCTGTAGTCGTTGAAAGGGAGATTCAGGGAACTGAGGATATCTTCCGTGCTTTGTTTTTTTATGATTTGATTGATGATTTCCAGGATTTCCTCAGTATACTGCCTCTTTGCGGTGTCTTTCACCTCGATCACAGCGATATTGCGGATTTCATTTTGATAAATGAGTATCTCCACCACAAAATCAGCAGACTCACCAAAATAAGTTTCATCTAAGTACACAATATTCTGCAGGCCTTCCGGCATCTCAACATAAAAAGTTTCCTGCGCCATTACCAGTGAAGCCGTGCCTGTCAGGGCTATGATTAAGAGAGATAAGATAAATATTCGTGACATTTTGAAAAGATGTTTTCTGCTGATTCAGATAAAATTTTAATACTGTTTCGGCTTCATCCCCTTTTTCTTTTTAAATTCTTGATATTGGAGCGCACCATATCCTCAATGCGGGCGGTGCGATTTTTTGTTGTGACCTGATCCAGGATGTCTTTGGCGACTGTTCGTCCGATCGAAGGGATTTTGGCAATATCATCAAGCGAGGCGTATTTCAGGTCGGTCAATTTTTTATAACCCTTGTCAAAAAGGTTGCGGGCGCGGATCCGGCCGATATTTTTTAATTGTGTTAAAGCGATGAGCTCTTCCTTAATGCCGTAACGGATGCGCGACTTCAGATCCGCTAATAAAAAGCCGATTTTCTTGAATTGAAAAAGGTCGGCAAAGATAATGGCCGCATGAATCAGCCATTGGGTTGACTCGATATGCCGGTAGATGTCGCCGGGGCCGACATTAAAGGATTCACAAAGGGCCGCTTCATTATCTTCTTCTATCCAGCGGGATAAAAGAAAAGTTGTCTTCATGACGCAGAGATAGATCATATAATCCTCAAGGATCATTAAGTCATCTTCATTTAAAATAAATTCGTCCTCGTAGGTGCGTCCGAAACGCTCCAGTTCCTGCGCCATGCTGCTGATGTTTTTTAAAAGGGGGCTGTCCGGACAACAGATTAAGAGATGAAGGAGGCCGATGTTAGAAAAGGATTTGCCCTCGTTGATCCGCTCCAGGCCCCGGCGCAAAATGAGACTGGATAAGGGGTCAATGTATAAACGGCTTGTGCATTGACCGAAAGGTGTGGCAAGGAAACGAAAGCCGTTTTTTTCAATAAATCCTTCACCCTCTAAGAATTCGAAAACATTGCCGATGATCTCAATCAGGTTTTGATGATGCTTTTGATGGGCCAAAAAAGACTGCGATAAAAACGCGAAGGTGTCATTAATGTCATGCACGTATCCCCCGGCGATAGAGGCCAGGATATGTATACGCAGCGCCGGTTCCTGTCCCAATTTTGATATGATCGGTTCCGGAGCGGCATCAATATAGCGGTGAAAAAGAGTTTTCTGCTGGCTTAAGGTTTTGGCGATTAATACGGCCTCGCCGTAATCGTCGTATTGGGGGCGTCCTGCCCGTCCCGCGCATTGTTTGTATTCACTGGTCGGTATATAGGCCGAGCCTAAACCGGATTCAAAACGTTTGACATCACGGATAATGGCACGCCTGGCAGGGAGGTTGACGCCGGCGGCCAGGGTGGGTGTTGAGCAGATAACCTTAATAATATTCTTTTTGAAATTATCTTCAATGATCTTGCGCTGTTTAGGTTTTAATCCTGCATGATGAAAAGCGACCCCGCGGGTAACTGTTTCTGCTAATGTTTGACAGATTTTTGTAGAGCTTTCCTGTGATCCGGCTACGTCCTTGGCGATACGCGTGAGATGATTTTTTTCTTCTGGAGTTAAAGTTTGCGCGACTTTCGGGGCGATGAGTCTGCTCGCGGCTTGCGTTGAGCGGCGGGAGTTCACAAAGATCAGGACTTGTCCTTTCCCGCGCAAGGTGTCAATTACCAGCTTGGTGATGTCCTCTCGAGAGTCTTCCGCAATTTTGCGGTTGGCATGACCTTTAAATTTTATCTGTTCTTGAAAATATACGCCTTCTTTTAAAGGAATGGGGCGCCATTCACTTAAGACAAGATTGGCCTTGAGCCATTGGGCCATTTCAGCGGCATTGCTTACCGTTGCGCTTAAGGCCAATGTTTGAATGTCAGGGTTGAGCTGTTTGATGCGGGCAATAAGAATTTCAAGGGTCGGCCCTCTTGATCCGTCATTGATGAAATGGATTTCATCCAGGATGACAACGGATAGTTTGTTTATCAGCCATTCACAACGGGAGCGGAAGAGGGAATCGATTTTTTCTGCCGTGGAGATAAGGATATGGTAACGTCCCGGAATGTTATGGGGTGTTTCGCTGTCCCCGGTGGCCATGCCGACGCGAACGCCTAAGGGGGCGAATTTATTTTTAAAATCTTCGTATTTCTCGCTGGCTAAGGCCTTTAGAGGGACGATGTAAAGACAGTGCCCGCCTTCTTGGAGGACGGAACGGAGCATGGCTAATTCAGCGATTAAGGTCTTTCCGGCAGCGGTAGGCACGGAGAGCAGAAGGTTCTTTCCTTCCAGGACGCCTTTGTCAATCGCTTCGGCTTGAGGCGGGAAGAGATTCTCAATGCCTGATTGTTGATAAACCTTTTTTGCAGACGAGGGAAAGTTATATTTGTCTAAAATGGCCGATAATTTCATGGGAAATCATCATAGCATAGCCGTTAAAAAAAAGGAAGAGGTGAGAATTTGCCCCCCTTTTGTAATTTATATTAAACTGCTTCTCTGCTTCGGT
>JAGLNJ010000041.1 GCA_023139575.1 Candidatus Omnitrophota bacterium | reverse complement strand
GCATACATTGTTTAGATTAGATAAATTCTTTGAGATGCTTGATCAGGAATGTTCGGCATGTGTACGACATATGACATAACTATGCAGAGTTGGTTCATTCATGCTTGCGAATCGAAGAAGAGGCTTTTGAAGTTTCAGGCTTCAAAAGTCAGTTATGTCAGTGATTTGCTGTCTTTGCCTGCGGAGGAGATTGTTCGTCGACTTGATCTTTCAGGTTTTGTTACTTTTGGTGATGTAACTGAGGATGGAATTGAGGATATCAACGTGAATGTGACATTTCATCGTCTGGTTCTCGACAGACAAGAATGGTGGGATTAGACCGAATCAAATTGTAGATCAGGCATAAGTGAGTGTAGGTCGTTTTTTATGAGTATTTCTTAACACCACGAATACACGCAATGGAGAGAGAAATTTGCGCTGCAGTTGGGCATTTTGCGCAACCCAACGCGTTCACTTCGTAAATTTCACGTGATTCGACTTTGGGTTTGGCGTATGGCTTTTTCTTTTGAGGTTCTTTTTCTTTCATGTGAATATTATAGAAACTATTAATTGGATTTACAATAACTATTTCTTTTTTGACTTCTTTTTTAAATCTTCTTTACTCTTATAACCTAGTGCTTCACGTACCGCTTTTTTCAAGTCACTACTTGATTGAGCCGCTTTAATTCTTTGCATCTTTCTTATCGGTTCTGCCGAAATCTTTTCTAGATCAGCCGTGTTTTTGATGATATGAGGTCTTAAGAATATGATCAATTCAGTTTTAAATAAAGATGTTTTTGTTTTCTTGAATAAAACACCCAGAAAAGGAATATCACCCAGTAAGGGGATCTTTTTTTCAACAACACTGTTATTGTCCCTCATGAGGCCGCCTAAAACAACCGTATGGCCATCGGGAATGATGATCGTGGCATCAGCTTCTCGTGTATTGATAATACTCGCACCAAATAAAGTCTGGGCGCTTAAATCCTTAAGCTCCGCATGTATCTTCATATTCACATAACCATCGCGGCTGATGCGCGGTGTGACTTTCATGTTCAGACCAATATTTTCATAACGATAATCTACATTGGTGACATTATTGGCTAAATCCGTGGTCGAAGACTCTATAATAGGAATTTCCTGGCCGACTGTTATCGATGACTCCTGGTTATTTGACGCCAGAATCTTTGGCGTAGAGAGGACCTTGCTATTCTCCTGTGAATCAAGGATAAAGGCCAGGGCCTCAATTGTCTCAGACTCATTAAGGATGCGATAGGTAAAACCGGCCGTGCCGGCATCGGTCGCCAGCCCCAAAAGTGAATGAAAAGTGCTTTCATTAAACGTATCAAAATCAAGATCAGTTTTATATCCTTTTGTCGTCAAAGTAGGTGACGTCGCATCACCGAATTCAATCCCCATAGCGAAATCATCGTCCAGCGTGACATCCATAATGATGACCTCGATCATCGCCTGAGGCGGGAACACATCTAATTTTTTGATCAATCGTTCGATAGCAGGAAAATTAATGGGTGCGCTGGTCACAACAATGGAGCCGGTTTCTTTCTCAGCGAAGGCTCCAATAGCCCCGTAAATTTCTAAGGGGGCGCCTTCATCTGTTATTATCTGTTCCGGAACAGGATATTTTTCATCCCTACCCTCTTGAGACAGGTCGTTCAATATTTCCGATATTTTTTCTGCATCTCCATAATTAAGGACAAATGTCTTAACCTGAGTATCGGAGGGCAGGGGGCGCTCCATTTGATCAATGATGGTGGCTAATCTTCTAATATTTGAAGAAAGATCCGTTATAATTAATGTATTTGTCCTTTCATTGGCAATAATATTTCCATGTTTGCCGACCAATGGCTGCAAAATAGTCTTCAATTTCAGCGCGGAAGAGTATTTTACCGGCATGACCTGGGTGATGACCACGTCCTGATCGGAAATACCAGCCGGGGAAACACCTATTTTAACTGCGACACTGGTTTGTTTCGTTTCAGGAAGCGGAACAACCTTGAGGGCTGCGCCGGATTTGATCAACGTAAAACCTTTGGTCATCAAAACACTTTCAAGTACGTGGGATACGACTTCGGGTTCAACCTTATCGAGACTGACAACATTTATCTTACCTTGCAATTCATCGTGCGGAATAATGACCGTCCCCGTTATGTCACCTAATACCTTTATGACTTGATTGATATCGCAATTTTGAAAATCTACTGAAATAAGGCCGTCATCCTCAAAAACAATTTCATCATCTTCCAGTTCATCTCCGGCCGGCTCTTGTTCTAAAGCGTCACTTTCCGTAATCACAGACGCATCCGTCGCCAATTCTCCAGACACTTCCATGCCTGATTCCTGAGCCAGAACACTCAAGGGGGTGAGCAACAATAAAATTATAATCGCGTATATTTTAATTTTTATCATTAAAGACTCCCGTTCTTAATCTCCGCATAATATTTGTATCTGCGGGCAGATTAATTTTATTAGATTTGGGGGGTTCAATTGTCGATTCAATAGGAGCAGCTTTTTTCTTTTTAAGTTTTTTATGCTTTTTTTTAGCTAAATCAAGTTTTAAAATATATTGTTTCTCATTTTTAATCAAAACAACCTGATCTCGTTTGATTTTATGGACAACATAATCCTCAATATAGTCATTAACTTTGACATAGAAACCGTTCCCGCCGTCTTTTTTTTCGATGATGGCCTTATAAGTCCCGTTCAATTTCACAATACCTGTCAAATGCAAGTGGTCAACAGTCAATGAGGAGGCTGAACGTCTATTGAAGTCACTCATAACTGTTCGTGAATTATTTTGAAAGACAGAATCCTCCTGGTTCACCGTGTTCGATGAATCAGACTTTGGCCGAAAGATATTGCGTTGCTCTATGACATCGTATACCTCTAAAGGTTCTTCATCCCACTGGGCAAAAGATGATGAGGGGGAAATACAACATAAGCAAGCCACAAAAATAGAAGTTAAATTGCGTACACGCATATTATTTTTCCTTTAAAAAGATTGTCGAAATAACCAAATGAGCCTTCAGCAGAGCCGACCTTTCGGATTTGGGCTCCAACTTGAGGCTGTTTGCTACCAACACAACGGATGACTTCCTCATCAGATACAAGAACCGAACTAGATTACCCAAATTAGCCTCTAGATCAATTTCCACCGATAATTCTTTGAAGTCGTCCAGATCTTTATAGGGCAGCGGGTTCATCACTGATATATAAACATTTGTTTCATTGGCCACGCGTCCGATTTCCGTGAGGAATTGGCTTTCTTCGCGTTCGGAAGGTAGTTTGGCTTGAATTTTTCTGCTCAAATCGTCAAAAGACTTCTCAAGTTCTTCTTGTTCGTTGATCAGGCCTTTCATTCTTACAATAATTATTTTGTTTTTAGTAATTTCCTTATTAACTTTCCCCAAACGATGAAAAATCGGTGTGAGAACCTTGAAGAAAAGCAGGGGACCCAGAACGACTATAATCGCTAATACGATAAGGATCTTCTTGCGATATAAGGGGTTTTTTAACACATCCACCCAGTTCTTATTTTTACACATAAATTTATTCATCTTATTCCTTATTTAAAATACAGTTGATCTCAAATTCAACCGTATTGCTATTTCGCTCCGTTTTCCGGGTATAACGTATATTAGCATTTTCTATATGTGTTGATTCCTGCAGTTTTTGCGATAGATTCACAACGGAGTTGTGTGAGGCGGCCTCACCGATTAAGGCAATAGACTCATTATTTTTAAACAACAATGAATCAATAATAATATCCATTGTAACCAAAATGCTCACTTCCTTAAGTAATGCCATACAGGAATGCCTGGTAGAAATATAATCCTCAACGGTCTGTATTTTATTTTTTAAATTCCTCACCGTTGCGACTTTTGGATCCATGGACTTGATGGTTTTTTTCTGCAGCCCCTCTTTTGCCTTGCCAATCATCAGGAAAGCTGTCGGCAAAAGAAGGATGGCCAATCCTGAAACGGCGAAACAGGCAAATGCTTTTATTTTTTCTAGTCGTTTCTTTTTCAAATAAACCGCATGGCGTGAGGTTATCGGCAACAAATTAACACCGGCCTTTACACCTTCGGGCTGATAACCGCGCAGAACAACCCCCAAAAGCAGGCTCAACTCCGCGAAATGGGTTTGATAATCATCCGGGTTGCATCCCATCTGAATATTCTCACTGGCTTTGAGCGTCATGGTCTTTGTTTTCAGCTTATCTTTTAAATATTCGCCGAGATGCCGCAATTTCGTCCCGCCACCGGTTAAAATAATCCGGTTAAGACCTTGCTGCCCTTTTTCTAATTGAAAATGTTGTACTGTCCGCTCGATCTCTTTGACCAGCTCGTCAGCCCATAAACAGGCTTGAGAAGAAATTTTCTTTTTTACTTCATTATCAAGACTTTTAAGTAGAATAATGCCGTTTTCTTTTTTGATTTTTTCAGCATTTTCGAAACTCACATTAAGATGCCCGGCCAAATTATCCGTTAATGTTTTAGACCCCCAAGTCAGGCCGCGGGTATAGACTACTTCATGTTTGAGCAGAATATTCAAATCAGTATGCTCACTGCCTATATTTATTTGCAACGTCACACCCGTATCGGGGGTGATGGGAGACATGGTCGCCTGCAGGGCCATCGAACTTATGTCAACGGCGTCGGGAGAAACATTAAGCTTATGAAATAAATTCAGCCGTTTGGCGAGATCGCCTTTTTTAATCGCTGAAACGATTACCATCGTCTCATTATTTTCCTGTTTGGTAACAACGTAATCCATTTCCACTTCATTAAGGGAAAGAGGGAGGTGATGTTCAGCTTCAAACGAAATCATTTTCTTTACTTCGCTCAATTCTTGTGTGGGGAGGGTGATAAACTTAACGATAACATCACTGCGGGGAATGATGGTGTAAACAGGATGATTGCGCAAATCATGCAGATTGAAATTCTGCGCTACAGTTTCAGTAATAAATTTCTCCAGGCGATCCTCATTGCCTTTTACAATGTGGGGAATAGGAATATAGGATGCCCGCGATAAAAGAAATGCATCATTGAGCCTCTTGACTTCAATAAACTTAATGGCGCTTGGTCCTAAAATAAGCCCGATACGGATCTCCGGCTTAGGGGCCAGAAATTGTTTCCATAATTGAAACTTTTTTTGCAGGCATTCTTCCGGGGAAGGTTGCTGCAGATTAGCCTTTAACTTGGCAATCATCTGCGCCAGTTCAATGGAATCCGGACCCGACCGTAAAGCAAGAGGGTAGTCGTCCTTTTGGCTCAAGTCAACCTGATGAAATAAGGCGTCGAGACCCAAACCCTTAATACGGGTCTTAACTGCCTTTTTAACATCATTATTTTTCTTTTTATGCTCTTCCATGATGTCGATCCGCCACTTCTTGGGCTAAGCTCAAAAATAATTTTGCCGAAATATCTTTCGGATCATACTGAATAATGCTTTCCCCATTGATTTCAGCCTCGGGTATTCTGGGGCTGCGCAGGATTTTCGTTTTAAAGATTTTTCGTTCCGTAAAATATTCCGTAATATTTTCAACGATCGCCGTGTGAAGTTCTGATTCCGGATCATACATATTTATGACAACCCCTAAAAAACTGGTGTAGTGTTCCAAATCCTCTTTAATTTTTAATATCGTGCTCATTAACATACTCATCCCCTTTAAGGCGTAGCTATTCGGTTCTATGGGAACGAGAAGATGCGTACAAGCTAGGATTGCGTTAACGGTGAGTATCCCCAGAGAAGGAGGGCAGTCTAAAATGATATAGTCATATTTTGAGATCTCTGATTTAAGAGCCTTGCGCAATTTGAAAGGGCGGGAAATATCAGAGGACAGTTCCGCTTCTGCGCCCGAAAGACTGATGTTAGCGGGGACGACAAATAAGTTATTTAATTGATTCGGCATAACGGTATCGCTTATAAGAACATCATTAAGAAGCACATCATAAATATTATTTTCCAATCGGTTCGTATCAATACCCAAACCGTCAGATGAATTCCCCTGTGGATCCATATCAACGAGCAATACGCGGTATCCGAGTGAAGCTAAGGATGACGAGAGGTTGATAGCAATCGTTGTCTTCCCGACGCCGCCTTTTTGATTTGTGATGGCGATTATCATATTGGTGTCTTTGCCCGATTTCCACCCGGGGCGGATCTGCCTCAGGCACGACAATCGGCAATCTATTTAGATCCACCGGCTTGACCAGTGGATAACAATTATTTAATATCTTCCTTATAAAGGGCCTTGATTTTCAGGACATCTTCTTCTGTATAATAACGCCAGTCCTTGTCATCACGCCGGGCCTTAGGCAGGATTCCGGCAGATTCGTAATTTTTAATGGTTTGGATGGATACGCCGAGATCTTTGGCTAACTCATTTATTTTGTAGATTTTATGATTTTTCATGGATATCTTTACTTTTAGCGACTTTCGGGGCAAAAGTCAACATTTTTATTTTGATTTTTATAGGATATTCGAAAATGTTTATGGTAAACCATTAATTTACAGGTAATTCTGATAATTTGACAAAATAAACAAAATAATTAATACCATTGACCGAAATAAAGGGTTTTGTTATATTAAATCAACACTATGGATATTGAAGCCCAACTTCAACTTATTGGCAGTCTGCTAGTCAAAAAAGGCATTCTTCCGCAATCCCAATTGGATGAACTTGCCCAATTGCTGAGCACTGAAGAGCACGCCAAATCAAATTTTGAAAACATCCTGATCGAAAAAGAACTTGTAACCGAAGAACAGCTCCTCAGGATCTACAGCGATCAGTTCAACTATCCCTTTATTTCGCTAAAAGAATTCACCATTGAACCCTCAACCGTAAACGACATCCCGGCAAAATTTGCCAATCAAAATACCTTAATCGCTTTAAAAAAAGAAGACGATCAATTAACTGTTGCCCTGCGTAATCCTTTTGAAATTAATGTACTGGATGATTTAAAGATGTTCACCAAATGCGATATCACCCCCGTACTATGCTTGAAGGAGGAGATTGAAGAGGCGATAAAAACCCACTATGGCGTTGGCGCGGAAACAATAGAGAAGCTGGTCCGCGCAAAAGGGCCGGAAACAGCTGCCGCCGAAATCTCGTCATCCACATTAGATTTTGATGAATTGGTCAAAGATACTTCGATGGTGAAATATGTCAATCAGCTTCTTTTTGAAGCCTTTGAACAAAGAGCTACGGATATTCATATCGAGCCCTTTAAAGACCGCCTGCGCATCCGTCACCGCATCGACGGCATCCTCTATGAAGCCAATACCCCTGCTGAATTGATCAAGCTGCAGGATGCGATCATTTCCCGTTTTAAGATCATGTCTGATTTGAATATTGCCGAAAAGCGACGTCCGCAGGATGGCCGGTGCATGGTTAGTCTTAACGGGAAAGAAGTCGATTTACGTTTATCAACCTTTCCGACGCTACATGGCGAAGGATTAAGCATTCGTTTGTTAAGCCGTGACTCCATCTTACTCAGCTTGGGTCAATTGGGGCTTTCGCAAAATGAATACGACCGTTTCCAAACAACCTTAAAAAAATCAAACGGCATCATTCTGGTTACCGGCCCCACGGGATGCGGCAAAACAACGACTCTGTATGCCTGTATGAATTATCTTAATAAGGTCGCTATCAATATCGTTTCTTTGGAAGACCCGATCGAATATCAATTGGAAGGCATCAATCAAATCCAGACCAATAATAAAGTCGATTTGACATTTGCCAACGGTTTTCGCTCCATACTGCGCCAGGATCCCGATGTCGTGCTGGTCGGCGAAATAAGGGACACCGAAACGGCCCAAATCGCCATGCGCGCCGCCCTGACCGGACATTTGATCCTGAGCACACTGCATACCAACAATGCCGTCGCAACTTTATCACGTCTTTTGGATTTAGGAGTAGAACCTTATTTTCTCACCCACACCCTTAAATGCGTCATCGCGCAAAGGCTTGTCCGCATAATCTGCCCTGAATGCAAAGAAAAATATCATCCTGACGGAAAATTATTACAAGCTCTCGGGTTATCGCATGAAATCCCCGCCTTTTTTAAAGGCAACGGCTGCCCGGAATGTAATCAAACTGGTTATCGAGGACGGATGGCCATTTTTGAAGTCTTATTTATCGATGAATCCCTGGCACATTTGATCAATACCGGCGCAAGCCAGAAAGAACTTTTTGACAAGGCCCGGGACAATGGCATGCGCAGCCTCCAAAACGACGGTTTCGACAAAATAAAACAGGGCTTAACCACCATTGATGAAGTCATAAGAGTCACCGGATAACTCTGAATTCAAGCTTATGCCGACATTCAAATGCACATCCCGCGATAAACAAGGACAACTCCAAACAGAAATCAAAGAGGGGGCAAATCGCAATGCCATCATTCAGGATATGAGGCGAAACGATTTATTCCCTATAAGCGTTGAACCTGTTTTTCAAAAACCGAAAATCAGCACAAAGATTTTTACAATCAGGTCGAAACAACATGAAGTCGTCACCACCACCCGTCAGCTTTCAAATCTCCTGAGTTCCGGCATACCGCTTGTTCACGCACTCAATTTTCTTGTTGATCAGACAAAAAATCCCGAATTTAAAAATATCTTGGGACATATCCGCAATGAGATAACCCGCGGCATGCCTTTCTATGAAAGCCTGAGCCAATATCCGCGAACATTCAACCGGCTTTATGTCAATATGGTTAAAGCGGGTGAAGCGGGAGGGACATTGGAACAAATATTCGCTGAACTGGCTGATTATTCAGAAAGAAGGCGGGAGACTCGCGAAACCCTTATTTCCATGATGATCTATCCGTTAATTTTGCTGTGTGTGGGCTCCGGTACCTTGATATTTTTGATGTCTTTTGTCGTGCCGAAAATGTTTTTTCTTTTTGAGGGTATGGGCGATAGATTGCCGCTTATTACAAAACTGCTCATGGGGCTCAGCCGGTTCTTTTCTCATTTTTGGTGGGTTTTATTTATTCTATTATCAGGCGGTGCTTTCCTGCTTTATACCCTTTGGAAAAAAGAAGAGTGGCGTTTAAAATTTGATCAATTTATATTAAGAATCCCAGTTATGGGTGACCTCATTGTTAAAACGATCTTTGCCCGATTTATTCAAACTTTATCTTTGCTGCTTTCTAACGGCGTTTCCATTCTTGAAGCGATTCAGATCACTCAGGCTGTAATCCAAAACCGCTACATCGCGAAACAATTTGATCACATTCATTCTTCGGTCGTGCAAGGCGAATCACTCTCAATGGCGTTGCAAAAAGCCGATGTTTTTGCCCCCCTAATGGTCAACATCATTACCGTCGGCGAAGAAACAGGAAGACTCGAAGAAACTTTAATTAAGATGAACCAAACCTACAAAAAAGATATTCAGCGGGAAACCCGAAGATGGATGAGCCTTATTGAGCCCTCATTGGTTTTTATTATGGCTGTGATCGTCGGCCTTATGGTCATGGCCGTCTTATTGCCTATATTGCAGATGGACATGCAAGTTTTTTAAATTCCATTATCATGAAACGCTTTTACCTCCCACACAAAAAAGATGCCGGTTTTACCCTTTTGGAAGTGATGTTGTCCTTATCGATCGTCAGCATCGCCTTAGTTTTTATTCTGCGGTCTTTCATCAAATTTGCCGACAGCCAGGCCACACTCACACAATACACAAAAGGATGTTATTTGTTAGACAAAAAACTCGCAGAAATCAAAAGCAAACCGATCGGCGCCTTTCCGAAAAGCGGTCAATTTACCAAACCATTTGAGGCCTACAATTGGGAGATTGATTCACAAGGGATGGCATCTACTTTGAATCGCGTAAAACTCACGGTATCCTGGCAAAAAAATAATGGGGTCAGATCCATCGATGTCACAACTATCTATCCGGAGCCTTCGTCACCATGAAAAACCGCCGCGGCCTCACTTTAATGGAAGTATTGCTTGCCATTTCAATAGGAACGATGGTCATGTTAACTGTCTATAAGTCATTCAGCCTGGGGGTCAGCATATATAATCGCCTGGGGAGAAATCCTTATACCGATGCGCAACGGATCATTTATTATCTGCAAAAAGACCTGCGTTCAGCGTTTATCTACACGGAAAATAATTCGCCGATAGCATTCTCCGGTTCGCCCAATTCCCTGCAATTTGTTGCGTGTGCCCCGTTAAATCCGGCGATCGATGAGGCTGATCAAAATGATTTCGATGAAATAAAATATTCCCTTCAACCCAGCCCCAAAGAGGGGTTGCTCACGCTTAAACGCCAAAGCAAAAATTATTTAACTGCTGATACAGATAAACAGCTTCGCGGCAGAACTTTATCAAAGGGCATTAAATCTTTTGAGTTGGGCTATCTCAACGAAGGGAAGTGGCTGGACAGCTGGAATTCTTCCGGAGCTTTCCCCCAGGCGGTGCAAGTTAAAATTTCTTTCGCCCAATCAAAGTTTGATAATGAGCCCGATGACTTTGAAACGATTATTGATTTAGGAGGAAAACAGTCTGAACAATGATATACCGACTTTACAACAATAAAGGTTCGATTTTAATTGCCACCTTGCTGGTGATTTTTCTTTTATCCGGTTTGGCGCTCAATTTAGGCTATTACTGCCAACGGGATATTTCAGCAACCAAAACACGCCTCGAGCAAATGAAGTCTTTTCATCTGGCGAACGGTGTGCTGCAAGTATTGATAGACGAAATGGTAAATGATAAGAAGGAAACTGACTTTGATACCCTTAATGAGGGCTGGATAAAAAAATACAGTGACGGCAACAAGTCAAAGACATTGAATTTTAAAGACCCCCGGGGAAAAACTATCGGCACCTATGAAGTTTCTATCATTGATGAAGCGGGTAAGTTGAATATCAACAAGGTTAACACCGGGACACTGGAGAAATTATTAAGCCACTTGCGGGTCACGTCACCTAAGAACACTGCCAATGACATCATCGCCATGCGCAATAACAAAAAACCGATCAATAAGATAATCGGCTATGACGAATTGCTTGCTGTTAAAAATATCACCCCGAAAATATTGCGGGGAGAGGATGCCAATGAAAATAATTTTTTAGACCCTTTTGAAAATGACGGGAAATCAAGCCCCCCTGATGATAATCAAAACAACAAACTGGACCTCGGCCTCAAAGACCATTTAACCATTTTCAGTAATGGTTTAGTGAATATCAATACCGCTTCGGCAACTATTCTTCAAACATTACCTGGCGTCAATCAAACGATCGCTAAGGCCATTGAATTACAAAGAGGGAATAAGCCCTTTGAAACGCTGGAGGACTTAAAGACCGTTCCTGCTATAACTGACACCCTTTATCTGCAAATTGCCCCCCGCACCAGTGTGCGTTCGGATTGGTTCAAGATCTACATCAAAGCCCAAATTAATAACAACCCCATTTGTAAGGAAATCGCGGTTATTATCGACCGCTCCACTGAACAGCCAAGAATCGTCTTCTGGCGGGAAAACTAGACCAGACAAACGTCACAAGCTGAAAATAATAAAATCACCTGTATATGTGTAATATCAAATAATTCGCAGATCCAATCTTTTTTTATATATACGAATATGTTATACTTATAATAAGTTTTTTCAAATTACAAGATATTTCCCATACAATTCTACTTTTTCTCACATATTTAAGTAGGATACCCTAATGTACAGCCATTCTTACTTTACGAAAAAGACCGCGTTTCACAGGATAAGTTCAGGCCTATTGGCTTTCACGCTATGTTTGAGCCTGATTGTGTCGCCTGTTCAGGCGCAATTGGTCTCAAATCTGCCCAATCCGGGCCAGATGCTGCTGTTAAGCCAGCCATTTTCCCCGGTTTCCTTAAGGGGCATCACCATAAACCCCACCAATCCCTTTTTGTTTGACTTTATTGTGGATCGTGGGGATGACCTGTTATTGGGTTCCAGTTTGGAAAGCGAATCGGAAAAATTGATTAAATATTTTCTGACCGCCTTGACTATTCCCGATGATGAAGGTTGGGTCAACCTGTCACCTTACGAAGATGACCGGATTATTTCTGATTCTTTGAGTGTTACCGAAATGGGCCGCACCATGCTTGAACAGGACTATATCCTTAAGCAATTATCCGCCTCACTCACCAATCC
>JAGLNJ010000040.1 GCA_023139575.1 Candidatus Omnitrophota bacterium | reverse complement strand
CAGTTTGGAAAGTTTTATATTTTCCCATTTCCTAAACTGTAAAAAGATATTTCATTGTCACAATTATATGTATAATGACTAGCGGAGGGATTAATGACAGAACAAACTTTTGAATATCAGACATTTGTCAGGCTGCACGCGACTGATGCCGCGGGAGTCATGTATTACAGCCAGCTTTTCATTCTTATACACGAGGCATATGAATCTTTGCTGGATTCACTTGATCTAAGGTTGGCTGATATTATACGCGAAAAGCCCTACCTCCTGCCGATTGTACATGCAGAGGCGGATTACTCATTGCCTGCTATGGTGGGAGACAAATTGATTATCAACATCAAATCTATATCTTTGAATGAGAAATCATACGCGGTTTTGTTTGAAATTGTTAATAACGACGGGGAAATTGTCGCTACCGCAAAAACAGTTCACGCCTCGATTGATAAAACCAGCCGTAAAACCATTCCTCTTCCTCAAGACATAACAGATTCTTTTGCCAAATTCGCTTCATAAAATTTTTAAGGGACAGCTTGGCTGTTTGCAATGAATTTCCGAAAGACTCTCCGTTGGATTTTCATGGAATCCTGCTGATAAGATTCAGGCCATATATAAAATGCAATTGGAATTTTGAAGGAAGGCAAAAGTTTTCCCAAAAATTCTCTCATTCGCGCACTCGTAATTTCTGCTTGTGTAAATTTTATAAAAGCCCCCGGTCGCGCTCCGAAATCTTCATCTTCAACAGGAATCACTACCGCTTGTGCAATCCCGGGGATATCAACTATGATTTTTTCTATTTCTTCGGGACATATATTTTCTCCACCCGAAATAAACATATTGTCTCTTCTTCCCCTCACGGTCAAATAACCATCAGCCAAGTGCCCAATGTCTCCGGTATGAAACCACCCTTTTTCATCTAGGGGCAAGTCCGGCCTTCCCTTCTTCATGTAACCTTGAAAAAGGGTCTTTCCTTTTAAACAGATTTCGCCTTTATCCGTTATCCTGACTTGGCTGTGTTTCAGTGGCCGGGCTTTTATTGTCTCCAACTCATAAAGAGGCCTATCAGATGTGGCTACTTGTGATGAGCTTTCTGTCAATCCATAGGTCGCATAAACAGGAAGTTTATTCTTTCTTGCCTCTCTGTATAAACGGGACGGTATCGGACCGCCGCCAAGGAGAATGGCCTTCATCTTTGCCAATGTTTGAACATTCCCGTGATCATTAAGCATCCTGTTCAATTGTGTGGATACTAAAGAAACGCACGTGACATCATAACGCTTAATGTCTTCAACCAAATTTTTCCTGTTTCGCGGAATCACCACAGCGGCGCCGGCCATGAATGAACGAAAAAGGATGCCTAAACCACCAACATGATACAAAGGCAATGAGAGCAACCAACGGTCAGCAGGGGCCAGCGGGATATTTTTGTTAGATGCTACCGCGTTATAATGGTGATTACCATAACTATGAACAGCTGCTTTCGGTTCATGTGTCGATCCTGAAGTGAATATGATCGTGGCGATTCGGTCTAAGTCAATTTGATTGATGTGATTACTTTCCCCTTCAGGCAATGGATCATTCAGGTTTTTCACATGGATCACTGCTAAATCATCGCTTTTAGAAAACTTTTCAGTGAAATCAATCAGAACTTGGCAATCGATTTGCTTCAATAGCTCCAAGATCCTCTCTTGTGGCATACGGGTATTTATCGGGCAAGCTACGGCTTTAATGCGCCACAAAGCCGAAAGCATGATAATAAAATCGATTGACGGCTCACCAAGCAGAGCCACATTCATGTTGGCCAAAACACTTTTCCCTTTAAGGTGAAATGCTGCCAGATTAATTTTTTCGTTTAAAAGGCCGTAATTAATAATGCTATCACCGCTGATAAGAGCAATATTATGAGAAAAAATTCGGGCGTGTTGAGAAACAGGACAGGGAATGGTGTTCATTATACGACGCGCTTTAAAATGTCAAAATTAATCTCTGATGGATCAAAGGAGAATTGACGGATGTCGATTTGGCCATTATCAATTTTAATCGGCTTTTTCAAGACATCTTCTTTAAGAAATTTGATAGTGTCCAGGCCATAAGACACATAATGGGGTAAATTTGCCGCGATTTGTGCAAGAGTGTAGAGCCCCAGGCTGCTGTCGAAACTTGATGTGATGACCGCCTTGAGGCCGATTACATGAGCAAATTGGGCTATTTGCCAGGTCTTTTCTAAACCGCCCAAAATAGTCGGCTTTAAAACCAGGACATCAATACCGTCGATATGGCGGATATCATCAAGAGACCGGGTCAAAAGCGATTCATCCAGAGCGACCGGTATCATTGTCCTCTCATAAAACTCCGGAATTTTCTTGATGTCTTTAAAAGGCTCTTCAATATATTCAATGGTCATTAAACCTACCGTCCCGGCAAATTCCAGGGCTTGCTCATAATTCCAGGCCTGGTTAACATCGAGGCGTATCAACGCCTGCTCATGTGTTTCCTCACCAAGCATCCGGACCAGTTGAGCCGCTTTTTTTACCGTTAAATGGCCGATTTTCACTTTAATCGTTCGAAACCCGGCCTCTCTCATTTGCTTTGCCTGCCGGAGGATGTTTTGTTCATCACCATACAATAGCCCGTTAACATTAATTATTTGTTCGGCATTATCATTAATGAGGCGCGCTAATGACTTCCCTGTCTCTCTCGCCTTTAATGTCAAACAGGCAGCCTCAATGCCGCACTGCACGGAAGGCAGAAGCTTATAATAATTCAGCCAATTACGAAGGGTTCCATCCAAGCGGTCAATGTTGTCGGGAATATCTTCACCCTCCAATCGAACTTTAAGCTTGATGGTTTGGGCTTCAGCCTCATTGAGTGTTTCGGGACTAAAACCGGGCAAAGGAGCGATTTCCCCTAAACCTACATGGCCCTCATCATCTGTCATTTGAATAATCAAACCGTCGCGACTGGCAAATTCCTTGCTTTTATTGGGAAACGAGTCATATAAAGAAAGCGAAAAACGGTGAACAGCCAAACTTTCAACAATCATAAAATCCATCCTATGGCAAAAATAGTGCTGAACATAAGAAGCACTATTCCGGTGAATGATAAGGCTTTGTTTAAGGAGGGGCCGTCAGTTCTGGTAAACACAATCAAAATACCCGGAAAGGCCAGAAGGATGGTTACTGCCGAACAAAGGATATAAAGATGATCATGTATCATGGTGTAAATAAGAACCGGAATAAGACTGGCCAAAACAATACAGAAAAAGTATTCGGATTTGGCAAATGTCGGGCCGAAACGTACGGCCAGGGTCTTTTTGCCTGCGTGCCGGTCTGATTCAATATCACGCAAGTTATTTACAACCAGAATGGCGGATGATATTAATCCCGCGGAAAATCCCGCCAAGATAACACCAGCATGCAGTTCAAAGGACTGGACATAATATGTTCCGGCAACAGCGACAGGGCCAAAAAATATGAGGACAAATAATTCACCCAGACCAATATAACCTAAAGGCAATGGCCCGGCCGTGTAAAGAATACCGGAAGCAATACAAAGAACGCCTAAAACAGCGATCGGCCAACCGGCACGAAGGGATAACCAAACGGCTGCCAGGGCCGCTAAGGAAAAAAACATAATGATGGCGCATTGCATTGTCTTTGGCGAAATTAGTCCCGCTTGCGTGACCCTGATGGGCCCGAGACGATTTGCGGTGTCCGCGCCTTTTTTGAAATCAAAATAATCATTGGCAAAATTGGTGCCGATCTGTATCATAATCGCCGCAAATAAAGCCACCAGAGCTGTCGGCAGGTGATAAACGCCGTCACCAAAGGCCATAACCGTTCCTAAAACAACAGGCGCTATCGCTGCCAGCAATGTTTTGGGCCTACTGGCCATGATCCAATATTTTAAGGGTGAGTCGTTAAACATGATTTGTGTTATTTTCCTGCCCGCGCGGGTATCCTGAAGCCCAAAGGGCGAAGAACCTCTTTTTATTCACTCATGTCCCATAATTCCATAAGACAGCTTGGGGTTCTTCACATATCCTCATTTATCCGCGTTTTTTAAATTTCTTAAAATCGGGTTTCCGTTTTTCATTAAAGGCATTGCGTCCCTCCTGCCCTTCTTCCGACATATAAAATAACATCGTGGCATTGCCGGCTAATTCCTGCAAACCGGCCTGGCCATCGCAGTCAGCATTAAGCGCTGCCTTTAAACACCTGATAGCCATGGGAGATTTATCCAGAATTTCCTGACACCACTTCACCGTTTCGATCTCTAAATCTTCATAAGCGACAACAGTATTAACGAGCCCCATATCAAGCGCCTCTTTAGCCGAATATTGGCGGCATAAAAACCAGATCTCGCGCGCCTTTTTTTGCCCGACGATGCGCGCCATATAGCTGGCGCCGTATCCGCCGTCAAAGGATCCGACTTTCGGACCTGTCTGCCCGAAAACAGCATTATCCGCGGCAATCGTTAAGTCACATATCATATGCAGGACATGGCCGCCTCCGATAGCAAAACCCGCAACCATCGCAATAACCGGTTTTGGGCAGTTGCGGATTTGACGTTGCAAGTCAAGGACATTGAGATGAGCTTCTCCTTTTTCATCTTTATATCCATCATCACCGCGTATTTTTTGATCCCCGCCGGAGCAAAAGGCCTTCTCGCCTTCTCCGGTCAATATGATAACCCCGATAGCGTTATCGTGCCGGGCATCATTTAGCGCTTCAGCCATTTCGTTGACGGTAAGCGGTCGGAAGGCATTACGGACTTCCGGCCTGTTGATCGTTATCTTGGCGATACCATCAGCTTTATGATATTTGATGTCGGTAAACATCTTGTCCTGTTTCCATCTAAAAGCTTCTATCATCTAAAACCTTTCAGTTGTGCATAAAGAATGTGTTGGCCATAAATATTTATTTTGATCATACACAACTTTTATAGTTTATCACAATTATTTATGATAGGAAAGATTATAGGTGTGAGACCGATGTTGGACCAGGAATTACGCTATTAGACTTTATTCGAGCGGGAAAGCCCCGTCTAAACTGTAAAAAAAATCGCATCCGTCATATTTTTGGGATGCGATTCGACCAGTTTGTCAAAATCAATATTTATATTATTCATAAATTTTATTTATCTTTGGGCTTTGTCATCTCCTCAGGACGGACAATTTCATCAAACTCCTTTTCGGACACAAAACCCAGCCCGACAGCAGATTCTTTCAATGTGAGATTCTCCATATAGGCCTTCTTAGCCGCTTGTGCCGCCTTATCATAGCCGATTCGAGAATTTAATGCGGTAACAAGCATCAAAGAATTCGTGAGATTTTTTTCAATATTTACTTTTACAGGCTGAATACCTTCAACACAGTTATCCGTGAAACTATTACAGGCATCAGCCAATAATTGAATTGATTGTAATGCATTATAAATCAAAACTGGCTTAAAAACATTTAATTCAAAATTGCCGCTGGCACCAGCCATGTTTATGGTTACATCATTACCAAATACTTGCACACATACCATTGTCATTGCTTCACATTGCGTTGGGTTCACTTTGCCCGGCATGATAGAACTGCCCGGCTCATTAGCCGGAAGGGTGAGTTCTCCCAGCCCACAACGAGGCCCTGAAGCCATCCAACGCAGGTCATTGGCGATTTTCATTAAAGAGGTGGCAATAGTTTTTAAAACGCCACTCAGTTCCACAATGGCATCATGCGCGGCCAAGGCCTCAAACTTATTGGGCGCTGTGAAAAAATCATATCCTGTCGACTCAGCAATCTTCTGTGCCGCTTTTTCAGGAAAATCAGGATGACAATTCAAACCCGTTCCAACAGCCGTTCCGCCTAAAGCCAATTCATAAAGCCGCGGCAAACAACTATGAATGCGATCATAAGCATTCGATAATTGCTGCGCGTAACCGGAAAATTCCTGTCCCAATGTTAATGGTGTCGCATCCATAAGATGCGTCCGGCCTATTTTGACGATATCCCCAAAGGCATTGGCTTTAACTTCTAAAACTTTTTTAAGTTTCAAAATGGCAGGGATCAAATTCTGATGAATGGCCTCCACCGCGGCCATATGCATGGCCGTCGGAAAAGTGTCGTTGGATGACTGCGACATATTCACATCATCATTGGGGTGTACAGGTGTCTTACTGCCTAATGTTCCACCGGATATCTCAATGGAACGATTGGATATAACCTCATTTACATTCATATTGGTTTGCGTGCCGCTTCCTGTCTGCCAAACGACTAACGGAAAATGATCATTAAGCTTGCCGTTGATGATTTCATCAGCTGCTTGAACAATTAGTTTCACTTTATCTTCTGCAAGAAGACCCAATTCTTGATTCGTCAGAGCGGCAGCCTTTTTAAGAAGCCCGAACGCCTTAATGATCTCCAGGGGCATTTGTTCGACCCCTATCCTGAAATTCTTCAGGGAACGAGCGGTTTGCGCCCCATAGTATTTGGCTTGCAGAACCTTCATGTCACCCAGAGAATCTGTTTCATTCCGATATTCCATTATTATCCTAAATTGTTTTTATAAGCGCTGTCAACAAACGAACGCCAGCACCGGTAGCTCCATGCCCAAAATATAAACGCTCATCACCGCTCACAAAAGCAGTGCCGGCAATATCTAAATGCGCCCATTTGGTATCATTTGTGAATTGTCGTAAAAATTCAGCTGCCGTAATAGCACCCCCCGCGCCTTTCGGCCAACCCAGATTGCGGATATCTGCTATTTTAGATTTTACAGAATCCTTCAATTCCGGATAGCCTGGCAAATTCCAGGCCCGGTCATCCGTGTCTTTCGCGAGCTTGAGTATTTTTTTAATCAAGGCATCATCATTTCCAACTAAACCGGTATAATCATTCCCTAAAGCCACAACACACGCCCCGGTAAGGGTGCATATGTCAATAATAGCGTCGGGCTTATAATTCATACTGACATATGAAATGGCATCCGCTAAAACTAGGCGGCCTTCAGCATCGGTGTTGCCTATCTCGACAGTTTTTCCGCTATAACTTTTAATAACATCTCCCGGCTTATAAGAATTACCATCAATGGCGTTCTCGGCCATACCCATAACGAAGATGACATTTTTCTTCAATCTTAGGTCGATGGTATTCTTTAAAGCCCCGATAACAGCAGCGGCACCACCCATGTCCTGTCGCATACCTTCGATACCGCCGGTCGGCTTAAGGTTTAGCCCTCCGGCATCAAAGGTGAGGCCTTTGCCGACCAAAGCGACATAACCACCCTTTTCAGGTGCACCATGATATTTAACAATGATTAATTTTGGTTCTTTTTGACTTCCTTGATTGACAGCCAGGTGAAGATTGAGACCTTTGGTCTTTAACTTCTTTTTATCAAGTATTTCCAGAGTTACGTTTTTTTGTCCTTTAACGATCTTTTTAACAACCTTCTCGAAATAGTCAGCTGTGACAAAATCCGCATTATCATTGACTAAATCCCTGCTTAAGGTTACTCCTTGACAAACCGTTATGGTCTCGTCAAAGACTTTTTGCCTTG
Source organism: Candidatus Omnitrophota bacterium (assembly GCA_023139575.1). GTDB lineage: Bacteria > Omnitrophota > Gorgyraeia > Zapsychrales > JANLHA01 > JAGLNJ01. The sequence continues at coordinate 1,940 of JAGLNJ010000040.1, read as the reverse complement.
GCGCAATGATATTAAAGTTTTTTTCGGTGTTCCGAACCGAATTTTGCGGTTTAGCATCATTGTTAATATATTTATCCCAACGATATCCGCCAATCAATATACCCTCAATAAGGGCGCAGATGGCGAATTCAGAAATATCGCAAGGAATGACTTCAATATTTTTGATCTTTTTAATATGGGTAAATAATAACACCTTTCTTATAATTATGCGGACTTGTGTTAAAGAAAGATCGGCCTTCTTTCCCATGCCGACAAACAAAATTATCTGTTTATCTTTCGCAACAGGAAATATTTCACCGGCCTTAGCCTCGAATTGACCATTTTGTGTCAGGCTTAAAAGGATGTCACTGTAAGCAGGTTGTTTAATATGCAGAAACTTCTTTTTTGCCATCTGATCCTGATTTATCAAGATCACTTCAGCGGATTTCTTATATGAAGCCTTTTGAGAAAAGTGAATCACGAACTCCCCCTTATAATAGTAGAAATTAAATAAGTTTTCGTTCCTCTATAGGTGTATAATCGCGCTCTTGTTTACCATAATAGATTTGTCTGGGGCGTCCAATTCTTGAGGTTTTATCTTCTTGCATCTCTTTCCAGTGAGCTATCCAACCCGGGAGCCTGCCGATGGCAAACAGGACAGGAAACATATTAGTAGGGATACCTATTGTTTTATAAATAAGGCCGCTGTAAAAATCAACATTCGGATAAAGCCTTCTTTTTACAAAATACTCGTCTTTAAGAACTGCCTCCTCCAATTTTACCGCAATATCTAAAAGCGGATCGTGAATACCCAATTTATTTAAAAGGTCATCAGCGCGTTTTTTGATAATCTTTGCCCGCGGGTCATATTTCTTATAAACCCTGTGGCCAAAACCCATTAAGCGATAATTAGAATCAGCATTTTTTGCTTTATCAATATATTTCTGAATATTACCGCCATCCTCGTGAATTTTCTCAAGCATTTCAACTACATTCTGGTTGGCGCCACCGTGCAATGGTCCCCATAGGGCACAAATCCCTGCTGAAACAGAAGCAAAAAGGTTGGCCCAGGAGCTGCCCACCAAACGTACTGAAGATGTACTACAATTTTGTTCGTGATCAGCATGTAAAATCAACAGGGTGTCTAAAGCCTCAACGACTTCATCAAGGATTTCATATTCCTTTGTAGGAGTGGTAAACATCATATTCAAGAAATTGGGAATATAGCGCAAATCCTCTCTTGGAAAAATGAATTGCTCACCTGCTGACTTTTTATATGTATAAGCGCATATCGTACGAATTTTAGACAAAAGTTCAATTGAAATATTTTCAATTTCTAATGCGGATGGCTCAGGCATAATCAACTCCGGGTAGTAGCCGGAGAGTGAACAAACCATAGCAGAAAGGATAGCCATCGGATGACCCGTTATCGGATAACCTTCAAAGAATTTAAGCATACTTTCATGAATATTCGCGTGTTTTGTAAACGCCAGGCTGTAACGGAATAGCTGTTCTTTTGTTGGCAGTTGTCCATTAATCAAAAGATAGGCCGTTTCAACAAAAGTAGATTTTTTGGCTATTTGCTCAATCGGAATACCCCGATAGCGCAAAACCCCCTTTTCCCCATCTAAATACGTAATGCTGCTGATGCAAGATCCGGTATTCGCGAACCCCGGGTCAAAGGTAACATATTTTGTTTCTTCCCTGAGTTTCCTGATATCAATGGCTTTTTCCCCTTCGACACTGGTCATAATGGGCAACTCATAGGTATTATCATTTAATTTCAGCTTTGCGGTTTCTGTCATTCATTACTCCTCTTTTTATAAATATACCTGAATTAGAATATAGAATTATAGTATAAAATGCGATAAATTTCAATTAAGAAATGGGCCTTGAAAATGGGCCTGCGAATTTACTCTTCCAGTTTTATTCCATTTTATCGTCTAGTCCGGTAGGCCTAA
>JAGLNJ010000004.1 GCA_023139575.1 Candidatus Omnitrophota bacterium | reverse complement strand
AATGCGTCCAGGTCAATTCCGGCCGCCCGGCCGGAATTGAGAATTCATTGTAAAATCTCACCGCCCGCTGAAAAGTGCGTTCATTAGAATTTGTGTCTTTTGAAAGTCTTTTATAAAGTTGCTTACCATAATCGGCGCGGCGGTTATGATTTAAAAGGTGCGCGGTAATGTATTGCCCGACCTTCCAATAGGTTAAGGCCTGTCGGCGTTCAATAGCCCGCTTGGCGGACGCGATCTCGCGGGCCACTTCTTTAAGAAGCTGTCGGTAGGTATTCGTGGGAGATAATTTCACGAGCGGCTAAAGTTATTGATTTATATATATATTAATATGCAAATTGCACATCCGCTATTAATGAGTAATTTTATCAATATAACAAGAAAATGTAAACAATAATCAGCTCAAATCAGCTCAAGCTTCCGCTGCCGCAGGGGTAAATTAGAATCATTTTGAATCCGGGGGACGCGGGAAGGGGACATTTTTAATCTGCTGCCATAGACGTAAAAAGGGGCAGCCCATTAAATCAATGAGCCGCCCCGAAAGAAGTAAAATTGTCGAATCCCGGGCTAGAAATTCTCCTCCGAAGTTAACACGCCCCCGGTTTCTATAGTGAGCCCCGATGTTCCAGTGCTTCCCGGGTCAACCGGTGTAGCGGTCATTACATATCCTTGCGAAGAAAATTGACAATCATAGATATATCCGGCTAGGGTTTCATAGCAATACGACTGGCTGATATAGGGCGGATTGGCATTTATGAGATCCTGAACACTCAGCGGATACTGGCCTTTGTTGACAGTAGCGTACGTTTCGCTGGCTGTCGCTAAAGTCCGCAATGCTGACTGGGCCAGGGCATCATTGGCGCTGATCTTCGCCCGTAATAAATTAGGAATCGCTATAGCCGCAAACAAGGCGATTACGGGGATCATCAAGATTGCAATGGCACCCATAACAATACCGGATATGGCCAACCCCTTTCCACCGTACTTCTCTTTATCATTGGAAATCTTAACTAAAGCCACAATACCCAGGACAATCGCCGCGACACCCAAAAGCAAACCCAAAAAAGGGATAAAAAAGAAACACCCGCATATCAAACTCGCCACCGCCACCCCCAAGGTTTGCTTTTTCTGCAACTCCGTCATGACCTCCTCCTTTTGTTAAGGTTGATACTTCTGAATTTTTACTGTTCCGTTGGAGCCTTCTTCACTTTCATGACCTTAACTTTCGTGACCTTTAGATCCCCTTCTTGATTCTCTGCCGAGATATCGATATCAAGAATTTCGCCGGCATCTTTATCAGCAAACTCCGCGGTTGAAATATGCAAAATACCATAGCGCCGCACAGCGCCCTTGAATTCAAGGAACTGTAGATGGCGCAACCCTTCTTTTTTCTCATCAAACAAGTCAAAACTGCCCGTGAATCTGGCCTGCGCCTTTATATATTCTCGCATAGCTTCATGGATTTCTTCATCAGAAAATTCTTTTTTTTCTGCCACGGCCTCTTTTTTGATCCGCTCTACCTTAAAAATCGTATAATCCGTGACATCCAGCTTCCCGTCAACTTCTTTCAGTGTGACATCAACCGTAACGACATCACCGGAATTAACATCACGATAATTGATCCGCTCAAAATAAAGGTCTCCTACATTCTTGACCTCATTTAAGAAGCCGATCATTCTCAGGTTGCGTACCACATCGTTCCCTGCATCATAGAGATCCAATGTCCCGCTGAATTTTGTCTTTTCAGCCAGATTGGCTTTGATCACTTCTTGAATCGCGCCGTTTGTGGGCACTGAATCCCCCTTCTCCCCGGCGGACAAAACAGAAGCCATGGCCAGGAAAAAAAGCAAGACAACCATTATATTACTGAACCTTTTCATATTAAACTCCTCTCTTTCTAAATCAAAATCTTTTGATAATTCTCGAAATAATTCCCCCTTAAGGCCGGATTGCAAGCCTTTTGAGAACGCGCGGCGGGCGTGACCAAAACAGCATCACATATCATATCATCACTTAAAATAATATCTATCTTTTTCTTAAAATGGCCCGCCGGATAAAAATTAAAGCGTAAAAAAACAGATAGCGTTTTTTGACAGCGGATTTCTTTAAAACGCGGAAAATGCGGCCGGGGCTGAAGTAAAAATCCATGAACAGTTTTCGCTGAAAGGCTATTAAATATTCGGTGCTGACAGCGCTGACATTAATGGACGTATTATGAAAATTGATATTGCTGGAATCTTCCGGGACGTCATATCCCATCTCCTTAACCTGATCCCACATCGGCGTGTGCGGATAAACTGTGCATATAAAAAAATCGGCTGTGTGCAGTTTGCTCTCTTTCATAAACTTGTACGTTGCCTGAAGATCTTTTTTGGTCTCCGTCGGGAATCCCAACATGAAAAACCCGTGTGTGTGAATGCCTAACTTCGCGGCTATGGTTATGGCCTTTTGCAATTTTTCTAAATTCACGTTCTTGCGGACCACCTTCTGCACCCGGTTCGATCCTGATTCCGGGGCAAAACAGATAACTTTAGTGCCGGCTGCCGCTAACTTCTCCAACAGCCTCTCACTCAGACGATCCCCTCTTAAACCATTAGGAAACCACAGCTTCATTTTAATGCCCGATTGGATGATCAAGTCGCATATCTTCTCCGCGCGCTCCTGATCAAAATTGAAACAGTCATCCAGGATTTCAAATTCACTGATGCCATAGCCCTTATATAGTGTCTCGAGTTCAGCAAAGACATTTTCCGGGGAGCGGGTGCGGAATCTTTTCCCCATGATACTATGACAAAAGGTGCAATTATAAGGACAACCCCGAGAAGAAACGATCTGCATATAGGGTCGCCGCCCTTTAGGGATAAACGGCATAAAAGGCGGCAGGCGGTAATACGTTTCCAAATCCAACAAGTCCCAACAGGGAAAGGGCAATTGATCCAGGTCTTCGATATACGGCCGTTTCTCTGTTTTTTCTACTGCCCCGTTCCGGCGATAAGCAATTCCCTTAATCCGCGGCAACTTCTCTTCTGCTTCAGAAAGTATGGCTTCGACCAGCAAAGGAAAGCTCTCCTCCCCTTCGCCTAATACCAGATAGTCAATATGCGGATCCCGCAGAACTTCTTCCTGAGCGGCATTAACATGCGCGCCTCCGGCTATAACAGGAATAGCCGGATGATGCTTTTTAATCAAAGCAACCACTTTATCATAAAGGCTTTTTTCTATTGTCAAATTACTTGTGCCGATAATATCAGGCTTAAAACGCTGTATCTCCGCGAGAACATCTTCCGGGAGCAGCAACTTGGGCCGCATATCGACAATTTTAACCTCATGGCCCTCTTTTAATAAATTTGCAGCGATATACAACAATCCCATCGGCGGATTACCGTAATTATAATCTCTTTCTTCAATACGCGATCTTACAAATAATATTTTTGCCATAAGAAATTAAAAAGGTGTGAATTTTATCGTTTAAACAGCTTGCCCCACACTGTCGTCACCTTGTCGACTGAAGCTTCGGTAACCTTTTTCGAAACACCGTAGACCTTGTTAATGCTTTTATATATCCACTTCCCTGTTTTGGACAAGGTCTTTCCTGTTGAACGGATGGAATTTTTTATAACCCGCGGAGGGATCTTGCTCTTTTCTTTGACAACCTCAAATTTCTGCCGCGCTCTTAACAAATTCTCCGAAATCTTCCGATAGACTTCTTCTATGACGGCGGTTAACAAGAACCCCATCACCAAGGAAATGATAAAGCATATGCCGATTAAAATATCAGCTATCACTGACGATATCACCACATTCGAGGCGATCGTGCTGATACGGGAGGTAAAAAAAGAAAAAAGCGATAAAAAAATAATCAAGAACACGCATAAGCGGAATAAAAAGATCATCGTCCCCCGATAAGGCGGCGGCACGCGCTCAACCACTTTCTTAAGTGAATGATAGGAGACGGCAATCAATATACCGTTAATAACATTCTTTACATTCATCCTGTCTTTTCCTCATCGTATTAATAAACGGGGTTTCCCCGCCATAGGATTTGAGCGTTTCGGAAATGGCACCATCCATTTGCTGAATGATCTGCCGCTCCATCCCTTTTTGCAACCTCTGCCGGGTGTTTCCCATAAGCAAGGTTTTATGATCAGCTATCTTTTTGGTGTTAATCGCGAATACACGCAAAATTCCGGAAAAATCCCGGCCGAGCCTCATAAGCGGCCCCAAACACACAAAAAACGCGTAAGAAAACAAAAAAATAACGACAAAGTCCCCCAAAGGAAAACCGCGCACCTTAAAAGTCGATACATGGCAGATCCCGTTGATAATAAAAAGTAAAACCCCTATTCCCAGCAAAAAATGAAGGAGCATCTCTATCCTTTATGGCACACATGAATTCCTCCCCGCGGCAGAGCCACGGGAAAATCTTATGATTATATCACATCACCGTCGAGAAACAAATACAATCCCAAAAACATCTTCTACGCGCATTGATAGCGGGTTTTTCTTTAATTCCCGCCGGAATTAAAATTTGAAATAAAACGATAGCGGAGCACGTTTAACACCCGCGTTTCTATCCGCAATCCAATCCTTAGCATATATTCCGGAGAAAAGAGGTATTATAGCAGCTTGTCCCGAGCGCGCCCAATTAAACAAAGCAAAACAAGTTGTAATGGCCAGGCAAATGCTATAAATAATACAGACGCCCTTATTGCGTTTACGCTTTTCTTTATTCAACGCGCTTTCTTGTTTGATGATAAAAATGTTTCTTGAAGACAATTCTTCGGCTTTAATCGACTCAAGAGGATTAATAATTAGATATATTACGGCCGGAACAAATGACAGCACAACAGACCAAAAAAAAATCAACGGAATTGAAAAAAATATATTCATGACGGATTATTCACTTTATCCTGTCCCAAGTAGTTTGAGAACCTTTTTCAGCAATTGATTGCCTTCCGTATTCCATTCAAAATCCATTTTTTTGCCACTTGATTGGCTTTTGTCAGATTTTTTTCCGATATCGCTGTAAACAACAATAGGAATTTCACTCAACCCCGGGGCATCTCTTAATCCTACAGCAAATTTTTCAGCATTTATGCTCCCCTGTTTTGATGCTATAAGAATAATATCAGGCAGGACACGTCTCGCCTCTTCAATACATTCATCACGCGTCAAAACAAGCTCTGTTGCGCAGTCGTATTTTGAAAATATATTCTCCAACGCCTGATAAACAAATTTGTCAGATTCACAGATCAGGATTTTTTTTAGCTGATTTATGTATACGCGATCTGCCTTCCCATTGGCCCTTTCGTTTTTCTTCTTCTAAAACCACAGTTTTATCTACTTTTTTCCCGACGTCCAGCATAGGTTCTTTTAATAATATCTCTTCCTGTACTAAAATGCCGGGATCTTTATCGTTTGATTTCTTCTGAGACTCACTTTCTTCTTTTGATGGTTCTTTATTTGTCCCCTCAAAAATTTCATCAATTATTTCAACAAGTTTTTTCAGTTTAAATGGTTTTCCAATAAAAATTGTGTTTGAAATTTCTTTGAATTGCTCCTCCAGTTCCAATCGAGCAGTAATGGCAATAAATGGAAAATCTTTTCCGATATCTGTTCCCCTTAAATCTACCAATAATTGGCCGCCATTCTTTTTGGGCATAATAATATCAGAAATAACCAAATCAGGCTTAACTTCCCTGGCGATATCGAAACCTTCCTCCCCGTCTTTTGCCTGATGCACCTTGTAACCTAATTCTTCCAATCTTTCAACAATAATCATTCTCAAAGAAGACTCATCTTCTACAACAAGAATAATTTTTTGTTTGTCCATGTCTTGGCACCTCCTGTTTTTCTTTCAACAGAAAATAAGATGTCTTCTACCCGATAACCGTCTGCGAAGCAGGCAGCGTAACAATAAATTTCGTTCCCACGCCAACCTTGCTTTCGACTTTAATATCGCCCTTATGCCGCTCATTGATAATTATATAAACTGTACTAAGACCCAACCCTGTCCCTTTCCCCTGTTCTTTTGTTGTAAAAAAAGGAGTGAATATATCCTTGATTTCTTCTCCAGGGATACCACTCCCCGTATCCGAAACTTCGACAATAATATCCTTCGGTGACCTCTCCTTAACTGACCCTCCATCCCTGAAAATTTTTATACCTAGCCCCCCCCCTCCATCCATCGAGTCAATAGCATTCACAAATAAATTTAAGAAAGCCTGTTCTAATAAAACATGATCACCCTCCAACAAAATTTCATCTTCTTCAACTTCCTCCAATATATTTACATCTTGATCCTCCCTGATATTTCTGGCCAAAATAACAGCTCCCGCGATGATCTCTCGCAAATTTACTGTTTTCAGATGGAAAGATGTCCGTCTTGAAAAAACAAGCAACTCGTTAACAATTTTGTTAGCTCGCTCAGCCGCTTCTACCACCATTTGTATACGCCTTTGGCTCTTTTCATCAAGATTTTTGATAACATCCTCCATAGACTCAATGCTCATGAGAATAATGGCTAAAGGATTCTTGATCTCATGGGCAACGCCGGCAGCTAATTGCCCCGTAGCTACCATTTTTTCCGACTGCAACAATTGATTCTGAGTGTTTTCAAGGGCCTCATTGGTTTTTTGCAAATCACCCAATATATGCTTGAGCGCCAGTTCATTTGCAGTCAAATCTTTATTGGCCTTTTTCAGAGCATGCTCTGCCTTTTTGCGCTCGGTGATATCAAATACCCTCGCCTGAAGCACCTTCTTACCACTTAGTACCATTGCATCAAGTAGCACCTCGGCGGAAAAATCCGTGCCGTCTAAACGGCGATGTAAATGTTCAAACCTCTTGTTGCCTTCTTTCAAAGCAACCGTTATATTGTTCCTGGCATAACTCATTGAATCGGTGCCGTCTGGCTGAGTCGGAGGCGAAAGATCGGCCGGATGCCTGCTACAAAATTCCTCCCGGGTGGCACAACCGAAAAGCTGTAGCGTCGCCTCATTGCAATCGAAAAAACCTTTATCATCAAGAAGCATTATCGCGTCACTCGATGAGTCATACAGGGTTCGGACCTTCTCTTCACTCTCCCGCAGTTCCCGCTCCGCCTGCTTGCGCTCAGTGATGTCCCTGGCAACGCAAACTATATTGGTTATATCGCCTTCTTTGTTTTTCATCACAGAGCAGTTTAAAAGCACCGGAATTTTTGTGCCGTTTTTGGTTTTATAATTGGTTTCATAATTAGTGAGCTCCCCTTCCCCTCCTTTAATAAATCCCCCCATTTTTGTCTCTGCGCGGGAAATTTCTTCTTCTACAAACAAAAAATTTACGTCTTTTCCGATTAATTCTTCCTCGCCGTACCCTAATAGTCCGCATATTGCTCTGTTCAAGGTTATAATTTTCCCTTCAGGACTAATCACGACCAAGGCGTCGGTCATACTCGTAAAAATGTTATTTACATAGTCTTTGGAAACAGACGTATCCCTTAAATCATCAGTCATTTTATTGAAGGCCCGTGCAAGCTGGCCAATCTCATCGTTTGCTTGAGCCTCCATCTTATAATCCAGGTTTCCGTCACCTATTATTTCAGTGCCTTCATGTAATTTATGAATCGGACCTGTAATAAATTTCGCCATTACAATACCTATCAGCCATGCTAATAAAAACGTGACGATAAAAACGACAAATAAAAATAATCGCAATCTTGTTAAAGGCGCCATCGCTTCTTTCTCATCTATTTCGGCGATAAGAACCCATTTCATTTCTGTAATATGATCATGCACTCCCCAAACATCAACTCCTTTATAATTTTTATAGGAAAAGGGATGGTGTCCGTGTGTTTTATCACCGGATTTCTTAACATCCGCAAAAGCCTCCTTTACATTTTCAGAATTAATTTTTTGTTTGAGGAAAGTGTCTTTTATAAAACGGGAAGGTGTTATCATATAACCATATTGATTAACCAGATAAATTTCACCTGTTTTGCCCAATCCAATCCGGCATGTGGTTATCTTTTCTAATAAATCCAAGTTCATCCGCTCAACAACAACTCCAAGAAGACTTCCTGTTTTGTCATCTATAATTGGCGCGGAAACAGTAAGCAACTTTCCTCCTGTTGTCTGAGAAAAATAAACATCTTTGATATACGGGCCGGATTTACCACCTAAAAAATATGCATCGGTGGACCTGTCCAAGCCTGTTTTTCTTTCATCGCTGGAAACAATAATTTTTCCGTATGCATCTAAAACAAAGATTTCACTAACAGCTTCAGAGATCTTTTTTGTTCCTTGCAGCTTTTTTATGGCATTATTGTACATCTCCTTGTAAACAACGCCTTGCTTATCCACAGATAAAAGGGACCTCAAAACAAAACTTTGGGACAATTGAGATATTCCATTTTTTTGTTCTTTCAAAAACGTCTCCAGACGCCGTGTCCTTGACTGGATAGCTGTAACTAAATGCACGGATATCGCATCCCGCAAAGATTTTTTTGTTTCAACATATATAACAGAAATTACAGTAAACATAAGGATTGAAGCTGTTATAAGAAAAAACAGGCCTATTTTATTCGCTATTTTCATATAATTTTTCCAATAAAGTTGTGTTTATCGATTCTCTTGCGTTTGGTTCTTTATGTATTCTTCCTTCGGAAAATTTAATCCGGGAGACAGCCCTGAAAATTTCAAGTCTTTTCCCGGAGTGTTCAGCGCTCATTTGTTCTTCATAGCTGATCCATTCAATGCCCTCTACTCCTTCTCTATACTCTCGAGGCGAAATATTGCAAAACTTTGCGATGATTGCACTTGATTCCACAGGATGTTTTTCGTAATATTTAACAGCCTTAAACCACCCCCTCATCAGCTTTCTGAGCAGTTCCGGATTATTCCTTACAATATCTTCCCTTACATTGAGTGTATCTACTATTATGCCCGGATAATCTTTGGTTGAAATAAGAATATGGGCATCAGGCATTCGGGCTGCCTTTGATAACCACGGCCCCCAGGTTACCACTGCATCCGCCTTTCCCTCTGACAATGCCTTCCACGCATCATCAGGGCTTCTAGGGACAACAGTTATATCGTCCAGAGACAATCCTGTTTTATAAAATAGATAGGAAAGAAAAGTCTCTCCAACATCGTCTCTCGCAAAAGCTATCCGCTTGCCGATCAAGTCTTCTATCTTTTGAATATCCTTTATCGCGACTATTCCATCACCGCCGACAGAATGGTCTAGCTCTAATACAGCAACAACCGGTGTGTCCTGCGCCCGTTTTGAAACCAGTAAATCAATAGTGCCTGCTTCGCAATCAAGCATGCCCTGCTTAAAGGCATCGCGCCTTGCCGAATCCAAGCGCTCGTCTATAAATATTAACTCCATGCCTTCATCCTTAAAAAACCCTTTTTCCCGCGCCAGATACAAAGGCCCGTAGCCCACCCATTCCTGGAAGGCGATGTTCATTGTTTCAAGCTCCGGCTTCTTTGGTTGCCGCGAACATCCGGCAGAAAACAGCACGGATAATGCTAAACATATACCCGCAATTCTCACACTACTCATCATCATATTCTGTCTCCTTAATAGGGGCACGCCGCAATGGCGCTAGTTTAAGGAATGTCTCGTCGCTAATTTTATTAAATGGTTTCGAAGAATATGTCCCGTCTTCATCATGAGCGAATAACATTTTTAAGTGCTGTTTAGCATTTGGAATACTGTTCAGTTTATTATAGGGAGTTGCATAGTCTTCGAATTTGCAGGTTTTCCTAATTTTGCCGTCAGGCAATTCTTTGATCGAAACAAAAACGCAAGGGCGGTGAAAATTGAAATGTTCGTTAAAACAACCAGAATAAAAGTCTTTAAAATCATTGGCAAATCTTTTATCAATAAAACCATAACCAATCCGGGTTCTAATCATAAAGTCGTTATCATCAGGGCGTCGAGGGCGGAATTTTGTTAAATCAATCATAAGCTCATTGAGTAGAGTAACTCGGAACTTAATTAAAAAATGTTCACAGGATATTGTATTTATTAATGCTATTTTAACATAAAATCATTTTTCCACGGAATTATCCGGCCTTTCTCTAATACGAAAAAAAGAGGCCATAAAAACAGCCTCCTTTTTCTGAAAATATCGTTTCAGACTGCTATATATCATACTTTTCGCTGTCATCAATGACCATACCATCCGACGCCGGTTCGCCCCCCCCTGAATCCGGGCCGTCTTCCCAGTCTTCAAACTCCATGAGATTGTCCAGACGAAAAATAATTTCACGCTTGATATCCGGATGCTCATGCTGAGCATAATCCAGAAATAATTTTTCTCTTATCTCACAGTGATAACGGGTATTAACAATAATTTGATAATCCTGATAATCCGGACGGTAATACACCTCATTTATTGTTACGCGATTATCCATATCCTTCACATTGATTTCCTGAAGGACCTTAAAAACGGCTTCTTCATTGGGCTCCATAATAACCTCCTCTGTTAAGGCGTCCCGTCATCAAATCTGACCCTCTTCGCATCACCAGTATAGCATTATTTTTTCTTTAAAAAAGTGATAATAATTTTAAATAAACTCCATTTGATATTCGCTTATTACAGCGGCATGAAAGCCATCAATATGGGAAAGAATATGCCGCGGCGCCTGATCTGTGCCGATATGTGTTGTGATTTCCCGCATAATTTTATTCTCCGTCTTTTTTCACGCCTTTTTTTATCTGCGACAAAAAATCCCTGGCAAAGGACTTGCGCCTATCCTGTTTTTCCTCAGAAAGAGGCGACTCCCCCTCTTTATCCGCCTTGCCGCGCGGTTTTAATGTGGATGACGGGATAAACTTACCACGTTTTTTATGCCAAACTGTTTTCTTTTTCTTCTTTGCCATCGCGAAACCCTTTCCCCGCTCTATGTTCCCGACGCATACTTGTCGATCAAAGACAAAACTATCCGCCCTTGTTCCTCTCTGCCACGCTTCCTGGCCCCTAAGGCAAAAATTTTACACTTTCGTGTCAATTGCGCATAAGTCGCCTGGTAGTCCTCTTTATCCAAAATACCGGAATCCAGCATTTTAACCAATGCCCTGATCCGAAACCGGTCTAATCCCCATATCCGTGAAGACAATTGATCCGGCCTGCCGCCATCCTTAATGGTCAAACATTCAGGAATAAGCTTCACCTCGTAACGATGCGTTGCTCTGAGCCATAAATCATAATCTTCACAAGCCTCCAAACTTTCATCGAATCCCCCGACTGTATTAAAAACATCTTTACGCGCCACGGCCGTGGAGATGCTGATGCAACACATCGGTAAGGCCTTTTGATAAACAAAGCCGGAGGGATTAGAATGGATTCTTTTCTGATTGAGAATCTTGCCCTGCCGGAACCAGACCTCTTCAGTATGAAATATCTTAATATCAGGAAACTGCTTAATATAATGAAAGGCCCTGGACAATTTCTCCGGGACCCACCGATCATCCGAATCTAAAAGGGCGATAAAATCCCCTTTAGACCTTTTTAAAGCTTTATTACGGGCATGGGCAACCCCATGATTCTCTTGATAAATATATTTTAAGCGTTTATCCTCGACCTTCTCAACCATTTCTCCGGTCCCATCGCTAGAACCGTCATCGACAACAATCAGCTCAAAATCAGGGAACGTTTGGTCCAGGACGGACATAATGGCGGTATGCAGAAAATCCTTGCGGTCAAAGGTCGGAATGATTACTGAAAAAAACGGCGTTTCTTTTGCCGGCATAACACCCTCTATTGGCACTATCACCCCCCCCCCGCATCAGTCTTTCTCCGACCAGCAAGCGCCCATGCTGGGCGCACAGCAAGGGGACAGCACCCTGATTCAGGGCGCTGTCCCCTTTTAAATATTTCTTACGACTTCGCCTTATTTCTTTCTACAACTGTTTTCTTTAAGTCAAATCCTTCCTTTTCCGCATCATATTTCGGGACATTTGAAACAATAATTACCGTTACTACCGATACAAGAATAATAACCGAGATGCTGATTGAACAGATCAAAAATAGCTTGATCCCTTTTCCTTTGGTTCCATATTTTGACATAAATACACACCTCTTTTAAAACTTATTAATAAAGTTATAATATTAGTTTATAACGCTCACCCAGTTTGTCAAGATTCACCTGAACAGATTCACCTGAACATTTGTTGAAAATTTGTAAGGATCAAAGAATGATAACTTGCAGAAAATTAAAGATGTATCCCGTTAAAATAATCCCTGACGTGGTGACGCCGAAGAATATGAGGATAAGCCGCAACCGCATCGCTCTTCGCAACACCACCGCCTCTGGAAGACTTAAAGCCGCCGTTGCCATCATAAAGGCCAAAGCCGTACCCAAAGGGATACCCTTCTTAAACAATACAACAGCTATCGGTATGATGGCCGCGCAGCTGCCGTACATGGGCACACCCAAAACAGCGGCCAAAGGAACAGATGCCACGCCGGTTTTACTGATAATACCCTGAATTGTTTCGCGGGGCACATAATTGTGTATCAAAGCCCCGATGCCCACACCCACGACTACCCATAACCAGACTTTTTTGACAATGTCTCTGGCTTCCCGGAAGCCATAAGCAATCCGTTCCCTTAATGTCCGGTATTCCGGCCCGGTGACGTCCTGAGAAACAGCTTTAAAGATGTCGTCAGCCAAATGTTTTTCTAAATTCATTCTTCCTAGTATAATGCCGGAAATCACTCCGATACTGAATCCGCTAATAACGTAAAGCCCCGTTATTTTCCATCCAAAGAAACCGATCATCAAGACAACCAAATACTCATTAATCAAAGGTGAAGTGATAAGAAAAGAAAACGCAATCCCTAAGGGGATCCGCGCCTTGAGAAAGCTCAAAAAGATGGGAATAGACGAACACGAACAAAACGGCGTAACAGCGCCGAATGATGCGGCTAGGATATTACCAAAACCTTTTTTGCGGACAAGCCATTGACGAACTTTTTCCGGGGGAATAAATGTCCGCAAAAACCCGATCACCGAAATCATCACAAATAAAAGGATAAGAATCTTCAGCGTATCATAAATAAAGAAATTTATAATCTCAGCCAGCTTTGACTGCGGATCCATCCGCAAAACGGAATAAACCAGCCAGTCAGCGATTACTTGCAACATGAATCCCCTTTATCTTCTTCTGAAGAGCAGCACCCCCGCGATTTGGCTTTGGACTCCAATTTTCTATCCAGCTTCTCCATAAGGCGGGCAAAAAACCCTTTTTTCTTTTCTTTCGTCTCTTTATTATCACAACACATAATCCAACTCCTTTATAACAGATTGAAAGGACTCATATTTTAACGCAATAAACCATTTATGCAAATAAAAAGAGACAGCGCCCTGACAAAAAAGTCAGAACGATGCCCCCGCAGTTTTACTCCCCGATTAAATTCTGTATTTTCTCAAAAAGTTCATCAGTGTCAAACGGTTTGGTCATGTACAAATCAGCCCGCGCCTCTTTCCCCTGCTG
>JAGLNJ010000039.1 GCA_023139575.1 Candidatus Omnitrophota bacterium | reverse complement strand
TACCCCTTCAATCATTGTGATACCAGCGCTGTTATGATATTTTTTACAAAGCCGCTACTCGTTCCTTCCGGAACCTCAAGACAATATCCTCCCGGTGTTTTGATACGTATTGACTCTTTATTACTTTTGGCGGGAACGGTCATCTCAATAAAATCTTTAAGCTTAGGGGGCATTCTTTTCCCAAGCCGCCTGCGCCAGAAATAAAAACTCTTATCGCATAAATTTTGTTTACGACAGTATGAGGATACGGATTCACCGCTGGCCTTCTGTTGAGCAATGATCTTCTGCCATTGCTCGGCATTACGCCGGGGACGCTGTTGCTTGTTCATGACACAACTCCTTGATTGGTGGTGTTAAATCTGTGTCATATTAACAAACGTTTTCAACATGCACCAGATGGGTTGGCAGGACGCTTACCATCTTTTTCTTGCAACATCAAGGCACTGCACAGCCAGAGGAAAAACAAGCACATATCAAAACAATTCCAGTAAATTTCAAAAAATACGACATTATGATCCTCACTTTCCTTTCCACAAATCTTGATAAACAAAATAAACCTTCCGCAACTGCCGCATAAAAGGACTCTGAGAACCGTCACCCTGTGATGTAACACCGAACCACTCAGCCCCCTCCACATCAACAAATGCTTCTGTGTCATGTTCCCAGGGACTACCTCCCAAATGCCAATAATCATTCCAACAGAATACAACACCTCCAATACTATTGCCTACTCCACCCTTACCCAAACGGTTTCTTTCAATATCTTTCCAGCTATCCTTATGATATCTGGCTTGAGCTCCTTCATCATAAACATGGGTTTTCTTGGCTTGAAAACCATACTCTGTCAGCATGACCGGTCTATCGAAGGTTTCTTTGACTTCCTGCCAAATCTTTTTAAATCCCCATCGATAGCTGTTTGTTCCGTAAATATCAATGGCCGGGCACCATTTTGCAATGTCTTTCAGATTCGCCATATCCCAATTACATAATGCAACCGGATGGTTCGGGTCAAGTTCATGGATGAGCTCAGCAGCCTCATTGACAAGCGTCAAAAAAGCCTTAATTTGCGTTTCTGCGTTATCATTGTCATGCGGTGCAAAATTCTCATTCCCCAACAACCACATCAGAGTATACGGTTCATCTTTGTGTTCTTCAACCATGACCCTAACACATTTTAGTATATTTTTCCGCTGATCAGGATCGGTATAATCTGTGCCATTTTCCCACAATGCTTTTGATCCTATTCCCCATTCACCGAAGAAATGCCCGACAATGACCATAATCCCATATCGCCTCTGCAGGTCACGATAAATTTCTTTATTCGGTGGATGAACAAATGTTAATCTTGATCCTTTGTAAAAGTAAAGATCGTCAATCCGCTCGTCCGCACTGGGCATTTGGTATAATCTGATCGTATTTCCGTTCATGTCCTTAAGAAGCTGCCAATCACCCACACGTTTCTCATCTGGATCTTGTTTATTATTAAGATTGGCATCAACCCATGAATCATAAGCGATATCATTCTTTCCGTTTTGGTCTAAATCCAAGATGCTCCAATCCCGCAAGGTCTGCGCATCAGGGTCATCACCGACAACTGAAACACCGAATACCACTCCTTTTATAAAAAAAGGACTTCCATCCACTTGCAACTCCCATTGGCCGGCATCCTTTTTTATCACCTCAACCTTCTTAGGCTTCGCCCAAGCATTACTTTGCAGGAGAAATCCGGCAACAAGTGCCAAATTGAGTGAGAAAATCGATATCATTTTTAAGATTCTTATTTTTATCAAAACAATTTTCCTTATCTTTATTATTTCGTTTTTCGAAAACCATCAACCAATCCTAAATATCTAATCATACTGTTAATATTGCTCTGTAAAAATTCTCCTTAGAACATTGAGCGCACAACTCTTCATGTTAGCAATTTCTTCTACCCTATCTTGCACAAACATCAATATGGAAGAGTAAACGGTTCATTTTCTCTTCCTCTCGTGTAGGATTCACCTTCTCGCTTTATTGCTGGTAATCCAAAATCGAGTAGCTCCACTTTCCGTAATATCTTCTAAAAAAATATCCACTGTTAATTTTCCTAAAGATATAGAATCCGTACCGGGATTTGGTGTAAGGTAATCCCAGAAAACAACAGCCTCTTTTTCTGAAATGCCAACTTCTTTTGGCTCCAGTTCTATTGTCCAATCTCCCCCGGATAATGAATGTGCTTGACCAGTTGCTGTAAACTTATATTCCCTCTGAGAATCAGCAGCAATCTTCAGGAGAGCATTAAACCGTATTGACTCTCCTTCTTTAAAGACTTTCTTTTTTTTGTTGGTAGACGAATCCGAAGTCCATACTCTGATTTTTTTAATTCTGACATCGGTTAAAATACAGTCAGACGAACAACCATCTCCGTCAACTGTATTCCCGTCATCACACTCCTCATCCTCATTAACGATATTATCTCCGCAAAATCCTTCCTCAACAGTAATAAGACAACTATCCGTATCAATAAATTCATCATCATCTCTAATCTTTAATATCGCTGTATAAGTGTCTGCTGTCTGATACTTATGCCCAACGACCATGCCTTCTTCACATTGACCATCTCCAAAGCACCAAGAAAAATCAATAATTGAGCCATCGTTGTCGTAGGAATCTGACCCATCAAGAATAACCGCCTCTTCTTCATATACAGTTTGGTTTGGTCCGGCATCTGCCACTGGTAGTTCCCCACCTATATTATTCCCAGATAGTGTAATAATCGAACCTAAATGACCATCACCTGAAATTGGAATGGGATAAGGGTGGGCAATCCCATCGGCATTATCATCATATTGCGGGACTTCTAAGTAATTATCGTTCAAAGCAGCAAAATTGAATGCCTCTGCCATCGAAACATGACCGCTACCATCATCATCGGCAAAGGACGGATCGGCTGATGTTCCACCAAGATAATTTATACCGCTAAAAGCTGAAATCGTATTTCTTATAAATAAATTACCCCAAGAGTATGTCTCTTCTTCTGTAGCCGAGAATATAACTCTGTTCGCTTTGCTTAAATCCTCAATAAATCCTCCGCTAAAACATGGTTCCAGTATGACAACCATGGCTCGTGCCGAGATGGGATCCAATAAAAGACTCAATTCATCATCCGTCAGATCATCCCCGTATAGAGCAATCTTTTCATCAATGCTAATCCAGTCGTTATAATCGCCATCTTGATTAGCATCTATCTGATCAAACAATCCCATATTATCCTGGTCTGTCCCGTCAATTTCAAAATTCACCCCATCATGATTTAAATCAATATCCAAACGATTATCAAATCCATTGTCAAATATCTGATAAGGGCGTCCTCCTTCTGGGACTCCTGAATTTATAAAATTGTAACTATCATCAAAATAATCAAGTTCACCCCAATCATCCTCATCAAATGTTCCGCTTACGTGATCATACGGCTGAATACCATCCCCATCATAATCATAAATTTCACCTAATGATGTCTGAATATAACCGTCTCTGTTTAAATCACCCTGCAGGTAATCGACTACCCTTTCTATATATACATCATTGTCACTTATATAATCACCATTCTGGTTAAAATAAAGGCCACTAAAATGACTGAGGTATTTCATACGGATATATTTGTAGGAAGATTGAGAAGATGTATACCTTTTTTCCACAATCCATGTATCCATACCATAATTCCCAATATAATCTCCTCCAACAAATATCGAACGCAATTTGAATTCACTTTCAAGATAATCCTGTTCATCACCCGGGTCAACCGAAGCTTCTCCAGCCAAATAACCATGTAACTTTTGCTGATAGGAAGACAGTTGATTCGGCCCAATATAGCCATGTCCATGATCATCAATCCAAATATACAGGATATCATCTCTATCTACCGTTTGAGCAAGATAGTTACATACCATCTGGAGATTCTCCTTAGTTGCGGCATAATCAATCATATTACCTGGATTTTCATTGTCTGGATTTAACCCGTTGTAATTGAAAAGATAAATGTCCTCCGGTGGAATATTATGTTGCAATAACATGGCATAAAGATACTCTATATCTTCCCAAAATCTCATTTCACCAGATCCATTGAGGATCAGAACATACCGTCTCTGAATTCCGTCAATAGGCATTGCTGATAGATTTAATTCCGATAAGACTTCTTGCTGAGTTGATAAGGTTGAAATTAAAGCGTTATCATCAACTGTTTGAGGAATTATCTCAGTACTCTCTTTTATACCCAGTCGTTCTTTGTTAATGTATTCTGGCTGACCGGTTCCTTCTTTCACTGTCACGTTAACGATGTCGATTGGGAGTGGTTCGCCAATATGATCATAGGCCTGAAATATGGCCTGATACTCGCCTGTCTCTTGATAAATATACGTAGCTCGTCCATCTTTAATCGATTCCCAATCGACCACACCATCTCCGTCAAAATCCCATTCATACCCGACAATTTCGCGATCCGGGTGATAAGCTATTCCATGAAAGGTCGTTTCAATACTAACATAAGTAATAATGTCCTTTCCTCCATCGGCTTTTCCAACAGGATCATTTTGGGAATATCCTATACCAGAAAAAATAAAGGCGTTTAAAGTGAAACATAATCCCAGAACCACTAAGAGATTCTTTTTCATCAAACACTCCATTTCATTTTATAATTAAAAATATTTATAGAAATAATTTTCTAATTATAGTACAAATCATTCATCTCTTCTTTTCTAATATAAAGCTAAAAATTAATAGTGGATTCTTTACCTCTTCGATCACTCATTCACAAATTCAATTTATCCTTAGCCCTTCATAAGGTTTCCAAAACCAGCCTTTAGAATCCCAGCTTTGGCCATATTTATATTCCTTGACCAAAGTATTGAATACTTCTTTGGCTTCTTCTGTTTTATTAAGGTCTATCAATGCCTTTCCCTTTATAAAAAGACACGTGGCAACATCGTTTAATGCCCAATACTGCTTATGAATTTCCTCCGTGTACAAACAGGATATTCAGTTAGTCCATCCTGCATTTCTTTTGCTTTTTCTGCATACAATTCAACGCATTTTTCCGTATAATTGAATAGCCTCTTCAAAATTGTTACTATTTAATTCCTTCCATGCCTCCCCTGTCAAGAACATTGATGAATAATCACCTTAATCTAAAGCAAATACGTTTGATGAAAGAAGAAATAGCGCCATCGTTATCGTCATACATTTTGTAATTTTCTTCATCATATGTCCTTTCGTTTAAAAATTCAACATAACATTTACCGTTTCACCTTCGGACGCCAAATCCTCCCCCAAAATGGAACCCTCACCCTTAATGAAGGCAAACGCCCAGCCACTTCGATAACAGTATTCATCGATCCTTTGGCTACCCAAAGATTGATATTCACTTACGAGTTGCGTCACCCACGGGTAAGGCCAGAATTTGCAAGAATGCCATCTATTCAAGCCAGCTTCATCACTGACTCCGATCATCGTCAATGTTCCATCCGGAATTTGTTCAAGCATACTAATCACTCCCCGATGCCAATTTCCACTATCTCTATAACCGGGAAATGTTTTAAAATGCCGGACAGGATAATCCCGGACGTGTACTAAAATATTGTATGTTGCTTGCTTTTTAGGATCATAGGTTGGAGACAACTCGAAGTCAGAAAATGCAGGCAGGTTTTGAATGATACCTCTATGATCGATATATCCTCTGGCCTGTAGTTCTTGGAATAACGCCGCTATGGTTGATGCAATGGTCGAATCGCCCACGATCGGATAAAAATCTTCCGGGACGACCAGCTCAATCAACTGGCCAGTATTGAGGTCCACCGCCGCGACACTAAAACCGGGGCCGTAGCAAATACCCGCCCCCAATGTCTCATCATTACGATAGAATTTCGCACAACCTCCCGGCCCTCCTCTTGACTCGATTTTATAGACTTGCTCAACAACCGGCTTGACCGTTATTGTCGTATTACCCCATGTACGAACATGCTTACTGTCCATAACACTTACGTATATCGTGACGTTTGTTTCTTGATCAACGTCAGGTGGAGTATAAATGACCTCTTTCTCTGTGAGTGCTGAAACTTTACCGTTAGCACTAGAGACAGACCAGTAATACCAAAGCTTATCCCCATCTTCATCCATGGCATCTACAGTTAAAGTCGATGTTTCATTGTCAAATATTATTGCTGGATTAGCTGTCGGGCCCTCTGTAATAACCGGTGCATGATTGTCCCAATCTTCTTGAACGTTTAATTTATGTTTCAATTCCGTTAAATTTCCTCCAAAATATTCAGAACTATCAGTAACCCAAATCCGTATAATCGGGGTCCAGTCCCCCGGCCCCCATGGATTATCATGCCGGACAATTTGTCCTTCCGGGATAGTCAATTCCCACGTATATTCTGAAATCCTTTGAATATTCCGAACTGTCCCGTTCAAATTCCATCCAGCACCCCATACCGGATACTTATAAGGATACCCTCCCAAGAGAGTCACATATATTCTTTTTATATCAGACCGTTCATCAACGGCTCGAATACGGACTTTTAAGGCTGCTCCCTCATCTACTTTGTCATTGATTGATGGGTAATCAGGAAAGCTCATTTCAACGTCAGGAGGTGTCATATCATAGTCAGGGATAATATCTTGTTCTAGCACATCAATAACCTCACCATCCTTTTCTAATTCAACTTTTAACGATATATCCCAATAGTAGGAAGTCAGTAAATGTGGTATATAATACCAATTTTCATAAATGTTTACACCGGGGATAGTGATCTCGCAACGATCTGACTGTTGATCACAGTCAGCTATTTCAGAAAATCGCGTTGTCGTTCTATAAGGCACATATTCTTGTTGGTATGCTCGTTTATATAATGCCGTTTGAATAAGACTGACGCGCACATCATATTCACTTATTTGACTGGGGCCCTGAACCAGGACTTCCAGATCTTGCCTAACAGGAACCCGATCTTCTTCTATAGGATATGAAATTTCAAACTTCCTCTTTTTCCATATCTTTTCAAGTTCTTTATAAACCTCCCTATAATTCCGTTCAGCATCTACCATCCCGTAATATTCTTCGTTTGAAACATTGTCAGGATGAGCTCCGGGCAGATAAAAACCTTCCGTATTGTACGTGTCGCAACTTGTATCATCGTCTGTAGTGAACTGAATACCATCCGGCCCATTATATTCAATTATTTCCCCCATCCCCATATGATAATTGCCTGCCCAGATTAATTGATCGTTGAACCCATGCACGATCCCGCCTAAACAAATATCAGAATTATCCGCTATTTGACTTATTAATGATGTGACATGATTTGCCTGCATCTCTTCGTTTACACTACCAACAACATTAACAGCGCAACCATTCGGAGAAATTGAACAACGCGTTTCTGTTTGACTTAATATGGAAAAAGAATTTGATTGATAAGCATCAGTACCAAATTCACTAAGATAAAATGGAGGCATATTTAACGCTCGCCATTCATCAAAAAGGGATGTAATATCCTCTCCGCGGTAAACATTTAATCCCCAAACATCAATACCACATAGGTTTTGACAACTTGAGTTTATGTCGTCAAAGGAAATAGTGTCAGCTATGGCTGTCGTCACTAAATGATCAGGGTCCTCTGCTTTTATATCATATGCTGCCTGTGTCATTATGCTTAACCATTCCTCATCCCAATTTAAATTCCATTCATTGCCTAATGACCACATGAGAATAGCCGGATGACCTTTGTACGCACTTACAATATCAAGATGCTCTTCGTTTAAGAACTGCTCTTTGGAAAGGCCAACCGTCAAAATCACCATAATATCGTTACGATAGAACTCATCTAAGATTTGATTGAAAACAGCAGGATCTAATCCAAAATCAATGAATGTCCTTACAGTATTAACGCCCAACTTATTCATCAAAGGAATATCTAACAAATGGTGTCTATCGATCTCTTTTTTTATCCAATAGCTGTAAATTTCATACCCTTGCGGACCGGGTAAACGCCATTCACCATCAAAAAAGAATCCATATGGAACACATTCATCGGGATTCTCAGGATTTGGCCCACAATCCGGTGCTCTGGTTGCGGCTGTCCAGGTTACTCCTTGAATATTATGCTCTTTGGGTGTATCCAAATAACTTTTCTGGCTTACCGGATCATATTGACTCTTTTCAACTATAATTCTTCCTTCCTCATTTAGATAGACGCGACTTGCTTTTGCCGCTACTGTTATAGAGTTTATCTCTCCCACGTTAACCTTTTGATATTGCCAAATTCCCGGATTACCTTCTCTATCTATTCCCTGCGCCCCTATGACAGCGGAAAATCCTTCTGTGATTTGTTCAGAAAAAACTTGCAAATTCCATAGACCTGTACCTGAATCGATTTGAGCTTCTTGGTCAATCACTGTATATTCTTGTCTACTCAAATCATAAATTCGAATTAGTACCTGACTGACTCCTGAAGGAGTGTTATGCCAATCTGCACAACAGGGTATTGTGTCATAGACGGTTCCATAAATAGTAAAACCATCCGGAGACACTGTTGGGAACTGATAATTATCTGAAGAGGGTTGAAGGATCTCAAGGTCGGGAGGTATTGAGTCTTCAGCATTTGCAACCGTTAAAGATAAAACAAGAGCTGTAATTGCAAGAAATGATATTACCGAATATTTGGATATGAACATAGCCCCCTCCTTTAAATTTATATTCAAATTGCCTTATATAGAAAATACTCTTTTGTTCCCAACTATATAAGCCGATAAATTGAAATAATTCGCCAAAAACAATTAAATTATTCTGAAATTTGATTTTTTGCGAATTGCAAGGGGAAGATAATTAAGAAAAGGAACATGTCAGATTATTATTGATTACGCTGTTTTTCTATAACATCATATAATATTTTTAAATTCTCTCGGCTTTGAATTGTTTTAGGATGCTTCAGCCCTAATCTTTTTTCCTGAATAGCGATGATATCTTTATATAAACTCTCTGCCTTTTCAAAACCCATCATCTTTTCGTATAAAAGCCCGAGATTATTAAGTGTGGCGATTGTGTCTTCATTGCCTTCTTCTAACACGTTTGATTGAATATTTAGAGCACGCAAATAAAACTTTTCTGCCTGATTATAATCATTTATTTCCTTATATAGGACCGCTAAGTTATTCAATGCTTTTGCAGTATCCGGATGTCTTTCACCGGCATGCTGATTTAATAGGTAAACTATTTGGCGCGCAATCGGAATAGCTTCGTCATATTTTCCTTTTTGATTCAAAATTATCAATTCTTGATCTAATTCTTTAATCTTCTCAAAAACAACAACTTCTTGATCCCGATATGTCATCCCTCTATTGATAGGATAATAGGCTTTAATTATAATAACCGCTAAAATTATTATTAAGCCTAAAGAAAAAACCGGTTTTTTATAATTCAAAAATAACTGAATCAAGGAATGAAAATATTTTTCTATAAATGAGAACGGAGAAAAAGACCGGTTTGGCTCTGTATTTCTTATCTCCTCGCGTTTTTCTTCAAACTTTTTGATAAACGCCTCAACATTTACACCCTCAAGCTCTAATTCTTTATATATTTCGTCAATCGGGGCCTCTTGCATCGCACTTTCCTCATCATTAAGGTGAAGAAGGATCTTTTCCCATTTTTTATTTACATTGTTTTTATCATCTTGAGCCATATCCATGCACCTTCTTCAAAATTAATTTATAAAATCCGTATTTTTATTTAAAAATTCACAGAGTCGCCTTTTGATAACTTTACGAATGTTGTATATCTCGTGGGGACTGAGCTGCATTCTTTTAGCAATTTCACGTGGTCTTAAGCCTTCAACAAGATATGTCGTAAAGTCTAATAATTTTGGAGCATCACTGATAAATCTTAAGAACTCTGACAGCAACTCCTGTGTCTTTAAGAAATCGGTCTTTGCAGCCATGATCTTTGCTTTTTTGTTATCCCCCAAATTCTCTATAAAGACCAAACATCGATTACTTAATTTTTGATGTTCGTGCCCGATCTGACTGCGCAAAACACCCATGAGGTATTGTAATAGATCCGGATATTTGTCCGGATCCCATTTGCGATCACCCTTGTATACCTTAATAATAGCATCCATAACATAATCCTCCGCCAATTTCCCTGCGTTGACGTGATCTTTAGAAGTGCTTTGTCCCGTTTTAGCATAAATAAGATAAATACAAAATCTAAGCAGTCGCGGCAGCAGCTCCTGCCAGTTTTGGTCATCAAGATTTTCTCTGTTCTGTAATTGAGAATAATTCCCATTATTATTTTGACTCATATTATCTATAAATTTATTTTTCAGAATGAGGCTCCTTGGAAATGAGTATGAAAGAACCGACTTGTTTAACAGCGAAAGAAATCCCTTTTCTTCTGCGCAAGTGCGTTAACCATTTTCGCTGCGTTTGGGCTAAAGACTCAACCGGATCACGTGTTATGAAAACAGAACGATAAAAATCCTCCATAAAATCCGGTGTTGTGGTGGTATCATTTACTCTCCACAAAGCTGTCACAATATTCTGAGCCCCAGCCATCACAAATCCCCGTCTTAACCCAACTAAACCCTCTACTGATCGCAATGATCCAAGTCCTGTGTAACAAGCCGGGACAACGACTAGCCATGTCCCATTCAAATTCAACAGACTAATTTCATCGGCTGTCAAAATACCATCGGTATAACTCGATTTATCGTTTGTATTTTGCAATTCCTGCCTGGTTATATTAGCTGCTAAAGCAATCCCGCTTTTATGCATGGGGTTCTTTGTGTGGCCATTATCAATCATACCATCGAGATAACGAGAATCTTTAATCATTGTGATTGGAAAATGCCGCAGAGATAATTTTGTATTTCCCGTTTCCTCAAAGAATCCGTGGGCCGCTATATGCAAAATATGCGGTGATTTAATTTCCCTGAAATTTTCTTCATTAGCTTCATTTCCAGAAAATGTGGTCACTGATAATTTGTGTTTTCTAGCTAAATCGCTAAGCTTTTGACTTTCAACTGCTGTACCTGGTAAAGAAGGAAACGGTTGCGATCCGTTTTCTGTTAAAAAATAATCAGGATTACTAAAGATAAGCATATCTCTATTATCTGATATTTTTGGGCTCTTTAATAAATCACGTCCACTCGTAATGTAATTAATCAAATATTTCTCACCGAGAAAACGATCGTTTTCTGTCAATAAAGTGGCAAAAGAAATAAAGTTAATCATGCCGTCAGGACTGAGAATAACAAAACGCTGAGACAAATCTGTTTTTTTCTCAATGGGCTGCCAGACACGTTTATAAAGAACTTGTAAAATATTTGAAAGCTGTTGATCCCCTCTGGTTTTTCGAGCTATTAAGTGATGATAAGTTTGTATATCTTTTTCGATGATCCGCGCTTCTCCCAGAGGGATCCACTGAGGTTTATCATTAGACCTGATGACAATTGCTCCATAGTGATTCTCCCATTGCCCCAATCCAGCATATAGGGGATAGTGAATAAACTCAATTAACACACCGTTTTTGGGCATTCTGGCCTGAATATCCTCAACTCGTATATGCAGTGCTTGACGAACATTATCTAATCCGGAAACATAATAGGCGATCTCTCTCTCAACGGTATCAATCTGTTTATGGAGTATACTAATATTTTGCTTTATCGTTTCTTCATTTTGTAAAAGCATTCCATTTGACTGATTAAAGTAGTGTTGGACTAACTTTTCTTTTATAATTTTACGTCTTTTAATAAGTTCTTGAATATGTGGTTTCTGAGCGGCTTCAACCCGCCTTATATCTTCTATTAGTGAATCAAGGATAATCCCCTTATGTCGTAATACTACTAAAGTTAAACGTTGAATGTCCCCCAGCGCAACCGGCAAAGCATAAGGATTATGCTTTGCTAAATAATCAAACCGATCCCTCTCGGATGTTATAGCCAATACTGACTCAAGCACTATATCCTCGACTCCAAATAGTGTTTTTGAATATTCATTCGCTTCTTCAAAAAGGTTACTATCGATAGAAATCAGGATTAATTGTCTTAGTGCCGCTACTACTTTAGGATGAGTTGGTCCTAATAATATCGTTAATGTTTCAACTGCCTCACGGGAAATCTGAAAAGCATGTTCCACCTTTCCTTGTTTCCATAATATTTCTCCGAGACGAATCATTAATGGTGCTGTAATAGTATTTTTATTGAATTCCTTTCGGTATATTTCCAATAAAACACTGTAAAGATCCCCTGCATTATCCCAGTCTTGACAATTATAATATAAATCGGCCAGATGTAATTGTAATTGTATCACTTTCGGATGATATTTTCCTAAATTATCTGATTGACGCTGAATAACTGATGATATCAAGGTAATATCATCATGCAGATAATCCTTAAGCCGTTGACTACTTTCATCATCTTTTGGAATACGTCCGAGCTCTTTATATAGCTGAATTAAATGGGGGATCATTGCTCTGATTCTTGGATGGTCCCTTCCTAACGTAGAATCCAACAGATCAATGACTTGTTCATAAACAACCAATGCTCGCGATAGATTACCGGCTTGTTCGTAAACAGCAGCTAACTTTAGAAAAAGATTAATACAAACTGAGTGTTCCGGCCCTAACATTTCGAGTTGATATTGCAAAACTCTTTTTAGTATTCGCACATCTTCATGCATAACATCATTAGCAGCATTTGAAAAGCATCCTGGTGCTTCCGGTTTAGTTCTGCTCACGTTACCTTCAGCTAATTCAAAATGACAAATAATAATTAATAAAGTAAAGACGGTTTTTATGGTCTTCCCTTGCATAAAATTAGATAGTGTTATTTTAAAGCCCATCGCGTTCATAAATTAGTTTTCTTTTGTCCACATTTCCTGATAGGCGAAATAAACATTACGTAGTTGTCGCAGTAACAAGCTATGTTGACCATTGCCTTGGGAAACAATCCCATGCCATTCAAGATGCCATCCGTCTTGAGACAAATTGTGTTGCCCTGGATTCCAATTCCTCCACCAGGTATCCATCCATTCAAAGGCAAAACCGCCGATCGTATTTCCCGGTTTATTTTTGCCCGCTTTTTGATTACTTATATCTCGCCAGCTATCTATATGAACCTGCATCTGATTGATTTCATCTAATTCATTATCTACAATTAAGGGACGTTGTGTACCATATGCCGTAATCAGAAGAGGTTTATCATATTTGGTTGCAACTTCATGAAATAACGTTCCAAAACCTGGAACAGTACGGAAAGAATTGATACCGATTATATCAATATCAGGGGTATGTTGAGCATATATATCCAATAACATCGTCTCACAATTAACTAAGACAACAGGATGGTGAGGATCTAATTCATGAATCCTTTTCGCGACTTCATTGACAAAAGTAGCATACGCCAAAGGCTCCATACTCGCATTAGTACGGGATTCTTCATTATTATTATCATTACCCAATGCCCACATCAGAAGAAAAGGCTCCTCCTTAAATTCCGCAACCATATCCTCAACACTTTTTAACATATTCTCACGTTGTTGCAAATCAGTATAGTCTGTTCCATCTTTCCATTCCGCACCTGATCCAATGGTGTAAGCCCCTAAAAAATCCCCCATCATTACTCGAATACCATACTTTTCATACAAATCCTTTAATATAACCTTATTTGGAGGATGATTATATGTATTTATATGACGATAAATTTTCTGAATTTCTGGATTTCCTGTAGCATGATGGTAAATACGGATTGTATTAACTCCCATTTCTTTTAGAAGTTGAAAGTCTCCTACCTCCGGTTCATTCGAATCCTTTTTATTATTTCGGTTTTTATCAATCCAGCTTTGATAAGCTACATCAATACGGCCGTCTTTGTCATCATCAATCATCATCCAGTCTCTTAAATTCCCTTCATCAGGGCTTTCACCTATCTTAGATGGACTATAGCTAACTCCTTTAATAAAATAATCTTCCCCATCGACTGATAACTGCCACCCATCGGGTTTCTTCTCTACCTTGACAACAGCCCCATTTGCATTATTTAATAAAAAAAATAAGAAACAAAATATTAAGATATATTTTTTCATAGAAAATGTCCTTTCATTTGTAAATCATGGGCTTATTTGTTTTTTGAGACAAAATAAATTTGAGTCAACATTAAACTGATTTGGAATGCTGTCTTGTCTTGAATTTAAGAAATTAACAAAACGGTGCTTTTATCCTCATCCTGCTTAATTATAAGCCGATAATAATAAAAAATTCGCCAAAATATTTTTATTTTCTGTGACTGTTCTGAAAAGTATACCGGATCCATATTAACAAAATTGCTATAACTTATTGGTAGTAGACATATTTGCGAAGAAATAAAGGAGTTATGAAATCGGGTCAAAACGCGTTAAGAGTCAGATGCTCTACCGGATGAGCTAACAGCCCGATGAATCAAATCTTTTTTATTTTCAGGTAATTAGTTTGGTTTCAGGTGTGTGTCCGCAATTTCCCTACTCCGCCTTCATTTTCCTTGACATCAAATCATTTACAGCTTTTTCGGGGTTTTTGTTTCGGTAGATTATATTATAGACTTCGAATGTTATGGGCATGGGGACGCTATAGATGGCGGCTAATTTTTTAACCGCTTTGACTGTTGCCACCCCTTCGGCGACATGATTCATACTTGCCGTTATCGTTTTGATACTCTTTCCCTGGCCTAAAAGCTCTCCCACGCTGCGGTTGCGGCTTTGCGGGCTGGTGCAGGTGGTCACTAAGTCGCCCAAGCCGGCCAGCCCTGAAAATGTTTTCTTCTTTGCGCCCATTGCCCCTCCTAAACGGGCCATCTCCACTATACCGCGGGTCAGGATGGCGGCTTTAGCATTTGTCCCATAACCTAAGCCGTCACAAACACCGCAGGCCAGGGCGATGATGTTTTTCAGGCTCCCCCCCATTTCCAGGCCGATAATATCATTATTAGTGTAAACGCGGAATGATTTTGAGTTGAAGACAGCCTGAAGGTTGGATGCCATTCTTTTATCCCTGGCGCCTATGACTGCCGTTGAGGGGATGCCTTTGGCTACCTCGCTGGCGATTGTCGGACCGGTCAGCACGGCCTTTTGGCAAAGAGGGATCTTATCTTCAATGATCTGGGTGACGCGCCTGAGGGTGCGGATCTCTATTCCCTTCACAACGCTGAGTATAATTTTTTTGCGGAAGTCAAATTTTTTGGCCTTATTCAATGTCAAGCTGACAAATTGTGAAGGGGTTGCTAAAAGGATCAGCTCAGACTTTTCAACCGCTTCTTTGAGGCTATCTGTCGGCGTCAATTTATCAGGGATGCGGATGCCGGGCAGGAATTTTTCATTGATGCCGGCCTTCTTGATCCTTTTTATATTTTCAGGAAAGGCTCCCCAAAGGTGGACGGGATAGCCTTTTTTTGCGAGGTAAATGGCCAAGGTCGTGCCCCAAGCCCCATCGCCCAGCACAGAAATATTTTTAATTTTTATGTTCATGGCGAAATTATGTGCCCCTATTCTTTATCATTATATGTATTTGTGAGAAGTATGCAAGGTCTGAGTTTGCAGAGTGGAAATAACTTTGAACCTATATCGGGTTCGATGTGACGGCATAAAGGGAAAAAACTTCGTTCTTGTATAAGGACTTTAAGAGGTTATTTTCACCCGGGTCCAGATAGCGCATAAAAACGATATAATTGACTTTGTATTTTGCGATGGCCTTGGTTAAAGCCGGTTGAATAGGTTTCTCGACAAATATTTGAAAGGCTCCGATATCATTCAAACGATGATGCCATTCTACAGCCGCGTCATAATCAAAACCGACGATGCCGCAATCCCGGTAGGACATGACAATCTTTCGTTCCGAATGGATACGGAATCCTCCCATGGGCATGTCATGGGGAACCAGTAGCAGGGCATCTTGCGGCACGTTTTCTTTGACGTAACTCTGCATATCAAGCCAATTTCTCTGCATTTGCCAGAATCCGGTGTCTGTGGCCTCTTGCCGGAGATGTAGACGATGATAATAGATATAATCCAGGAGAAGCACCAAAAAAGGAATAAAAATAATGACCATTTTTATTTTCGCGAGGTGTTCCGGATTACGCGTGAAAAAATGAATGATGAAAACGATAGTCAGTAATGACAGGATGGAAAATAAACTTGTCAGCGCCACAGGAGAAAATTGATTAAGAAGGAATTGGATGAATATACTAGTGAGGCAAAGAAGAAATAAGATCCCGATTATTGTCATTAAGAAAATGTTTATCGGTCTATTTCCCTTCTTTTGCTGATTACAAGAAAACTCCTCCCTTCGGTCGTCATAACTTCTTGCGTTCTCAGGAAGGGAGTTTTCAGCAGTTTGGAAAGTTTTAT
>JAGLNJ010000038.1 GCA_023139575.1 Candidatus Omnitrophota bacterium | reverse complement strand
TATACTTTCCTGAACTGTAAAAAAACATCAACAAGGTCATAGCATATATACTTGCCACACCGATATAGTGGCCGAAACGGAGGAAAGGAAAAAGCAAGGCGATAAGCAAAGCTGGAAGCCATTTTTTATTTGCGACAATATGGATGAAAAAAATCAACGTGTAGCCCATCAAGAAGAAAAGCATATATTGCGTATGGCGTATGAGGTTTAGATCAATAATGAACCGATTAGGAAAAATATAAGTAAAAATAAATGAAAAAATCAAGAACACGAGTCCTGTAGTGAGAATCACCATCACCTTGCGATCTTTCCGGAAGACAGGATTGTGGAAAAAATTCAGGATGAAAAGGCCCAGCAGAATCCAGTAAAAATGCGTGGCTTCATAGAAGACGGCAGGTTTTGTAAAGATATCCGCGAGAGGGTTATCATGAAAAATAAAGTTTTGCGGGCAAGCGAGCAGATATATTTTTATCCATTCAACAAAGGCGACGGGATCTCCAGGAGGAGCATTTTGCTGTTTTAAAATAACCCAAACAATCAGCGGCAGAGAGCAGAGAATAAACGCCGCGCAGGATTTTATAATAATGCCCAAACGGTATTTCTTTATATGCCACAATAAATATAAACAAAGATAAATAAAGGGGAATAAACTATACAAGGCATGGAAATTGGCGGCGACTCCCAAAATCATGGCGGCGAGCACAAACCGCTCCTTATAAAAGAAATAAATGCCGGCAAAGATTATCGCCAAAGAAAGCTCTTGATGTGAAAAGGTGCGGTATAAGAACTCCTCCACCCTTCCCAGCATGATTATCATTAATGTGGCAAAAAAACCGGTGAAGCGGCTGCCGGTAATGGCGCGCCAAAGTTTGTAAATCCAGAAAAAGAGGAAATACCTGGATAACAAATAGAGAATAAAATATGTCAGTGGAATTTGGTCAATGGTGATAATTCTGGCTAATATGGGATAAAGGCAGCTGATAAAATTCGTTTTTAAACTTTCAACGTAATAATCTCCGACATAAAGACCCGGGTCAATGAGGCTTTTCAACAAAGGGATTTCAACATGCTGGTCGTCCCAGCCGTAGGTGTAACCGTTACAGGCCAAGAAGATAAGCAGTACAATGCCGGCAATAATCCAGTCACTGTTCAAGATATTCTTGCGATTTAAGTTAATTGGCATAAGTGGAATGGCGGGATTGCGTGTCTTCAAGAAAACTCCTCCCTTCGGTCGTCATAACTTCTTGCGTTTTCAGGAAAGGAGTTTTCAGCAGTTTGGAAAGTTTTATACTTTCTAAACTGTAAAAAAGTTTTTATCTCCAAACAAAAATTTCTCTAAGGACTTGATAATAGTAAGCAGCTCCCCATCGCAAGACTTGCAGTTTACGTTCTCCCCCATCTCGCGCGGGTTCATCGCCGGGGATGTCAGCGAGTTTTAACTTTCTTTTGGCCGCGCGTATGGAAAGCAGGGGTTCCCAGCTGATATTCGTGTGAAAAAGCTTTTCTTCAAAAGAATAGCTGCTGTCCTTGTCCAGGTCCAAGTCATAGATCATTTGTTTTTTGTAGGCCCGATAGATAACCATGGCATCGGTATATTTTGCCCGGTGGAATAAATTGATGGAATTGGTGAATAATTTATTGCCGAATGACGTGATGGCATCGTCATCATAGCTTTTGGCTCCTTCGGCATACCGGGATACGATGACCATGTCGTACCCTTCTTTCATTTTTGCCAGGCAATCGGGTATCAGTTCGGGTATCGAATTCCCGTCAGGGCTGAAAGTCAAAACGACATCCCCTGTTATATGAGGAAGCGATTCCATGTAAGCGTTCCGCATGCCTTTTTTCTGTTGAATGACGATGGGGTATCCCATTTCCTTGCAATATTCAATCGTGCCGTCTGTTGATTGGCCGTCAACAATCAGAAGTTGATCATACCATTCAGGCTTAATAAGCGGCATAATGGATTTCATGCCGACAATTTCATTGAGGGTTGGAATGAGCAAAGTTACTTTCATATTAGGGGCTTTCCTGTTCTTTTCGGTTTTCCAAGTGTTTTTTGGTATTATACATTTTTCAAATGAATTGTATATGAGTTTTTTAAGTTTTAAGTTGTAGGAGAACTTTGGAAATCCTTCTTTATCGTCGGCAAAAAATTTGATATAAAATAAGTTCGTTTAGTTCTTTGAATATATTGCCGGCGTAACTCAGCCAGTAGAGCAACTGATTTGTAATTTTATATCTTCTTTAATCTCCTGTAAATACGTCAACCCCCAACAAATTAAAACAATTTTCAAATTTTACAAATTACCACATTTTACTACATTTTGCCCTTCCTGATAGCACGGATTTAGCACAAATTTTTTAGTGATTTTTTAGCTGGCTCTTTCTGCCCTCCTGACACCATAAAAATATCCATTGATAGCACCAAAATAGCAGAAAAGATAGCACAAAGTTTTTTCACCTTTTGTTATAAATAATACTCTCGTCGAGAATAGCAGAAATTTAGCACAAAGATTTTTGACCTAAATCCCCCAAAAAGTCAATCGCTCCTACTCCCCCCCCAAAAAAGGGCATTTTTCATTGTAAGTTCAATTTTTGAAATTTTGTATTATGAGTTGAAATTGACGTATAAATCAATTATACTACATAATATGAATAGCAAAATATACACCCCTCTTCAGATAAGAGAAATCTTTCATATGGAATTCCTCCGCTGGTTCAGCCGGAAGATAAAGCCGGACTGTTTTTGCCTCAAAGGAGGCGTCAACTTAAGGCTGTTTTTCAAGAGCATCCGCTATTCGGAAGATATCGACTTGGACATTCAAAAAGTCGGCGTCGACAAGGTCAAGGATGTCGTTATGGAAATCCTCTCGGCCCGCGGTTTTTTGGACAGTCTTAAATCCTTTGGCATTGAAAGAATTGTTCCCCCAGATATCATCAAAGCTAAGCAGACCCAGACGACCCAGCGGTTCAAAGTCCATCTTTTGACCTCAAGCGGTGAAGACCTGTTTACAAAAATTGAGTACTCCAGAAGAGGTCTAAAGGGTACGGTGGTTATCGAGCCGGTATCTGCACAAATCCTGCGTTCTTACAAAATGGCACCCTTGATTGTCCCGCATTATGACGGAGGCTCCGCTGTTGTGCAAAAAATACAGGCGCTGGCCCAAAGAACAGTTTTGCAGGCCCGTGATATATTTGACCTGTTTGTCCTGAGCTCGCAGTATGACGAGGCTATGACGGGCCGTGGCGGAGCAATTAGCAAGGCCGCACTCAAAACAGCCTACGAAAATATTTTTATGTTGGAATTTGCCCAATTCAGGGACACTGTTGTGGCTTATCTGGGGGAGGACGATCAAAAGGTCTATTCCTCGCCAGAAGTGTGGGATGAAATTAAACTGAAAACAGCCCATTTTATCGAAGAACTGAAAAATGAAAAAAAATAATTCTCAAAACATTATGACTTTTATTAACAAATTGGGACGGCCGGTCTTTACCACCCATGAACTGGTTGCGGTTTCAGGGAAATCACCCTCGACAACAACCCATTCCCTCAACCGGCTTGTAGAACAGGGGCTGATTATCAAGCTCTACCGCGGAGTCTGGGCGCAACCTGGACAGCGGGCGCTCTCTCCTTTTGAGATCATTTCTTATTTGTTCCCGCGCCAGCGTGTCTATGTTTCCTTTATCAGCGCGCTCCATTTGCACGGCATCATTGAACAGATTCCACAGGTGATTACCCTGGCTTCCACTTCTCATACAACCACGATCCGCACACAGGCAGGAGTGTTTTCCGTTCATCAAATCGCGCCGGTGTTGTTTGACGGATTTGACTGGTATAAAGACGCGGGGAGCTTTTTGATCGCTGAACCGGAAAAGGCCTTAATCGACAGCCTGTATTTGTCGAGCCGCAAGAAAAAACAATTCGGGCATTTCCCCGAACTGCACTTTCCCAACGAATTCGACTTTAAAAAAGCGACCCAATGGGTCAAGTGCGTCCCGGAAGAAAAAATCCGCCTGTATATCCTCAAAAAACTGGAAACGCTGACGGCAAATTGAAGAAGAAAAAAACGTGTAATAACCAGAGACAAAACCTGCTTAAGTCCTGCCCCTTGCCAAAGCCAAAACGAAGTACAGCTTCACTATATTAAAATAGCGGTTTTTTGCCCCCTCTCCTTTTTGTTCGGAAAATTCTTGCGTTCAGACACAGGAAGTGCGATATTATTTCCGAACCATAAGGATTGGGTTGAATAGCGAAAAAGTCAGAAATTTGCCGCCTCAAGTCATTTCACATTTACCTGGTTGGAGTAAAATACATTTTTAAGAAAGTTAACTTTTTGCGTTTTTGGGAGAGAACATGTATGCAATTAATTCAATACGTGGCCTCGGAATCCATTAGAAAATAATCAACACATAAAGGAGAGAATATGGACTTAGCACATTCATTAAAAATTAAATATGGATTGCCAAATAATCCATCCAAGAAGAAAGTTATTATATGGACAGCAAAAACAAATGTAAACATCAAAAATGGCCTTGATGCAGAAGAATCTGGAAAATTAGCAGCACAAGAAACTTTCTCTGATTTCGAAACAATGCTTTATGGGGGGCAAGCAGATACTATCTTATCATTATTGGCGGAGGCAAAGAAAAGATAATGGAAACTGAATTGTTAAAAACAATATTACTTATAGCAACTCATATACTTGTGTTCATAGGAGGATTTCTTTCTCGCAAGTTTACGTTGACAAAAAAAGAGAAAATAGACCATTCTGCAAAGCTTCAGGAAACTTCTAATAAATTGAATGATGCGCTTAATAATAAATACCAAATTTTTACTTTAGCTTTAAACAATTATATCAATATAAACAAGAATCCAGACGGGAATGACTTCTATAAGATTGCTACAACAGGAGATTCATACTTCGAACAAATTAGGAGCATCTGTGATTCTGTACTTTCAGAAAATGTAGATAAAAATACTGTTAAAAATACATTTATTCCCAAAATAGTGGAAACAATAGAGAAAATTTTGCCTAAATATTATGAAACCCTACAAGAAATTGCCAAGAAACAAAGTCTTAACTTTGATGGAAAATTGGAAGAAAAGAAATATAAAAGCATTTATGAAGTATACAGATCAAGAAACAAATAAACATTTGCGACATTTGTGAGAAAAGAGGTCGCACATAGCTAACATAAATAGATTAACAAAAACGACAGCTAATCGGTCAATCGTAGAATAATAGTTATGTGTAAATAAATAAAAAAGGAGGACACATGGAAAAAGAGAAATTGAGAGAATTATATAGAAACAATAGTAGCGCTAAAATATTTTTTGATCATATGACAAACCGACAACGAAATCAAAATGAAACTAAAGTAGACCGTATCGTGCAATTGCTCAATGATGAGGGGCATTCAATTCCCAGAGGAGAGATTGTATCTGTTTTCAAAAGTCTAGAAGAATATAAATGCGGACAGTTCGTAGCAGGACGTTGGGGTTGGCCATCACGTTTTGTTTGGGATGTTGGGTCATTGAGTGCTAGTCAATTTGCAGTAGGAGAAACGGAAGAAGTTGAAGAAGTCAAAAAAGAATCGGATGAAGATCCTGGGCGAAGTGATTCTTTAAAACATACTTTTAATTTGCGTGCGGATTTGCCGATTGAATTCATACTACCGGTAGATTTAACAGGAAAAGAAGCCGAACGTTTAGCAGGATTTATCAAAGCATTACCAATGGAAGATTACGAGTAGCACAAAATATAAAATCACATAACACCCGACTTTTTCCCGTCGCTTCATTCTGGGAAAAAGCGGGTGATTTCCAATGTTAACCAGTTGCATAACCTTCTGCGGCTACCCCGCCAATTCCTCAGTTATCTTCGTCAATATAGTATCATCCCAAAATTTCAGAACCGTTTCAATTCTGAAATGATTTTGAAAGAAACCAATCTCCTAACTCCTTTTATTTCTTAGGGAATCTGTTCACTGGCGTTCACAGATTGTTCAAGACCACCCTTTCTCTACCATAACTTTGTTATGAGAAATGGTGGTCTTGAACGACCCTGCGAAATAAAAGAAAAGGAGATTGAGAGAAAGATAAACATACAGTTGGGGGATTCACAAAGATCCCCTGCTTAATATTAAAAAATAAAAAAAACGGAAAAATCTTCAAAGATCCGTCGCTGAGACCTTGACACTTAAGGAATCATATGGCACACTTGGTATTACTACGTAAAAAAATTTTATAAAAATTTGAGCGATAGTTTAAATAAGGCCACTTCCAGATCTTGGCTTCGGAGGTGGTCTTTTTTATTTGAAAAATTTTGACTAAATATTGGACAAAATCACTATATGTATATAGGGGGAATGAATCCATGAAACAGGAAGCAAAAACAGATGGAGATTAAAAAACGATTTTTAAATATCTCGGAAATCTCAGACTATTTAGGCTTTAGTAACAGCGCAATACGCAAATGGGTCCGGCTGGGAATGATACCATTTCACAAAATTAACGGCGGAGTGCGTTTTGACATAAAGTGTATTGATGAATGGCTGGCCAAGAAATCCCGCTCCCTGCGCAGATTTTAACTAGCCTTAATAGTTGAAAAATCCGGCGGATGGTTTATACTAAAATCACTTATTGGTAGTAGGCCATCCTTGCTTCGCTCAATTACTTTCGTGTTGAGCTTCGCAGGATGGGGCCTACGAAGCCAAAGTTAAAAATGCTTTGGCGAAGTAGCCCCATTTGCGGGAAATCTTCGGAGGAAGGAGGAAAAAAGCAAATGGGTACTATCTTTAAACGTAAAAACAAAACGGGGACCGTTTACGGTATCAATTATATCGACCCCGAGGGCAACCAAATCAGGAAGGTTGTCTCGCCGTACAAAGAGACGGCGAAAAGAGTTCTTTCTAAGATTGAGACCGAGATTGCTGAAGGGAAATATCTGGATATCCGCCAGAAGAAGGAAATCCTTTTTGAGGACTTCGCGCAAAGGTTCCTTGATGTTTACATGAAACTTGAGAACAAAAATCCGAAGTCCCAAATGTGTTGTTTTAACAATCTGGTGAAATATTTCCGCGGGAAGTATCTGCACAAGATTGATAATTTTACTGTCCGGCAATTTATTGCCAAACGGATTAAAGAGGTCAAGCCGTCCACGGTCAACCGTCATTTTTCCATGCTTAAGTCCATGTTTAATCGGGCCATTGAATGGAACCTTTTTGACGGGCGCAATCCAACGGTGGGGATAAAGAAACTGCCTGAAAACAATGAGCGCTGCCGCTGGCTTAACGCTCAGGAACAGGCGCGTCTCTTGGCCCACTGCAAAGGCGCGACACACTTAAGCGTGTTGATCGCCTTAAAAACAGGCATGCGTTGGGGTGAAATTATCAGTCTCAAAAGGAAACAGATTCCAAACAGCAACTATGTGGACTTCGACAATGACGTGATTTACATTCACGAATCCTTGTCGAAAGGAAAAAAGTCCCGCTATATCCCGATGGGGGCAACGCTCAAAGGGGTTTTAAAGAGCTTTCCCAAGCAGCCCGGAACCGACTACATCTTTTTGAACCCCAAGACGGACAAGCCCATCGGCAGTCTCAAGAAATCGTTTAAAAACGCGTTGGTCAAGGCGGGGATAGACAACTTCACGTTTCACGATCTCCGGCACACGTTTGCCTCACAGCTGGTCATTAACGGCGTGGATTTGTATGTTGTGCAAAAATTGTTAGGGCATTCCACCATAAAAATGACCGAGCGCTACGCGCACTTGCAACCCGCGCAATTTAAGGATGCGGTGGGCAAACTGGAAAAAATTGATTTACTTTTAAACGATCTCAGGTATAATAATATTTCTGAAAATAGCACAAATTTAGCACAAATCCCGTTTTTGGGATGACGCGAAAATTTGGCGTTTTAAGAAACTCTTTGAAAATAAACAATTTAGAATTCATGCTGGCGTAGCTCAGCTGGTAGAGCAACTGACTTGTAATCAGTAGGTCGGGGGTTCGATGCCTCTCGCCAGCTCCATTTTAAGTAATCAGTGGACAGTGTTCAGCGATCAATGAAAATGGCTTATAGCCTTTCGCGTTTACTGACCATAGATTACCGGCCATTTTTCATGGGCAGATACCCAAGCGGTCAACGGGGACAGACTGTAAATCTGTTGCGGAATCGCTTCGGGGGTTCGAATCCTCCTCTGCCCATTTTTTACGCGAGAGTAGTTCAGTGGTAGAACA
>JAGLNJ010000037.1 GCA_023139575.1 Candidatus Omnitrophota bacterium | reverse complement strand
ATAAAACCAAAGGTGGAATTGATTTGAATCCAAATATCATGGAAATTAAATCAAAAGGAGGGTCACAAGATTTTATTTTTGAATTTAATAATCAAAGTAATATAACAACCAATATAAAGGGATTGGTCCCTTTAATTATTAATGTTGCTCCCGTTAATAACATTCCTTTTTTACTGGGCTCAGGAAGATGACAGAAAAGAGCGGTCGGCATATCAGTGAATTGGTTAGAGAGGCATTGGATTCCCGCGAAGGCGGGAATCCATAGTTTGGAATCTTTTTTCAGCAGACCCTCATTACTGTTGTGTTGGCTTACGCCCTGTGGGGATACCATTTCAAAGGGAAAGCGTGCAAACCGTAGGTTTTAAGAACAGCTCTTCCAATTAAATAATACTAAAAATAATAGAATGTGTAATCGAAATATAAAATTTATTTTATTTAGAAGAATTATTTCTCTTTTTATCACTATACTCTTTCTTTGTTCAGTGCTTTTCCCCCCTTCTGTGGCTCAGGCGCAAAGTGTGCTTGGCCTGCCCACTCCCGGAACGATGGTAACACCCACAGCTAGTTTTATCCCGGCGGTCATGAAGGGCATCAAAATTTTCCCGGATAATCCGCTGCGGTTTGACTTTATCATTGATACCGGGCATACAAAATTCCAGGATGCAAAGTTTGAGGCGGAGGCTTCTAAACTTATTAAATATTTTCTCGCCTCCCTGACAATTCCGGAAGATGAGTTGTGGGTGAATTTGTCCCCCTATGAAAAGGACCGCATCATTCCTGATAAGTTCGGCACGACCGGAATGGGCAGAGACCTCTTGGGGCAGGATTATGTCTTAAAACAGCTCACAGCTTCCTTGATATATCCTGAGGATGATTTGGGGAAGGAATTTTGGGGAAGAGTTTACGCGAAGGCCAACGCCCTTTACGGGACAACGGATATTCCTGTTAACACGTTTAACAAGGTGTGGGTGGCCCCCCAAAGCGCGACGGTCTATGAGAATGGGGATGTCGCCTTTATTGTGGACAGCCGTTTAAAGGTGATGTTAGAAAGCGATTACCTTTCTTTGAAAGAAAATAAGGGTAATGAAAAGTTCGGGGTGGCGCGGATGGCGGCAGAAGATGTCTCACAAATCAGTGATGTGTCTTCACAGATCATCCGGGAAGTTATCCTGCCGGAGATTGAGAAAGAAGTTAATGGGGGAGAACATTTTACCGCGTTGCGCCAGATATATCACTCCATGGTCATGGCCACCTGGTTTAAGCGCAACTTGAAAGAAAATTTGCTGGGCAGGATTTACGTCGATAAAAACAAGATCAGCGGTGTGGATATTGATGATAAGCAGATGAAGGAGAAAATCTATCAGCAGTATCTTAAAGCCTTTAAAAGGGGGGTCTACAGCTATATTAAAAAAGAGTATGATGCAGACACGCGGCAGATGATCCCCAGGAAATATTTTTCCGGGGGATTTAAATTTGATGATAAGGCGATGATGGGTGCAGTTAAAGTTGAGCAAAGGGACCGCGCGGCCCTGGGAGACGCGGCGAAAAGAACGACGAAGGGATTGCTCAAAACAGCTTCAACATTCTTTAAAACAGTTCGCGCGGCAGTCACGCCTTTCGACACAGCCCCATCGGAAGATAATGACCAGGCAGCCTTAGGTGATGCCGATGAAGTAGTTGAGCCAGATCAAGCAAGGAAAGATGTGATCGTTGGGGCGAGTGTAATAGAAATAGAAGAAATCCAAGGTGGTCGACGAACGAAAATTGCTGACATAATTAAAAGTATTTTTAAATATGGTTTAGTTAGTGAGCAGAAAGCTGGTGAGGTGGAAATTGATTTATTTCAGGGTGTAGATAAAAATAATATGAATACTAAAGGTGTTACTGTTGTGGCGGACGAAATCCCTTCATTTAAAACATTTTTGTCAAAAAATAAATTTATCCATTATCCAACTAATATTTCAGGATATAAAGATTTTATTAAGGGACGAGCATATGTCCTGTTAAAAGGGAATCGAACAAACTCGCCATTGGAAATCTTAGGTGAAAGGAACGATTCTAATATAAATAATGAAGTGCGAAAAGTTGGTAAAGATGTTGTTGAAGAAAGATTAAAAAGTGGGATTATGATTTTAATGAGTACACCAACAAAAATTAATGAATTGAAAAAGGAAAACCTTTCACAAGAGGATATTAATATATTTGGCTTTTCAAAGTTGAATGTTAATTTGATTGAAGCTATTTTTGTGCCGTCTAATGTGTTTTCTTTAGTCAAAAAAAATGTGCCTGATATTTTTAAAAATAAGGTTATTAATGTAAAAGGATCTATTTTAGCTGAAAAATACAAGCAACCAGTTAATTTAGCTCACTTATCTGTTTTAAGAATTCCTGATTGGCAGAACGCGTTAATAAAATATTTGAAAATAGCAAAAAAAGATAGAACATTTATGATGCACGCCGTTCGGTTTCCAACAATAGAAGATATAAAAACGGCGAAGGATAATGCAATGCTTAATGATAGCGGTGTTAGTGCAAGTTCCGGAAGCAAAGAGACGAAGTCACGGGAGGAGATCTATAAACCGCGATTAATGGAAGGGCTTCCCCTATTTGATGACGTAAGGCAAATGGCTTGGAGAATGGGTTGGCGCAGTTTTAG
This sequence comes from Candidatus Omnitrophota bacterium, assembly GCA_023139575.1. Lineage (GTDB taxonomy): Bacteria > Omnitrophota > Gorgyraeia > Zapsychrales > JANLHA01 > JAGLNJ01. The sequence continues at coordinate 15,254 of JAGLNJ010000037.1, read as the reverse complement.
ATTGAAAGACTGGTTAAGTGATTCTGACCTTAAAGATCTATTAGATGATTTTCATTCTGACAGGGACAGCATTGCAATTGCTTTAAGTGCTCTCCCAAGAACAGCCGCACTAGGGTATGGTTTTTTTGAGAAAGCAGGCAATGAAGTTGATATTAATCAGTTTGATTTAGTTGTAAGGGATTTTGAAAAGATTATCGAAATGAGAAAAGAAAGAAATCAGGAAATTACTATTTATCAAATCGGCCTGAGTCTGGATGAAAAATTCCCCGAAACAAGAGAGATTTTTGAAGCAGTAAAGAAAGCTTTTGAAGCAAATGGTGTTTCTGAAAAGGATCAGGCCTCCTGGCAGGTTAATTTTGTTGCTGTTGATGTTAATGCTGAGGTTGTGGAAAATTTTTTTAATGTTTTAAAAACAAAGGCATTTTTTAAGATTAATTTCGAACTTGTCAAGGCGGACACAGTGATCGAAGGACAGATGAGACTCCTGGGAGAAAGATATAAAGCGGATTATATTTTTCATCGCAACACCACATATGCTAATCAGCATGCTTCACAAGGTAATCTTCAAATAAAGACTGACGAGCCTTTAAACAAATTAAGCAAATTAAGTATAATTCTCAATGTTTATTTATCAACAAAAAATATTCTCAAACATTTAACCCAAAAAGGAACGAAGTATATTGTTGAACCTGCTCAACGCAATGAAAATAGTTTTGTTTTACGTTTACCCGGAACGCACATTGTAAGAGTTGATGATTATACGCCTGTAGAGACCTCTGGTGGAGACGCTTTCGATAATATTGGGACAGGTATTTATCAGGTCGTTGATCCAGTTCAGATGTTTCAGAAAGGCATAAAGTTTTTTCTTTCGCAAGTATCCTCGCCCATAGTTGATTCTCAAAAAAATGTGATCGTTGGGGCGAGCGGAGCAGAGGCGTCCGAGAGAATGGATGATAATGCGCAGCTAGCGGCATTGAAACAAAAGGCAATAGCTTCCGCGAAGGAATTATTGTGGAAAAGTAACTATGGGTTTGGTACAAGCCCTGGCGTTACAGCAATCCATCCAGCACAGCGTTATGCAGTAGTAGCATTTCCTGGATTCAGCTATACTTATGATTATGCCGGTTCTATTGTGAATTCTGCGGTTGGGCCTTCACTTATTTGGGTTGATCTTGAGGGAAATACTCAAAAGTTTTTAAAACAAAATTACAGACATAATGCTCCCAATTATTTCGAGGCAATATTTCATCCTAATAACAATCAATTGATTGTTGTTGATGAGATTAACCGTGCGTTTTTATGGGACATAACACGACCTCAGGAACCCGCTGAAATGCCCCTGTCGGATGATTTAGAAAAGGCGTATAGACCTAATTATATCTTGCCTGATGATTTGAAGATGGGCGATTATTTTGATGAAGATAGAATAGATCAAAAAGAAGTTCATTCTCGCCGGGTTTTAAAATGGCGTGAGCATGAAGTTATTATCTGTGGTGATAAAACATTTGTTGTGTGGAAGCGGGGCCCGAGAAAGGGTAAGATTTATAAGATTTTAGATAATCCTGCTGATGTTGCGGTAAAAGGATTGTCATCCAAATTTAGAGAAATTTTGAAAACCATTGATGGGTACATAAGGCGTATGGAAGATTCCTTTGATCGTGAAGAAGGGGATAATCAAGCGCAAGCGTGGAAAGAAGCGCATGTTTATTTGCGTAAAATGGACAGAGGTAATAAAGATTTTATCGGTTTTAGGACAGGCCGGTATTATAATGATGAAATCTATTCGTTTATGGAAGATGTGGAAAAAGGCGGTATTAATAATTGGTTGTCAAGGCGTGCCGAGTTACTAGGTTATGTAGATTCAGAGATTTATACAAACAATATTCGCAGGAACGAAAAAGTTTTAGATTTTTATGCCGGAGCACCTGCTAATAGTAGAGAACCTTATGTAGATGCCGATGATCCGGTTGTCTTAACACATTATACTTACGATGTTGTCTTGTCAGATGTGATTCAATTGAGAGGTTTGGGGAGCGCTAATCATATTGCATCTTATGGAATAAAACTGAAGTCAGGTGAACGAGCAGGGTATTCTCCGGATAGAGTTTCTTTTTTTTATTATTCTGGTGGTCAAGTTTCCGCGGAATTGGGCTTCGGTCAGCCAAAAGCCTTTGAATTGCCAATGATTTTTGGTGTTTCAAAATCAAAAGAAGAGTCTTTTCAATATACTTATGATTCGGCAGATGAATATACAGAGTATTTAGACATGGATCAAAGTGTAGCAGGCATTCAAAATGAAAAAGGTGTTAATAAATTCGTTCCGTTAGAGGATATCACGCATGTTTTTGTGCCATATTTCATAGTAGCTGAAACCACAGGTATATTTAAGGAGCAAGGTTGTCATCATATTAAAGTTTTGCCATTAGGTTTTGACAAAAATCAGCGGCCTATAAAGATGGATTCGGCCATGATGGCAAACGTTCAGGGTGAAAACCCTTTCCAAAAAAATAATCCAGGCGGTATTGATTTAAACGAGGAGTTTTTAAATCTGCAAAGGCAAGGGCGGGGATTAGATTTTGAAATGCCTTTTAATTCGCAAAATATTGAAACTATACCCATTGATGGTTTAAGTCCCGTAATATTCCAAATAATACCAACCAACCTGCCGCTCCTTTTGGGGATTTCAGAAAAAGATGAGGAACCCGGGCAACTCACCTCCCTTAGGTAAATACTTTTCTATCATTATCCCAAAGAATAGCCAGCCCCCTAATTGACAAAGGGTATGAACTATGCTAAATTGCGGAATATATTAGAATTTCAAATATTAGTATATATAATTATGATAAATATGCGAAAGCTTTTAGCCCTTTTATTGCTGCTGTTACTCCTTTCCGCTATGCCGGCCCAGGCTTTTTGGGTGTGGACCCCGGAGACGAATAAATGGGTTAACCCGAAATATGCCGTCAAAGAGACGCCTCAGGAGCAGTTGGAATACGCTCTGGACTTCTTTGAGATGGAAGATTATGCCAAGTCCACCCGGGAATTGCAGAAATTGATCAGGCATTACCCCAAGGCCCGGGAAGCCGCTGACGCGCAGTACTATATCGCTTTGGGCTTGGAAAAACAGGAAAAATATCACAAGTCCTTTAAAGAGTACCAATTGGCGATACAGAAGTATCCGTTCAGCGAAAGAACCGCGCAGATCATTGAAAATGAATATAATATCGCCTTGGCCATTTTAGACGGCAGGGAAAAGAGGAATAAATTTATCAAAACGGTGGTCGGCGGTGATTATGATGTTATTGAGATTTTCCGCGCCGTCATCAAGAACGAGCCTTACGGCAAATACGCGGCCCCGGCTCAGTACAAGATCGGCCTTTATCTTTTGGAGAAACAGCTGTTTCAGGAAGCGCGGGATGAATTTGAAAAGACCATGAACGATTATCCTGATTCGGAATGGGCGCAGGCGGCGCGTTACCGTATCGCCTTGGCCGATTCCAAACGTTCCGCTGACGCGGCCTATAATCAAAAGGTCACCGCAGCGGCCATTGATGAATTTGAACAATTTGTCAGGGATAATCCCGGCGCGGAATTGTCAGGCGAGGCAAAAAGCCATATCAGGACCTTACGCGAAAAAGAAGCGGAGAACAGTTTCCTCGTCGCTGATTTCTATGAAAAACAAAAGAAATATAAATCCGCGCGTATTTATTACAGCGTGATCGTGGATGATTATAAAGATACATCCTGGGCATCAAAGTCCCTGGAAAGAATCCGCGTGCTTAACGAATTGATCGAAGAATGAAAAAAATCACATTAACAGTCTTAGCTTTATCAATGAGTTTTTCTCTGCTGTCCTGCGGGTATACAACGCGTTCGGCCCTGCCAGGTAAATTCCGGATGGTGCATGTTCTCGACTTTGCCAATAAAATTGATTTTACCGATGAATCGCGTAAGACTTCCTATTTTCCGCTCTTGGAGGTTAATATCCGTGATGCTATTGTTGACCGGTTTTTATTCGACGGGAATCTCAGGATCTCTGATATGGATCGGGCGGATCTGATCCTGGAAGGGGAGCTGATCAACTATGAACGTGTGGCTTTGCGTTATACCGACGATGATGAGGTGCAGGAATACCGCTTGCAGATTATTGTCAATATCAAAATGATCGATGCCGAGACGGATGAGCCGATATGGACCGAAAACGGTTTTGCCGGTGAGGCCACATATTTTATCGAAGGACCTCTGGTTACGACCGAACAATCAGCCGTTCAAGAAGCGACTTTAGATCTGGCGCGACGGGTCATCGAGCGTACGGTTGAGGATTGGTAGAAAAAGTCTCATAGTTATAATGACACAAGGTCACAAAAAAACTGGCCACTGATCACAAAAACATCCTCCAGCAATTTTAATTTTTGATTTCTCATTATGGTTTATCTTATCATCGGCGAAGACGCGGGATTTAAAGAAAAAAAGATCGCCGCGATTAAACAAACACACCTAAAAACCGGGGACGCCCGTAAATTTGACTACGAGGTTCTTTTTTCTTCCAAATTAGATGCTGAAACCTTGAAGAAGGCGCTCATCGCTTTGCCTGCCATAGAGGCTAAACGTGTCGTGCTTATTTATGAATGCGAAAAGCTTAAAGGCGCCAGCAAGGATCTTGTTCTTGATTTTGTGTCCATGCCGCAGGATCATGTTGTTCTCATTCTCGAGTCGCCGACACTCACCGGTAAAGATGCTTTCTCCAAGAAAGTGATTCCGCATGCTGAGCTCCTGCAATCATCGCAAAGTGTTAAAACGACTGTCTTTGATGTGACGCGCGCTATTTCTTATCGGAAGCCGGGTCAGGCGTTGAAGTTGTTATTTGCGTTGATAAAAGAAGGCAGCCATCCCCTGCAGATCATGGGGGGGATGGTTTGGTTTTGGGGACAGATGAAAAAAAAACTTTCCAGTCAGAAATTTCAGGAAGGGCTATTGGTGTTGAAGGAAGCGGATTTGAATATAAAGCGCAGCCGGCTCAAGCCGGAGCAGGCCCTTGAAGTTTTGGTTGTTAAACTTTGCGCGCTTTTGGGTTAAAATCGGTAAGAGAGCTTAAGCAGTGATATTTTTAAGTTCTTTGCTGTAACGGGATTTACGGCGAGAGGCGGTGTTTTTATGGATAATACCTTTTTTGGCGGCTTTATCCAGCTTTTTGTAAACTGTTTTGAGATTATTTTCAGCTTCGGACATGTTGTTTTCTTTAACAGATACAAGATAAGTCTTGATAGTCTTTTTGACGCTCGTCTTAACGTCTAAATTTTGCATGCGTTTTCTGCGATTTTTACGTAATTCTTTGATTCCGGATCTTCTTTGTGGCAACTTACTCGCTCCTTTCAAACATTTTTATCAACAAACAGGTAAAGGTAAAGCCCGTGAATTTGATTAATAAGGACAATATACTACCAAAGAGGGCGTTGAATGTCAAATAATAAATCTCAGGGTAAGGATTCACCCCGTTCACTCATAAGGTCTACTTCTATTATATCTTTAGGAACGCTCAGCTCAAGGATTCTGGGTTTTGTGCGGGATATCGTTCTGGCCAGGTTCTTTGGCACGGGCTTCAAGGCAGATGCCTTTTTCGTGGCCTTTAAAATCCCCAATTTATTCCGGGATTTTGTAGGGGAGGGAGCCACCAACGCTGCTATTGTGCCGGTTTTTTCGGAATATTTGGTCAAAAAGAGTGAAAAAGAGTATTGGGAATTCGTTAGCGTGATCCTGGTGTTGGCCTTGGTTGTCCTGAGCGCGATCACGTTGACAGGTGTCATGGCCGCGCCGTTGATCGTCCGGGTTATCGCCCCGGGGTTTATGCATGACCCGGCAAAGCTGGAGTTGACGATTCAGCTGACAAAGATGATGTTTCCTTATTTGGTATTCATCGGCATGACGGCTTACAGCATCGCGATATTATTTACCTTCCGCTCGTTTACCGTTCCCGCTTTTAGTCCCTGCTTGATGAATCTGGCAATAATTATCAGTGCGCTACTATCCGCACGGTATCTTAAAGAGCCGGTTTACGGCCTGGCTGGCGGGGTTTTGGTTGGCGGGGTTCTGCAGTTATTGGCGCAGATCAGGCCGTTAAGAAAGTGCGGTATGCGTTTTCATCGTCCAAAGACCTTGCGGCATCCCGGCGCGCGGCAGGTGGGCCGGTTACTTGTGCCGCGCGTGTTTGGCGCGGGCGTTTATCAATTGACGGTGTTGATCGACACCTTTTGCGCGTCTCTTTCTTCAGTTGTGGGGGCGGGCGGCATATCCGCTATTTATTATTCCAATCGTATCATTCAATTTCCCATGGGACTATTTGGTTTTGCCTTGGCTTCGGCGGTGTTGCCGGCTCTGTCCGGTTTTGCCTCACAGCAGAATATTGACCAGGTAAAAAAGACCTTAACCTTTGCCTTAGGAAATATTTTCTTTATCATGATTCCAATTAGTTTGATGACGATGGTTTTAGCGCATCCGATCATCCGCATTCTTTTTCAGCGCGGGGAATTCAGTTCATATTCAACATCGATCACGTCGATGGCCCTGCTTTTTTATGCCTCAGGGTTGTTCAGTTTCGGCGGATTGAAAATTATGATAACCGCCTTTCATGCCCTGCAGGATACCAAGACCCCGGTTAAGGCCGCGGCTTTGTGTTTGGTTATTAATGCCGTGCTGAATTTTATCCTGATGTATCCGATGAAGGTCGCGGGTATCGCGCTGGCCAGCGCTATCGCCGCCAGCATCGATTTTTTTATTTTGTATTATGTGCTGAATAAAAGATTGTCCGGGATATCTTTCGGCCCGGGTAATTTTATTTTTAAAATATTTTTTGCTTCAGCTCTAAGCGGCCTGTTTGTCTTCGGGGCCTGGCGCTATCTGCCCCCTCTTAATGATATCGTAAAACTTATGCTTGTCGGCTTATCCGGCCTGGCCCTTTACGGCGCTATTTGCTACACCCTCCAAGTAGAACAGGCACAGAAAATATATCTGTGGGTGGTTAATAAGAAATGAACATTGGAGCGCTAGAAACTGCTGGCGCTCATGGGAATAAACCGGCAGAAATTACAAATAACAAAAGACAAATTCTGAACAAATTTCAGATTACAATATCAAAACAGTCTTGGGTTAATTAAAACATTTGTTTTTGCTCGTGTTTTTTACAGTTCAGGAAAGTATAAAATTTTCCAAACTGCTGAAAACTCTTTTCCTTTTCCTAAGAACGCAAGAAGTTGTGACGACCGAAGGGAGGGGTTTTCTTGAAATTGATTTTTGGCGCTTGTTTGTTATTTGATTTTCTGTTTTTTGGAATTTTCATATTTTAGCGCAATTCCAAAGTTGATAAACACCATTACATTTGGACTTATATGTCGGAAATAAGAAATAAGGCCCGAGCTCTTCCCCTGACCAGCGGCGTTTATTTGATGAAGGACGCCAGGGGGGGAGTTATTTATGTCGGCAAGGCCGTGTGCTTGCGCAAGCGCGTGCAGTCTTATTTCCGCAAGAAAAAGGCCATGTCAAAGACGGATTTTCTCGTCGAAGAGATCGCATATGTCGACTGTATCCAGACTTTTAGTGAGGCGGAGGCCCTGATTTTAGAGGCCAGTCTCATCAAGAAATATCAGCCTAAATATAATGTTGATCTGCGTGACGATAAAACTTATCCTTTGATCGAGGTGACAGGCGATACGTATCCCAAAATCGTTGTGGTGCGGCCGCGTAAGAAGAACCCTCGATCCGCCTATTATGGACCGTATATCAATCCCAAACTCGTCCGTGAGGCTTTAACCATCATCAGAAAAATATTTCATTACCGCGCCTGTGAACCGTTTCCAAACAAAGAATGTTTGGATGCTCACATTGGTTTGTGTGACGCGCCCTGTATTAAAAATATAACAGCGCGGGAATATAAAAAGAATATCCGCCGGGTGCGGCTGATTCTCGAGGGAAAGAAAGATCAATTGTACCGCAGCTTGCAAAAGGAAATGGAGCGCTGTGCCAGGGAGAGGAAGTTTGAAACGGCGGCAAAGCTGCGCGACCAGATCCGTGCGATCGGCGCGCTTTATTCCGGCACCAAAGACATAAATTATTATAAGGAAGCTGAGCAATTGCACAGGGTGTTGTATTTGCCCCGGCGGCCCGACCGTTTAGAGGCCTTTGATATTTCCAATATCATGGGAAACCAGAGTGTGGGATCGATGGTTTCATTTTTAAACGGTAAACCGGATAAGAGCAATTACCGTCGTTTCCGCATCAAAGACGTTGAGGGAATCGATGATTTTAAGATGATCGCCGAAGTTGTGCGCCGGCGCTATAGCCGTTTAAAAAGAGAAGGGGCGCTGTTTCCGGACTTGATCGTTATCGATGGGGGTAAGGGGCATCTTTCAGCCGCCTGCGAGGAATTAAAAGTTCTTGAGGTGTCGGTGCCGATCATTTCATTAGCAAAAAGGGAAGAGGAGATTTTCTTACCGGGAAAGAGAAAACCTGTTATATTATCTAAAGACTCTTTGGGTTTAAAATTATTGCAGCGGCTGCGTGATGAAGCGCATCGTTTTGCTGTCGCTTATCACAGGAAATTGAGGACGAAGGCCGCATTTATAAGGAGCGCGAGAACACTGGAACCCCAGCATTTTTTTACTGGTGTATTAGTGCTGAGTGCTCTGATGCGCGTGTTACATCATGAATAAACCAGTTAACCTGACCCCCTTCCAATGGCAGGTACTTAAGGCCACATTAGAAATTCCTTTGGGCGAGACGCGCAGTTATAAATGGGTTGCCCGGAGAATTGGGAAGCCCGGGTCGGCACGGGCTGTGGGCCAGGCCTTGTGCCGGAATCCGTATCCTTTGATCATTCCCTGCCACCGTGTTATCAGGTCGGATGGTTCCTTAGGGGGGTATGCCGGTAAAATGGGCCCGAAAAAAGCCCGACTGCTTAAGAGGGAAAAAATGATTAAGATTCAGACTAAATAGTGACAGAGGCTATTTTCTCTATTTTTCAAAATCAGTCTCTGTCACTTTTAAAGGGAGGAGAGTTTAATATGGATATTCGCAGTTTTTTCCAGATTATGGTGGAGAGAGAAGCCTCCGATATGTTTCTTAGGACCAATGCCGTGCCGAGGGTCCGCGTCCATGGCGTTGTGAAGCCCATCAGCGAAGAAGTCGTTACCATGGAAGAGATGTTGGGGATTGCGGATAAACTATTAGCCACAGAGGACCGCAAGCGGCGCTATCGTGAGAATCTTGATATTGATTTTGTGCATTATGAACAGGGTATCGGCCGGTTCCGTATCAATATTTTTACGCAGCGCAATACGCCGGCCCTGGTCGCCCGCCATGTACACACCAGTGTTAAAAATTTTAAGGATCTCGGGCTGCCTGAGGATTTGTTAAAGACTTTTTGCGAAAATAAGTCAGGGCTTGTCATTCTCTCCGGCCCGGCCGGTAGCGGCAAATCTACGACAATCGCCTCGATGATTGAGTATATAAACAATAATTACGAAAAGCATATTGTGACTATTGAAGATCCTATTGAGTTCTTGTTCAAAGATAAAAAGAGCATGATCAACCAGCGCGAGCTGGAATCGGATGTGCATACTTACCCGAAGGCCTTGAAACATGTCACGCAGCAAAGTCCGGACATTATTTATATTGGTAATATCCGTGATGTGGAAACCATGCACGCTGCGATCACGGCTACCGAGTTAGGGGCTTTGGTTTTGACGACTTTTCATACAGTTAATTCTGTTCAGGCGGTAACCCGTATTGTGAATTTCTTCCCGCCATACCTGCATGATGAGGTTCGCATGCAGCTGTCCGTGATCTTAAAGGGCATCGTGTCCCTGCGTTTGATTCCCCGTTTGGACAAAGAAGGCCGTGTTCCGGCCTTTGAGACCATGGTTGTGACTCCGACCATCGCCCGGCTCATAAGAGAGGGAAAAGTCAATGAGATCCAGTCATTTATCGATGAAGGCGACCTCTTCGGCATGACCTCTTTCAAAAAATGCCTGGTCACCCTTGTTAAGGGGGGCGTGGTAGATGAAGATGAGGCGCGCAGTGTAGCGGATAGTAAAGATGAGTTCAATCTCGAGCTGCGGGGCGTGAAGCGGTATATCAAGTAGGGCCAACACGATATGTTGGCAGGACCACGGTATTATAGTTCAGGGAGGCGGCCCATTTGATGACAGCGACAAGAATAAAGGCCGCAGTGGTTTTTATTTTGTTGTTTTACACAGGATAAAATCAATAATGTTGCGAATAACGAAAAATCAATATATTATGTCGATATGACAAAGCATGCGCCCCTCCTAGCAAAATCTTTTAATGTCCTTAATTCCTTTCTATTATCCGTTGCAGTTTTAATTATGCTTGAACCTTCCGTTTTTCTTTCCTACTTCCCGGAGGGATTTATTGCTTCTTTCTGGAGCCGATTGCTTTTGTTGGCTTTTATTCCCATTTCTGCGTGTCTTTATGCGGGTTGCATGGGAACCTTGATAGAAATGGCAAGCGGTCAGGAAATGATTCTGAAGATGAATAATTTTAAAGATAATATAAAGAAATTCTGGATCAGTTGTTTTCTTGCGATAATTTCGCCCGGGGTTCTGGGTTTTTTTATATATGTCTTTATTTCCAAAGAATTGTTATCGGTGAAAGCCGTTGCCGTATATTTTGATATTTTAATTCTGTATATTCTGGCTTACTGGATGATTTCCGGGAAATATTTGCGGAAGCATGTCCGGCGTCGAGGGAAGGTCAATATCAAATTTCGTGAGGCTATCGTTCTGGCGGTTCTTTACGGCATAAGACTGGTTTTGTTTTATATGCCCGATTTCGTGACAATAGCGAATATCGAGGTATCAAGGATCACCCTTTTGTTCTCAAAATATATTTACCTTTTAACATTTTTATACTTATCGAACATTGTCTTGAATAACTATCCGCAGGTTAAAGAGAATTTCGGTAATAGAAAAGAAGTTTTTCTCATCAACCCTTTAGGAGGGACATTATTTAGAGGGTTGGTCTTTGCCGCCTTCCACGATTATCCGCCTGTTTTTATTGTCCTTAAGGCCCTGACCCCCAAGTATTATAAAATTCGTGAGTTTAACCAGGTGATTTGGCAAAACAGGTATTTTAAAGATAATGTACTTGTAGCTATTACCTGTTGCAGTTTCACCTCTCCGGATGCCTACAAGATTGCCAAGGGATTCAAGGAGCGAGGCGCTAAAGTTATTATGGGAGGGGCACACGTATCTTGTTTCCCGGATGAGGCACTGGAATGTTGTGATAGTGTGGTGATAGGAGAGGTAGAAGGCCTGTGGCAGCAAGTTATTAAAGATTATGAGAATAATGTCTTAAAGCAAAAATATTACGGAACAGCCCTTGATAACCCTTACACGCCGATACACCAGGAGCTGCTCAAGTCTACACCCAAGATGATAAAAGATTTTTTGGAGACGAGTCGTGGTTGTAGAAATAAATGTTTTTTTTGCTCTGTTCCTTTTCTCTGCGGAGGAAAGGTCAGAAAAAGGCCTGTTAATGAGATCGTTGAATTACTTAAGATAATAAAACATAAATATAAGACAGTTTCTTTTATGGATAATAATATCTACAATGATCCGTCTTATACAAAGGAGCTTCTTACAGCGATCAAGCCCCTTAAATTTAAATGGCAGGGATACGCCACTATCGATATAGCAAAAAATGACGAGGTTTTAAGATTAGCCAAAGAAAGCGGGTGTCAAATCTTAGTTATTGGTTATGAAATGGCAGGGGATTCTGTTGAAAAAAAGCAGGGCGGCAAGTTTGTCATGGCTGATAAGTACATGGAACTCACCAGGAAGATCAAGAAAACAGGGATTCAGATCAAGGCCAATTTTACCATAGGCTTTGAGTCAGATGATATAAAATATCTGTTCCGGCTGTGGAAATTTTGTTTTTTGCTGAATCCTTATTACACGGCCGTAGGGGTGATGACTCCTTTGCCCGGAACACCGTTCTATGATGAAATGATAAAACAAAATCGCATAACAAATCTTAATTGGCGCCAATACACAGCCCTTGATCTTGTCTTTAGACACAGGCATCTGAATCATGTCGTGTTCTCGCAGCCTGTATTCGGGATCATTAATCTTTTCTTTTTCTTTACCACATCAAAACTCGGGTATTATATAATAATGTTTTTTGTCGCAATTATTCTATTGGCCTCGTGGTTCAATCTGTAGTAGAGAAAGGCCGAAGGATGTGTCAGGATCGTCTTAAACGTTTGTATATCACAGAAGTATTCAGGATGGCGTAAACAAGGTAGCATGCTGCCACACAGAAAATAATAAATTGCCAGTGGTTTACCGAATAAAGGAAATAAAAAAAGGTAACTGTGGCCAGAAGGGTTCTTTGTAAGGCGCTATCTATGCCGGAAATGGCATCAACAAGAGAAGGGATGCCATATTTACGGCTGTATTCTTCGCCTATTTGATACAATGTTTTTTCGCATATATCGGATCTTTCAAAATCCTTAAACAGCATATATTCACTGATTTTGATGACCTGTTTTTTGTTTTTTGAACGGATGGCAATATAATGATAGACAAGCAAGGCAAGTATAGCTATGTATACGTATTGATTTAAGAAAACAACAGGGCAAAGGCAACAGAGAATAGCTGTCAATAATAATCTTTTCCTTATGGTTGACGTTCTCAATTCGTTATAAAGCTTCTTTATGTTTTCTTCAACCGACAACTTAGCCTTTACATCCCGATGTGTGATCAAAAAGGTGAACCATCTATGTACATGGCGGTCTCGAGCGATCGAGCTTAATAAGGCTTCCGGACTACTTACGGTTTTTTTGTTAGATATCGTCATGGGTACTCATTTTAATCGTTTAAAAGAAGCCGGGCAAGGCGTTTTCAAAATAGTGCCGTCAAGAACTATGGCAACTTTCACAGAGAGCCTAATCTAATTTAGTTTTAGTCAATTCTTTCAACAGGGCATACAACCAACTCCTGCTTCCCATCGCAAATTCTAACAGTTGGCCCCGCAAAATTCAATATTAAATATTGAATAAGGGACACGCGCCTATTTCATATAATTTTTTCATATTTCTTTCATATTACTTTTGACACTATCTCAAAATTTTCAATTGACCTATTTATACATAGTATTCCTGTGAATCATTGGCGAAATATTATTCGCGATTAAAAGAAACCCGGTTTGGCGTCTTTCTTAAATAACAGGAGAGGATTGGCCTTATAAATCCGCTGAAAATTGATCACCCTCCTGTTATTGGTAAGACGCTTGCATATTTTAAGGGAAAAAGCCGGATTATGCACAAAATGCCATAATATACGACTGTCCGGATAACTGGATATTACCCATGAATCACGACATTTTCTTGCAAAACACGTTAGAAAAAAGTCAGAAAACAACAAGAAATGACGATCTTTTGATATACTGATAAGTAAATCGCCCGAAAAGAGGACGAACGTATATCAATTGTTAGATGATGAATAATAAAGGAATTGATATGAACCTTAGAATTAAAAAAAGTGAAGCTGAAAAGATGTTGTGTAAACAAATAGAGAAAGCGAAGAAAATAATTCAAAGGTTTGAGGGCTGTAATGAGGAGAAAGAATTTGATAATATTAAAGGAATTTATTCTAGCTGGGAAAATTATACTATAGAAGTGTTATTAAAAATATTCCCAACAGAAAAACAAAAAGAAGAATTTAGAAAATCTTCGAGGGCTTGGTGTTCTGGTGTTACTAATAGTTTTTTACATGAAAAAGTTAATGAGAAAATAGAGGATGTTCGAAAAGATATAGTTAAATTACAAGGTTTAATTGAAAGGCTAGAGCTATTTGATGACTTTAAGCAGGCGGAAAATGTTCCAACTGGCGAAAATGGTTTGGAAAGAATTGTGAGATTACTTCGAAGATTTCATCATGTGGCAAAGCAGCTTTCAGAGCGGCATGAAGACAGGCAGACATTAGAAATTAATGATGAATATGATGTGCAAGATTTGTTGCATGCATTGCTTAAAATAGAAATTGATGACATTAGACAGGAAGAACCGACTCCATCCTGTGCTGCTAAAGCTTCCCGAATGGATTTTTTGCTTAAAGACGAAAAGATTGCTATAGAAACCAAGAAGACCAGAAAAAGTTTGGGATTAAAAGAACTATCTGATCAAATTATTGTTGATATTGCACGTTACAGAGAACATAAGGATTGCGAATTTTTAATTTTTTTTATATATGATCCAGAACAAAGAATCAGAAATTCTGTAGGTTTAAAAAAGGACCTCGAAAAGCAGAGTCCGTATGAATTAAAGGTTATCATTGAAATTATACCATCATAAAAACATCTAACAACCGCATACACACGGATTCGCCCAAAAGCGTGGCGAACCGGTGATGCGCAGGTGTTATGGTCAAAAATATCAAGGAAATTTATGAAGAAACAAAATGAAGAAATTAAATTAACTCCAAGATGGTGTGAAGGAAAAGATGTTCTACGAGGGTTTGTTATTCTACACAAAAATGTGACACATCCACGGGGATTAAGGCATTTGAATTATATTCAACTATATTGTGTTGAAACCAAGAAAAAAATTTACTGTCGTATTTATGGCCCCGGATCCAGAAAATATAGGGAAGATAATCAATCTATCGTGGAAAAATCGGTATATCTTAATGCTTATTATCAGCAACAATTACAACTTGATGATAAGAAAATAGGTAAAAATGAATATGCGTTCATCATAAATGGGATAAATCCATTTAAATATTTTTTGTATGCATTTTTGCATCACCCCGAAGATAGCATTAGAGTAAGTGCTTTTTTGGGAATAGTCTCTTTAGTTGTAAGTCTCACGTCGATAATTATTTCTTTCTTGATAAGTGGAAAAATTATAATTGGCATTGTATCTGCAGTAATAGCAATTGGTATGATCCTATGGTTTTTAATCGAATACTACAAAAAGCCATAACAAATCACTGCACTGAAAAAAATAAAGGTGACGGACACATTATTACTTCATTAAAAGTCTCCGTCACCTTTATTATAGATAAGCCAGCAGAAGGCGGGGGTGATGTTTTCGATTTTGTTAAGGATCAAGGCGTTTTCTCCGTTCGGCCATCTTTTTTCCTTCCTTTTTATCTCATTTTATCTTATACTATTGCGGTTGTTTGGTTTTTGACTCCCAATAAAACCTGTTAAAAATAATGGCTCTTTCTCAGAATCTGTGG
>JAGLNJ010000036.1 GCA_023139575.1 Candidatus Omnitrophota bacterium | reverse complement strand
ATATTATCCCTTCTTGTTTTTTCTGCTTCAATTAAAGCAAGTACCCTTGAATGGATATTTTCATCAAACGAATCTTTCAAAGTACCGATCAACTCCTGACTTGTTGCTGAGTTTCTATCACTCATTTCATTGGTCCAGACATTAAAATTATCCTCATTTAAATTCTGGAAATAAGAAATAAAGAATATTTTAAAGGCATCCCAATCACTAACGAAAAGTTTATTTTTAGAGGCTCCAGACAGCGCGATAGTTTCCTCTATAATGCCGGCTCTATCCAAAAGGTTTCGCCTTCTGAAGAATTCTAACGCTTCATCAACATCTGTTATACTATCTTCTTCGACAAAATAAGTGAAGGGTCTTAGATCAGACACGTCTGGATTTGTCCCTAAGAACTCTATATTTCGAATCCCGTCCGTAGTTCTGAATAATTCCCGGTTCAACTCCTTGGCAGACCTCTCGCCTAATTTATGAACCATAATCTCCATTACACCCATAGGGGTCAAGGTCAACCCTTCTTCAATCAATCCAAGATTACTTAATGTGCGGGATAATACCCAAGATTTCTTTTCCAAGACTTCATCCGTTTCTAAGGCCGCTTGTAAATGCTCTAACCGATCCGGATCAAGAACGCGCTGGTATATAATATAGGAATAATCAAATTTGTTCTCTGATAATAAAGAAACGGGCTTTAACTCCCCTTTGCTATCTATAATTTGACTTATACGTTGAACGGCGATATTTTGCGGGAAATTTAATTCAGAATCAACAACCGCAAGGGATTTATTTAAATCTAAAACCTCTTCTTCAGGAACTATGCCAATATCAGGAAACATATAGGGCGTTTCTCTTTCGTACAAGAATTGCCCAACCCCTTTAGGTGACAAGAATGTTCCATCTGACAAAGGAAAGAAGACTCTGCGCCCATGAGTAACAACATCTTGGGCATCCTTATATCTGTGGCCCCGGTCAGTAATCCCAACGACAATTTTTAAACCTTTGCGAACGGCGTCATCTTCTGACAATACATCTTGAGAAATTAAATATTGCTCCGCCTTTTTGTTCGCCGTTTCTAAATTTGTCATCTGGGTTCCGATAGAAAAGGCTTTATATTTCTCCAAAATTGCTTCACCGCCAAATTTATTTAATTCATTAATATCCTTAAGTGGCTCTATCGGCTCATTTTCATTCTGGGGAAGGGTTTGCAAAAATACAGGGCGCCAATGAGGATTATTCAACAAATATTCTTTAAGAAGAATCATTTCTTCCGATTCTTCTTCAAACAACCGCGCCAAATTGCTAAATTGATCATCAGCCATACCTTTTTCATAGAAAAACATCTTCAGATATTCATCAAACTGCTGTTTAAAATTGTTGTCATTTCTAGTTATCAAATCTTTGGGAGGCTGGACATCACTAGACGCTACTTTATTACCCAAATTATCTACATAATCGGCCCCCTCTTTTCTAAAATTATTATCCATAAAGGCCATCATCGCCCAGTCTTTAAAGAACATGGGTAGTACCTTGGAAAAATCCATCTGACTCGAAGAAGGAAGATAGGTGGGACTAACATCGGTAAAGGCCTTGAAATCCTTTTCATTGTCTACAAAAATGGCGAAACGCACCCCGCGGTTGTTATCGGTCAGCGTCTTTAAACGGCTGAAGAATACATCCGCGCCCATGGCGCTAACGACATTATCAAGTATAATGGGAACAATGGGAAGCTCATCGGCCGTGTTGTTCTCGACAATAACTGACAACATATTACTAAAACGCGATAAATCAAGATCATCATTCTTTGTTATACCTTCTCCGAGGCCGAGGGTTAAAATAAACGTCTCCAACTCCTCAATTTGCCCCAATGACATGGTAACAGACTGAACCGGGACATTGTTTCCCCCGGTCATTGCTATCGCCAAGTCTTTGGCTAAAGCCTCATTGTGTCCCGGCGATGCCCCGCGAATCAAAGCACTGCGATGGGAAGGAAACGCCCGGTAAATATCACGGATAATCGTATCTTTTTGGGTTTCGATCAGTTGATACTCACCCATTTTTGTATCAACGGACACCAACTGGGCATTATCTTTCTTCTTATTCAAATCCTTCATGGCTTGCCTGATCACCGGTGGGACAGCCACTTTTTCTGTTTCAATGTTGCCGCTTTGTCCGACGGTTACCATAACGGCATTATCAAAATTAGTGGCATCAATTCTATAGGTCGGGGTTTTATGAACCAACCATTGGCCCTCATCCTCCAGACTGAATCCCCCGGAAAAATATTTTCGCGGTAATGCTTTTTGCGTAACGGGATCTTGCTCTTCTTTAAGTAAACTATATGTCCCTTTCTTAAAGGCCTCGACATATTGATTATAGATTTTTCGCTTCATTTCCTTATCAGCGATATCAACACCCTTGACCTTGCTTTGATCCACATAGATTTGGCCCAAGAGGCTTTCCCATAGCTCGCGTTTGAACCAGGTAGCCAAGACCATAGAATGAAATATTTGACGGAGCTTGGCAAAATTCGCGCCTTCATTCACTTCTTTTTCAATGGCCGGAACAATGATCTCTTTAACTATTCGCGAGGAAATGCTGCTGATCTCAGCCACCTTATCATCCTGCAACCGGTCAGTTCCTAATTGTTTGTTGATTTTATTATTTTCAAGCGAGAGATAATCTTCCTCCAGCATTACCTTCAACTTTCCCGTGGCCACAAAGGCGGTATTTTCGACTTCGTAAACCACGGCTTCATCCGGCACGATCCACACCTTGTTAAATGTATTAATCGGGATTTCCGTTGTACCGAAGCGCTTGTGGGTTTCGGCATAGACCTTATCCCAAAACTTCTTGCCCAACTCATCCTCAGGATAAATAAGAGAAGCCGCCAATTGCTTAAGCAGATAATCCTGCGCTAATAGATCGCGGCCCATCTCGGTCCCGGACAGATCTTTTGAAATGATCAGGTCTTCCTCATAGGGAGATAAATTCACCCATACATTTTCCTCCGGGATGGTTAAAGCGGCCAAAAAATATTTGATCAACCGTAAAAATTCTGCCTGAGCAGGGGCGTCCTCCTGCCCCTTATCAACGATGAATTTCAGGTGCATGGGGTCTTCGGGGTCAATTTCAACACCTTTAAGCAAGGCCGGCTCAAAGACCGGCGAAAGGCCGACTAATGTGCCCGGCTCGGGCAAACCCATAACTGTCTGCGCGGCAATAGGTTGAACTATAGAGAAAGACAAAAAAACAACGGCAAGAATGCTTTGAATAATTTTATTGAATAGGGATGACTGAATGGTCATGTTTCTTTTAATGTTTGTGGATAGTATTACATACTGATATGAGTATATATTAATATCAGGAGGAAATCAAGATTCGGGAAAGATGTTTTGGGAACCGCCTGTTTATCCTGCCCCGAAGTTTCTTTAAAAGACCCGGGGACAAACAGGACATATTTTATTTTTTCGGCGAAATGATAAAACTACCCTTATATATTTTTTGAACCTTGCTTAAAAAACTTTCCGCTTCCGAGCGCGTGGTAAACTGGCCGATATAAATTCGATGCCAAGTCCCCTTTTCACCCAGATCAGCTGTAGCGATATAACCGGGATGGCCGGCAGCCTTGACATCAGCCAGGGCCTTTTGGGCCTTGGCCTTATCCCGGAATGAAAGAACCTGGATCGTATACGGAACGGCTGAAAAATCACTCACGGGAACATCTACCGCCACTGAAGGAGCGGTTTCGGCAGAACGGGAAGAAACAGCAGCAACACTCTGCGGCTGTGCCATGGTTTGCCCTGCCGGGACGGTAGAACTTTCCATCGGCATTTCCACAACCTGCTCAATGGCTTGCGGGGCCTCCTGGTCAACAAATTCATATTCGATTTCCGGCTCTTGAGTCATCTCGCTCTCCGGGAAAATATCAGTAAGGGAAACCATGTCTTGCCCCTGATTATTAAAAGCGAAAAGAACAATTACGACGATCCCTATAAAAAAGGCCCATATTAACCATTGATTCTTCATTTCCCCCTCCTTCAATTAATCATAATATTTCTATATTCTGTTGCAGTATTGTATATACTTTTGCCTGAATTCTCAAGTTAAAAATATTGCCGGCACTGACGTGCCGCGCTTAAATCATTCATGATGAGGCAGCTTATTCGGCTTTTTCAACAGCCTCATTTCTTGTCAAAACCATACGGCGGGAAATGACCCTCTAAAGCAGCCTCCACAATATCCTTAACCTCTTCACTGAAGTCCTGACTCAAGATCCATTGCAAATAGCGACGATCTTTATTGGCGACTTCTTTTAGTGTCGCCTTACGGGAATATTTTCCGAACATCATATACAACTCGCCGTTCCACCAGCGGAATTTCCGTTGCGCATCGTAAAAACCCGGCTGCTGTTTATAATCAAATTCCTGCAAGACCTCGATATCCTCTTGCCCGCCTCCGTATCGTTCCAACTGCGATACCAATATCGCTAATGTGGCCTCACTATCTGCCAGGGCGGAATGGGCATCTTTTAATTCTTGAGAACAGTAAAATTTATAGGCAGCGGTCAAATCTCTCTTTTCATGCAAATGAAAAATCTTCTGCGCGTCATAAACATTACGTGTTTGCCATTCAAATTGCAAATTCGCTTCCTGAATCTCCCGGGTCAATAGAGGCAGGTCAAACCGTTCCAAATTAAAACCTCCCAAATCCGCTTCACCGATAAAATCCAGAACCTCTTGCGCTATGTCCTTAAAAAAAGGAGCGCCTTTAACATCTTCATCTCTAATACCTGTTATGTCTGCCGCCTCTTTCGGGATCGACATACCGGGGTTTACCCTTTTCTCATAAATCTCTTTTGACCCATCCGGCATAGAACGGATAAGGGCAATCTCAATAATTTTATCCTTCTCAATCCATATCCCTGTTGTTTCAAGGTCCAATACAACTAGTGGTTTCGTTAAATTCATGTATAAACTCTTTCTTTGTTGTTAAATCACGAATGTTTCCGTAATTCTATTTGTTTGAAAACCAGCCGAATGTCCCGCCCCGGGCGGTGTCCAGGACGCCTATCCTCCCGCGACCGGGATCAAGGATACAAATGCCGTAATAATCATGCTCCAGGATCAAATATTTTCCCGACGGCAGCCAACGCAGATCATCAATAACGAACTTGCCCCCCTTGTACTGATGACGCGGGGTGTCATATTTGATGGGCACGCGGGGAACCCTAAAAAGCCGTTTGCGCCACCAACGGTTCGGGATATAATAAAGGACATCCTCCTGATCGATACCAATGACCGCGCCTTGAACGGAACGCCAGGAAGACACCTTCTGCTTTATCCGGCCGAAAGATAACGGCCGCGTTGGTTTAAAAAGTTCAATGCCGCGTGATGCCAGATGCTCTTTCGGAAAGCGAGGTTCTCCGGAAAAAAACTTCATCATGATGCGCGGCTTTAATTTCGCCAAGAATATTTCATAGAGAACAACCTCGAAAGGATTGGCAAATTTTGTGGTATCCAGCGCATTGAATGTCGAAAAATAAAGGGCATCCCCCTGTTCATTCCAAACAAGCTTGCTGATATTGAAAGTTGTTGTATTAATCCCCTTCCCGGCATTTGATTCTAAATCATAAATATACCAATTATCCCGTGATGAGACCTTTGACCATCTTGAAATCCGATAACAAAAACGCAAGCTATCAGGTGACCAAGCGATGTTATTGATAACCCCTTTGACACTCTCCCGCTTCCCTTCTATCGACAAGGAGGCAATGAGCTGAGACTGTTTTGTGCCCCTATTATACAAATAGATGTCCTCGAAAGAAACAATCACGATATATTTCCCATCGGGAGAGAAATGATATGACCGGATAGGAGCTTCACCAGTAAAAATAACCTGCCGATTCTCACCATTGGTATCAATGGAGAACACTTGATTACCATCAATGAAATAAACGGTCATCTCTTCTTTGACCCAATCCGTCGTGAGCTCAAGATTCATTTTGTAGACCTCGTCAAGCGCGACCATTTCCCTGCTATTGAAAAAAAAGACCACAACCGTAACCGCTAACAAAACCCCTTCACCCAAAACAACAACATAATAAAAAAGGCGGTTAATCACTACAGGCAAATCTTTGAGCTTTAATCCACGGACCCTTACAGCGATAATCAAGATAACAATTGTCAATATCCAAATTATATGAAAAATAATAATCTGCTCAAAGTGCGTGTCAAGCAGCTGGATAATTTCACCTGAATTTTTAGGCATAATTGCGGCAGGCCTCTTTTGAAAAAACTGCTGAAAAGTTTATGGATTAAATGCCATTTTACAGACTTTAAAAGAATCTCACAAGTTTTTAAATAAAATAGATTTTGTGTTAGATATAATCCGGCCAATTACTGTTGCGGGAATAGGTGAACTGATCCGTATAATCCTGCCAATGATTGCGTTCCACTTCTACAAATCCATCCAGGATGCGCCCCTCCCCTAAGAATCGGGACACACGGGTATATTGACCTGAGCGGTTGTTATCCTGCCGGGCCCGCGCGGATTTATCGATTTGGGGACGCAGCAGCACGAGGTTTTCTTTGGCTCGCGTGGTCGCCACATAAAACAAACGCCGCTCCTCCTCAATCCCCTCACGGCTGTCCATTGATTGGTACGATGGTAAATACCCCTCAGCCACAAATATCAGAAAAACCGTATTCCATTCCAACCCCTTGGCAGAATGAATGGTGGATAAATTGACATGCCCTTCTTCTCCCGCACCCGCTTTCTTGTCAACGAGGCTTTTCTCCGGGGGCTCAATTGCCATGTCAGTCAAAAAGCTTACTAAAGAATCATACCGGGCGGCAATACCGGCTAAAGAATCCAAGTCATTCATGCGCTTATCATAATCATCGTAAACCCTCATGACCAAGGGAAGATAAAATTCCATAACCTGCTCCATGATGTCTCCGGGGCTTTGTTTTTCCGGCTCAATTCTTTTGAAAAGATCCAAAAGACTCTTCACCTGCCCTTTCTTCATATATTTATCGCTTACTTTGTATGACGAGCTCTGCTTCAACTCCGCTATGATCTGATCTGCCGTGCGGGAGCCTATGCCCTCAAGCAGTTTTAATACACGCTGCCAACCGACTTCATGATGAGGGTTAAAAATAACCTGCATAAAACTGATAGCATCCTTTATATGGGCGGCTTCAGCGAATTTCTGCCCGCCGTATTTAACAAAGGGAATCGCGTGACTGGCTAATTCAACTTCAAGGTCATTGGAGTGCCACCCGGAGCGAAACAGCACCGCCACCTCGTTTAAGGGCACGCCTTGATCCTGCAATTCTTTGATTTTTTGAATGATATATTTCGACTGCGCGTTTTCATTGACCGTATCCACATAAACCGGCAATTTTTCACCTTTATTGCGGGTAAAAAGATTTTTTTCATATTTTTCCTCGGCGCTCTGTATCACCTCATTGGTCAAATTCAAAATAGGCTGCGACGAACGGTAGTTCTCCTCAAGCATGATCACCCTGGTCCCCGGGTACTGTTTGGGAAAATTAATAATATTGCGGAAATGCGCGCCCCGGAAAGAATAGATACTCTGCGAGTCATCGCCGACAACCATAATATTTTTATGGGTGTCCGTCAATTGCCGGGTGATGTCAGCCTGCATGAGGTTGGTGTCCTGATACTCATCCACCATGATGTATTTATAATGCTGAGACATTTGCTGGCGAAGGGCTTTATTTTTTATTAACAATTCGCTGGTATAGATCAAGAGGTCGTCATAATCCATCAATGACTGACGCTTTTTATATTCCTGATATTCCTGTTTGAAATGACGGATCAGGTCGACCCATTCCAAATACGAGGGGTGCTCGTCGAAAATAATATCATCAACATCAACCGATTTATTGATGCTTTTTGAAATAATGGACAGAAGCATCTTCTTTTTGGGAAAACGCTTATCCGCCTTGTTCAAGCCCATCCGCGTGCGGATATTATTTATCGCGCTCTCCGCGTCAGACTGATCAAGAATGGTAAAATTGGGCGACATGCCGATATGACGGGCGTTGCGTCTTAAGACACTATTAGCAAAGGAATGAAATGTTCCGCCGGACACCTGCTGGCATCGGCTATCCAGCACCTGCGAAGCCCGATTAAGCATCTCGCGTGATGCCCTTCGGGTAAATGTTAAGAGCAGAATCTGTTCCGGACGGACGCCTTGTTCAACCAAACAGGCTGTCCGGTAAACCAGGACGCGTGTCTTGCCGCTGCCGGCTCCGGCAATAACAAGATGCGGCCCTGCTGTGGAAACAACCGCTTGGTATTGCTGTTCGTTCAACTCATTTTGATAATCAATTTTCTGCATCATAAGTTGAGCATTATATCATAAGTTCAAAATA
Source organism: Candidatus Omnitrophota bacterium (assembly GCA_023139575.1). Classification (GTDB taxonomy): domain Bacteria; phylum Omnitrophota; class Gorgyraeia; order Zapsychrales; family JANLHA01; genus JAGLNJ01. The sequence goes on along the minus strand of JAGLNJ010000036.1, from coordinate 3,726 downwards.
AAACAGCAATATAATAAAATATTAACAAAATATTATAAATGGATGGGTGAAATGTTATTCCCGTCGGGAGAAACGTCTTTATTTGGGGATCTCAGCAATGTTTGAAATATTGCGAAGATTATAAATCCGGCGTCCACCCCGCGCCACTTCCATAATCAAATAATCTTCACCAACCTCTTTAAGAACACCATCCAGGGTATCACCTTCTGTAACACGAAGCATGACCTCCTGGCCAACAAGTTCTTCCAGCTTTTCTCGAAAACTAGACATAAACGACTCCTGGTTAATTGAGTTATTGTCAAAAGTATTTAGTTGTTTCTTTTCTATCTGTAGTCATTGCAAAGCTTTTTGTTAAAATGTTAATAACTTAGCCAATATGATCTCGAACACAATTGATTAATTTTTCCAAACTGCTTGGCTTGGCTATAAAGGCATGCCCGCCGATAAAACCGCCCTGTACATCCACTTCCTCTTTGGTTACAGTGGCTGTCAGAAAAACAACGGGAACATCCTGCAGATCAGGATCGCGTTTTAATTGATTTACCACGTCCGGCCCTTCTAATTCAGGCATGATAACATCCAGCAAAATCAAATCAGGCTTATATTTCAATGCCGTAGACAGGGCATGAGTCCCTCTATTTTCAATTTTGACCTGATAATATCCTGTTGCTTCTAAATTAAGCTTTACCATTTCAGTAAAACCTCTTTCATCATCAACGATTAGGATCTTTTTTAAACTCATTCTTTATCCCTTTCTTTTTACTTTAAACATAAGAGTGGCACGGGCCCCTTTTCCGCGCACATTTTCAAGCATAATACCGCCCTTATGGGAAGTCATAATTGTCTTCGCAATAGATAATCCCAAGCCTACACCCCCGGCCGCTCTTCTTGTCGTAAAGAAAGGATCAAATATTTGATTCAGGTCTTCTTTTTTGATCCCCTTTCCGGTATCCTCAATGGAGATACAAACAACCTCATCCCCTGCCTTAAAAAAATTTGCGCTATCACCAATTTTTGATTTCAGGGACGCAGAAAAAGTCTCTGCCCATGTCTTTACTGTTAATCCACCTCCATCCGGCATGGCATAAATGGCATTCAGCAACACATCAACAATGACTTGCTCAATACGATTTTTATCAACCTTTACCTGAGCTAGTTTATCGGTTAACTCAGCATCAACTTTAATATTATTACTTTCACATTGGTGTTTTGTGAAATTCAGTGAATGCTGAATAATTTCATTAACATCCTCTGCTTGCTGATGAAAATGGGATATACTCGCAAAATCTAGAAGCTCCTTAATAATTTCATTTGCTTTTTTGGCCGCATCTTTTATTGAATTGAGCGTTAAAACGGTCTTCTCATCTTCCTTGTCCAATTTCATATTAAGATACTCTACGCCGTATAGAATCGTCGCCAGAGGATTTTTCACTTCATGAGCAACCCCGCTTGCCACCCCACCGACACAGCTCAGCTTCTCAGCCTGAATCAATTGACTCTGCGTCTCCTTCAATCTATTATACGCAATTTGCAGCTCCAACTCAGCTTTTTTCCGCTGCACGGCATAATATAATGACTTGCTTAAAGCATATGGTTTATATTTACCTTTGATCAGATAATCTTGCGCGCCCTGAGTGACTGCCTTCAAACCCAAGGAATCCTGATAAGCTCCGGTATTTACTACAATAGGCAGGTGGGCATACTTTTTATTAATTTTTTTAAGGGAATCTAGTCCCTTTGAGTCTTTCAAGTTTAAATCCAAAAGACATACATCAAATTTTTGTGTAAGCAATAACTCAATAGCCTCTTTAATTGTCATAACAAAAGAGACATGAAATTTACCATAACTCGTTTTTTCAAGCATGGAGCGTACGATTTTCGCATCAATTTTATTATCTTCTATAACTAAGACAGCGAGGTCTTTTTTAAATATTGTTTTCATAAAGGAAATACCCTTAAATTCAAAGTTTTATAGATGTGTTAGACAAACATAAATTATTTATACGTGACTTCAGGTACATGCTCACGAATCCACTTAGACTCGCTGCTTTCAGAATTCAATTGTATGCATTTTTTATAATAATTAACCGCCAGCCCTTTGTCTCCAAGAGAATCAGCTGACCGGCCAGCATAAAAATATGCATGCGCATCAGTAGGCGTCAAACTTATAACTAAATTAAAATGTTCATAAGCTTTATCATAATCATTTATATTATAATATAAATTTCCAATTTGATAATGTAAAGCGCTATTTTCTGTTCTGATACCAACCGCCTCCAGTAAACACGCTATGGCATTCTTAATGTCACCCTTTTTCTCAAAAAGGTTCGCATCCGTTAAAAACAAATAATATCTTGTCCCATCATTGTCATGTAATTTCAGGGAATGATTCAAATATTTTCTCGCTAAAACTTCCTCCTCCATGGCTAAATATGCCCGTCCAATGTATTCATGAGTAATCGGACAATCTGTAAAGATGTCGAGCGCCTGTTTATAATAATCTAAGGATTTTTCCGGCTGCTCATATTCTTTCAAATGTATATAGGCGATTCGTTTTAAAATCTTAAACCTTAACAAATCATCAGGAAAAAGCGCCAATGCTTCATTAAAATACTCCAATGCCTTGGTAATTTTTTCCTGATCCCACATAAAATTTGCCACCACAAAATATGTTTCCGCTGACTCCGGGGCAAGCAACAGATGTTTTCTGGCATATTTCTGGTTAAGTGTATGTTGTTCAAAAATACGTTCATATATCCCAAAATTTTCATGAACAGCCCTAATAGATGGGCCGAATTCAAGCGCCTTGATAGCCATAGGCAATCCCTGTTCCCGTATAATACCCATGTTATAGTGCCCCTCATGCTTAAAGGCATTAATCCGGGATAGCTTGCTAAGCCCCAAATATCCAAAAGACGAATTGGGGAATCTTTCGATTAAGTCATTAAATATCTTTCTCGCTTGGATTAACCGGGCAGGATTGCCGCGATAAAGGAGTAAAATCTCTTCACCTTTTTCAAAAAGATCGATCGGATGCTGCGTGGCCATGGCCATGACAAAAGAAATCGGAGCCACGTTCATGAGGAAATAAAGTGATATCAATAATTTAGACAACTTCAAGCATAAACAGCTTTTCGGTTTTATAACTAAATTCATATATATAGTATACCATATATAAATAACCTAAAAAGAGTCGAGGTAATGTGCAAGCCGCGAGAACTTCCTTGTTCTGCCCTTCAGGCAACAAGTACTGCGCGCTTCGCTCGTGGCAAACGCATCCTTCGGATGCATGGGCATCTCGCTACACAAAGGTCATATTCAATAAAAAGGGCCGCCTTTTGGCGACCCTTTTTATTGAATAACTCCCCGTGCAATACACTCAGCGAACAAAATCGAAAGTCATAACCTATGTAATTCCATGCCATTACAGATGGCACAACAAAACTAAAACCTTGTTTCGAGGCAAAAAGCCTGATTTTATCCCAGAAGGTAAGATTGTTTCAAAGAAAGAAATGCGGCATTACAAGTATGTTCAAGCATATGAGAATCCGGTTGAAAAAGCTCTGGGATTCCAAAGAATAATGCAGGAAGAAAACTTGAATCAAAACCAACTGGCGCGAAAATTGAGGATTTCAAGAGTGCGGGTGTGTCAGTTGCTTAATCTGCTAAAACTGCCGGAGAATCAGCAAAAATATATTTTGGAAACTGCTTCTCTGCTTTACTCAA
>JAGLNJ010000035.1 GCA_023139575.1 Candidatus Omnitrophota bacterium | reverse complement strand
GGATCCCCTCGTCTACCAGCTTGCAGATACGGTTATCGCCTTCGATGGCGGCGGCGATGCTCGATGCCTTGCCGTATTTAGCGGATTATCCTTATGGTTGTGTGGAACAGACAATAAGCCGTTTTCTCCCGTCGGTGATCGTTGTCAAGACCTTGCAGGATTTGGGTATTTCCAAACAACAGGCGTTAGCCTATATCAGTGATGTTCTGGAACCGCGCGGCGATCCCAAAGGGCATCCGAAGAGATCAGAAACACCGAACCTGGATAAACTGGGCGCGATGACCCGGGACGGATTAAAACGCCTCTATGATTTTCAGCACAGCGACGGCGGCTGGGGATGGTGGAAAAAAGGTGATTCGGATCGCTTCATGAGCGCGTATGTCGTATGGGGCTTGGCCCTGGCCAGGGATGCCGGCATCAATGTTAAAAATAACGTAATTTCCCGAGGCGTTTCTTATTTGCGAAAGGAACTTGTCGAGGAAGAAGATAATCCCGATATGTTGGCATGGATGCTGAATGCCATTTCGCAAACAAAATCACGCAGTAAATTTGACCGCAAGCAAAGCGAAAGGCTTTGGCGGATGCGCGATAAGCTTAATCCCTATACCCGGGCCTTGTTTGCCCTGTCAGAATTTAATACCGGGAACGCCGAACATGCCCAAATTCTGGCGCGCAACCTCGCCAATGGTATTCTGGAGGATAAAGAAAATGGTACGGCCCATTGGGGAGAGTCAGGTATCCATTACCGCTGGAGTGAAGGCGGCGTGGAAGCCACGGCTTTCTGTATTAAGGCCTTGGCCAATATTGATCCACAGAGCCCTTATTTGGAGCCGGCGGTAAAATGGATGGCCTTAAACCGCCGGGGAGCGAGCTGGAAAAACACCCGTGACACCGCCATCGCGATATTGGGATTGAGCGATTATCTTAAATCAACTAATGAATTAAATCCCGATTATGAGTACGAAATTCTGGTTAATAATAAATCTGTTCGGAAAGGTAATGTCAGCGCGGATAATGTTTTTACCTTTGCCCGGTCGATACATCTGGACAACGATCATCTCAAAGACGGTAAAAACAACATAAAAGTAAAATTCAACGGCGCCGGGGCATTGTATTTTTCCGGATATCTCAAATATTTCACCTTAGAAGAAAATATCACCCCGGCAGGAAACGAGGTCTTTGTTAAACGACAATACTTTAAGGAAGCGAAAAAAGAAACCTTATTGAAAGGATATGTCTCGGATTGGCAGGAGTTGAAGAGCGGCGATGAAATCAAAAGCGGCGAACGCGTCCGCGTGGACATTACCCTTGATGCCAAAAACCATTATGAATATTTGGTGGTTGAAGATTATAAACCCGCCGGTTTTGAGGCCGTGGAGCTGAAAAGCGGGACCGGTGAGGCGGAAAGTATTGAAGATAATGTATATGGCCATAAGGATAAAACATGGTTTTATAAAGAATTCCGTGACCAGAAGGCGGCGTTCTTTATACCCAAGCTTAAGCAAGGTGAACATAAAATTTCTTATGAACTGCGCGCTGAGATCCCGGGGACATTCCACGGCATGCCCAATCAGGTGCACGCGATGTATGTGCCGGAGATAAGGGCGAACAGCGCCGAAATACAAATGACGGTTTTGGACCGGAACTAATGGGGGACACGTACCTGATTTAGCAAATCAGGTACGTGTCCACGAATTATCCCTCAAAAGTGACCCCATCGTTTAGGCTCATCTTGTGTTGGAAAAGACTTCAACTTGTCAAAATGGTGGAATGGGGTTAGAATATAACAACTTCCGATTCCCCGCTTTGAACAAAGCCAATTACCCCTATTTAAAAGGACGATTATGAGTGTCATAGAAAAAATACAGGTAAAACCATTTCTAAAATGGGCAGGTGGCAAAGGACAGCTCATTAGCCAGATGCGGGCATATTTTCCCGGGCAATTGCTTAATACAGGGCGGATGAAGAGCTATTTTGAGCCATTCTTGGGAGGCGGGGCTGTTTTCTTCCGGCTTGCAAGTGAATTTGATTTTGAGAATATATATTTGTATGAAATCAATCCGGAGGTGGCCAATTGCTATCGGACTATCAGGAACAGAATAAATAAGCTGGTTGGAGATTTGGCAGAGCTTGAATCGGAATATTTGTCTAAAACAGAAAAAAAACGAGAAGCTTTTTATTATGCGAGAAGGACAGAATATAATGAGTTAATATTAAGCAAAGTTGTAAATAATTGTGTTAGAAAAGCGTCCTTGCTTGTTTTCCTCAACAAAACCTGCTTCAATGGCTTGTATCGGGTAAATTCAAAAGGTGAATTTAATGTCCCGTTTGGAAGATATAAGAATCCGACTATTTGTGATGAAGAAAATCTTTATGCCGTAAAAGAAGTTCTGAAAAACGCTGAGATAATTAATGGGGATTTTTCCCTTTGCCTGCGATACGCTGATTCTCAATCTTTTGTTTATTTCGACCCGCCTTATCGGCCTCTTTCAAAAACTGCAAGTTTTACAAATTATTGCCAAGCTGTTTTTAGCGATAGCGAGCAGAGACGCTTGAAAGATGTCTTTGATAAATTGGATAAAAAAGGCGCTCTTGTGATGTTAAGTAATTCTGACCCGAAAAATCTTGACCCGAAAGATAATTTTTTTGATGACCTTTACAAAAAATACAAGATAGTAAGATTAAACGCGACAAGAATGATTAACTGTAACGCGGATAAAAGAGGGGAAATTAAAGAGATTTTAGTGAGGAATTATTAAAATGAAATATCTGGATATTTATAAAATAATCGACTGTAAATCAGACAAGGAAATATTTCGATATTTAATATCGAATCTTAAAGACTCAAACACTGACTGGGATTATTTTGTCAATTGGAATAAAGTTTTTGGAAATATTAGAGATATTGAATTAAATCTAAACATCTTAAATTATCTTGTCGGGAAAAAGGATTTCGATAAAGAGTTCAGGTACTTGCTTAAAAAACATCCTGCTGTTATTTCTGTTATTCCTGTTTTGTTGGCTTGCAGGGATAAGAATTTCAATATTCTGACAAAATATACAGGTGATGGTTTGCAATATGACAGTTTTATTTTTAAAGATTCATCAGTTGATGAGGCGCAGATAGAGAAAGCTCTTGGTTTTGTTAAGGGGACGGGGCTAATCAGTATTTTCAAGGAGGAGAAGATAAAAAATGTTGTGGATTATGTGACAGGTGTTGAAGTCGGATTGGATAGTAATGGCAGGAAGAATCGCGGTGGCACGACGATGGAGAATATTGTTGAAGTTTTTATTAAGAAGATTTGTGATGATAATGGATTCCAGTATATAAGGGGAGCTACTTCTTTTAAAATTAAGGCGGAATTTAAGAAGGATGTCCCGGTTGACAAATCATCGAGGATATATGATTTTGCCATATATAACAATCAGCAGGTTTATTTGATAGAAACCAACTATTATGGGGGTGGCGGGTCAAAGCTAAAAGCCACAGCAGGTGAATATAAGTCATTATATGACTTTTTGAACAAAGCAGGCGTTCCTTTTGTTTGGATTACGGATGGTCAGGGATGGAAAACTACCGAGAGGCCCCTGGAGGAAACGTTCAATCATATTGATTATTTATTCAATATTTCAATGCTTGAGCAGGGGATATTGAGCAGAATTATTAAGGATAATTTATAATGCAAAAAACAATAGAAGAAGATAGTCAAGTGCAAACAACAACAGTATGGTCTTTCCCCGAGCGGGGGAAATGGGCAACGCATAGTGCTAAATATAGAGGTAATTGGGCTCCACAGATAGCAAGGAATATAATTCAGCTTTATTCTCAGGAAGGGGATATTGTTTTGGACCCGATGGTGGGAAGCGGAACAACGATGATTGAGGCGAAATTGCTTGGCCGAAAAGGGATTGCTTATGATATCCATCCTGAGGTTGTGAAGTTAGCAAAGGAGAGTTGCCGGTTTGAAAGTGAGAAGCGAGTTTTTGAGCCTCAGATAGAGCCGGGCGACGCGAAAAATCTAAAGAATATTAAAGATGCTTCCATAGACCTTGTTGCAACGCACCCGCCTTATTTGAATATCATTAAATACGGAGAGAAAGCCGTTGAAGGAGACTTGTCCTCATCCAGTAGTTTAGATAAATTTTGTAAACAGATAGGTGAAGTTGCTCAGGAGTGTTATCGGGTTCTCAAGCCGGGTAAGTATTGTGCGATTTTAATAGGCGATACTCGAAGAAGGCGACATTTTGTTCCGTTGGCTTACAGTGTTATGCAGGTATTCCTGAGGGCAGGATTTATTCTCAAGGAAGATATAATAAAATTACAACATAATTGCGGTACAACAAGATACTGGAACGCTCAAAAAAGAGATTTCCAGTTAATTATGCACGAGCATTTATTTGTGTTTCGCAAGATTGGGAAGCAGGAAGATATCAAAATTTACAGAGATAGTGTCGCGAGAAACGGAGGGATTTCTTCTTAATACTTATCGAGAATAAAAAAAAGCCAAGAAAAACATCTATATACACGATAGTGGAGTCAATGAAAAGCTTCAAAGAGCGATATGCCATTGAGATGCAGCAAAAGGGATTTGATCAAAATTATGTTCATTATTTGTGTCGATTTTTGCCGAAGTATCCGGGAGGGCAAGTCATGCGATTGATCAAAAGCATCAATGCCCGGTATGTGTTCAAAGAGGTGCCGGAGGTAAAAAGATATCTATGGGGCGGACAATTTTAAATTTAAAATATGTATTTGCAAAGTGTATGATTAGATGATATACTTTGGTTGAAGCAAGAAAGAGTTTAATGAGATATTTATTAAATAAATCATTTTCAAACAAGCTGAAAAAAGAGCTAAAGAATGAAAAGATTGGTAAAAAAGAATATGCTCAGGAATTGTTTGAGAATTTTCATAAATATAAAAAGGATAATTTAGGCGCTAAGCTCCATAAAGTTCGTGTTGCGAAAGAAGGAAAAGGGAAAAGTGGGGGATACAGAAATATTGTTTTTTGGGAACATAAGAAATTAGTTGTCGCGGTATATATTTTTTCTAAAGGAGATAAAGACAATCTTAGCAATGAAGAAGCTAATTATTTGAAAATTTTAGCGCAGCAATATGAGAAGTTTACAGAGGTTTCATTAAATAAGGCGGTAAAAGAAAATATTTTGGAGGAAATTGATTATGAAAAATAAAAGAGATAAAAATGAAATTCGTAACATGGTTGAAGATGAGCTTTTGGGGCTGTCAAAAGTCATGGATGTTTCAGAGTCCATGCGGAAATTTGATGAATTGAAGTACCCTTTACCTAAAGAATATAATGCCGCAGATATAAAAAAGATTCGGAGTAAAATTCATGTCAGTCAAGCCGTTCTTGCCCATATTCTAAATATTCAACCGACAACTTTGCAAAAATGGGAAATGGGAATTAATAAGCCCAATGGTACAGCTGCTCGTCTATTGCAGCTAATTGATAAAAAGGGAAAAGAAGTACTCCAATTAGTCGGATGATAAATCCTGCCGTAAACTCCTTTCAGTAATCATCTGTTTTTCCCCATTGTGCATAATATGATCCAACTGCGCTTTTGGTAGTTTTAGCAAGTTCAGGTATTGCGTTACCCATACTCTGGAGATGCCTAATTTCCGGGAAAGCTCTATTTGACTCAGATGACAAAAACTACTCCCTTTGGTTGATATCCCATAAAAACATACTTGTAAAACTTTCCAAACAGTTGAAAACTCCTCTCCTTCTAAGAACGCAAGAAGTTATGACGACCGAAGGGAGTAGTTTTTTTTAGAACACGATAGCGTGTCTTTCATCCTGACCCGGTTTATCACGTAGTCGTAGAGTTCCATTTGTAAATCCTTGTCAGGGTTTTTGGTCTTGGACTTAGCCTAAATAATGTAGTGAGAAAGCTTGAAGTCAGGTTTGCTTGAGCTTCTGGAGAGCGACTCATTGACTTTAAAGTTGTAACTTTATTAGACTCTACTCCCCGCACCTCCACCTTTCAGCGGGAAGGTGCGGCCAGGATGCGGAAGTCGAAGATAGAAAGACTTTGATTACTGTCCTGTCGTTGATTTGGATTTTCAATAATCAATCACGCGCAATCAGTTTGTCTGCAGCAAAGGCGATGGTCAAAAGAAACAAGGGCGCCACGGGCAGGGCAAACCGGGGAATGGTATCAAAAAGGGAGTAAAGCCCGACGTGACTGCAGCTGATCAGCAGAATAAATAAATAAATGTGGGTAGGCCGGTCTTTATGCTTATGCGTAAAGACATCACTCCAATTCTTTATAACGAAGAAAAACAAATAGCACGTCGCAAACAGCGTAAGCAAAGAAACAATCAATCGTATGCCGTTCTTAAACGGTGTAAAGGTGAATAGATTGCCCAGCCATTTTGGATAGGTAACAAAACCCATCCGTGTTGATTCCCAAAAAAACATTTTTAAGCCGTCAATCGGCATGAGAAGGAAGAATTGCAGGGGGTTCTCCTTCAATTTCAAAAGCGATTCTTTTTTCATAACGGCATTGACTTCATGCGAGGGGTGGGTGTTATTTACTGCCATGAATTTTGATAGCGCCAGGCTGTCCAGGGTCTCAATTCCCCAGAAATAACAGGCCTCTTCACCGAAGACACTGTTACAAAAGCCTTCGCCCGGTATATAGGCGATGGCAGTCATGAGACGTTGCGGCGTGAGTTTTTCAACCCGACGGGCGATGCTGCCATAAAGGGCCCAGGACGCCCGGTCGGTGAGCGTGAACTGATTATTGTGTTCATAGTTGAGGAATTTATAGGAAATAATAGCTGTTTGAAATAATGTCGCAAAAGTAAAAAGAAAAACCGCGAGCCGGGAAAAAAACTTCTTATTGCCTTGAATGAAGAAGGCCAAAAGCAAAAAGGGCAAAAGGTAAATATAAAAGATGATTTCATAGGCCCCTTTTGTTAATGTGATCAACAGAAAGAGCACAGCTAATATGATACCCAGCAAAAAGGATTGCCGGACGCGTAAGGTGTTGCGGCCACTCCAAAAGGTCGCGGTAATAAGAATAATACCCAAAATAAAAGGATAGGCGGCGATTTCAGAATAGACGCTAAGGGCGGAGTTGACCATAGCCGGCGAGATTCCCATATAAAGAACGGTCAAACCCGTTATGAGCGGCTTGACCCCGGCCTTTTGCAGAATTTTAAATGAAAGAAGCTGCGTGATGAACAGTAAGAGCAACTGGAATATCTTGAGCGGCAGCATATAGCTGACTGAGAGAAGTTTGCCCCATTGCATTGATGATGCGACAAGAAAAGGATAAACGGGTTCACGATTCGGGCCGGTGGTGAAATAGTGTTTGAAGCCGTTTTTCATGAGGTTTTTGCCCAGGATTTGATATCCTGCCGCGTCATGGACAATTTCGGGCTGGGAGGCGAAAAATAAATAAACCCAATAAATTATGGGGATTAGAAAACAGGCAAGAAAGAGAGTATTTACGCTTTTATTTTTAGTTGACATTTTTCAGATGATTTGAGTTTATTTATGACCGTATTATAGCATTTCTTTATTGTCATGCCAGCAAAAAAGAGGTTTTCTGTAAAGTTGTAATTCATTATATTTAATGCCTTTAGATGTGTTTTAATTGTGTTAAATTATCTTGACAACAAGCGCATATTTTTTATAATGTTCATTAATTGAACATTAAAATATCATGCCTAATAATACCCTGGACGAACGAGAATTTGAGCTTATCAATATCATCGGGGCCGAGATGGCCTTCAGCCAAAGAGATTTGTCTCAAAAAATCAACTTATCCCTGGGTGCCACGAATATGCTTATTCGCCGGCTTATTTCAAAGGGCTATATCCGCTTGCGCCAACTCGATAATCGTAAAGTCAGTTATATTCTGACACCTAAAGGCTTTATGGAGAAGACACGTAAAGCTGTTAAATATACTTTAAAGACAATCAATTCATTAGGCCTTATCAAAGGGGGAATCAAAGATATTGTCAGTAAATTATATGATAATGGTATCAGAAGTTTTATCGTTGTGGGTAAATCTGATTTTGCCACGGTGATTGAAATCGTCTTTAAGGAATTAAATTTAAATGATTATCATATTGAATATGTAGACGTTGTCCCCGTGAAAAAAGTAGAGGGCATCGTTTTGATTTGTAAGGAAGATGTTACTGAGGCGGATTACGGCTTTGACAATGCCGTCAATTTGGTGCAGGAATTAGCTCGTGATATTTATGTCATTAATCATTTAACAGGATGAGGATGAATAATGTTCAACAATAAAACAATTCTGGTGACGGGTGGAACGGGATCCTTCGGGAAAAAGTTTATTCAGATAGTGCTCGCTGATTATAAGCCTGAGAAGGTAATTATTTTCAGCCGGGACGAATTGAAACAATTTGAAATGGCGCAAAAATGGAATCCTAAAAAATATCCGTGTCTGCAGTATATGATCGGCGATGTTCGCGACGCGAACCGTTTGGGGCAGGTCTTTAAGGGGGTAGATTATGTGATCCATGCCGCCGCCTTAAAACAGGTGCCCACCGCGGAACGTAATCCGGAGGAATGTATCAAGACCAATGTCCTGGGCGCGATGAATATTATTGATGCCGCTTTGCAGAATAATGTCAAAAAGGTTGTGGCTTTATCGACGGATAAGGCCTGCAATCCCGTTAATCTCTATGGGGCGACGAAGTTATGCTCTGATAAATTGTTTTTGGCCGCTAATGTGTGCGGCAGCCCAAAAGACACTCAGTTCCTGGTTGTCCGCTACGGCAATGTATTGGGCAGCCGCGGCTCGGTTGTGCCTTTTTTTAAAGAACGGGCCGGCACCGGGATCCTGCCAATTACTGATATTGATATGACCCGTTTTTGGATCACGCTGGACCAGGCAGTTCATTTTGTCTTGATGTCGCTTTCCCGTTCGAAGGGGGGGGAGATATTTGTGCCGCGTATTCCATCGATGAAAATAGTCGATCTGGCCAAGGCTATCGCGCCCCAATGCCGGCATGAAATTTCAGGTATTCGTCCCGGTGAAAAGGTGCATGAATGTTTGATTAGTGAGGACGAGGCGCGCCACACGATAGAATTTAAGAGCTGTTATGTGGTACAAACTGACCCTGATTTAAAGAGAAATCTTTTGGGGAGCGGCAAGTCAGGCGCGGGAAAACAATGCGAGACGGGTTTCCGCTATACATCTGATTCAAATGGGGAATGGCTGACGGTTGATGAGCTCAAGGCCCTGGTAGAGAAGATAGCCGGGGATTATGAAATTGAGAATTCCCGTTGGTCGACGGATGATATTCCGGAGTAGAATCGGGGATGGAGCCCCTGGTTTGGGGGAAGTCCTTGATTTAACAGAAAGATTTTTGAAAGAGACAGGGATCAGTCCCCAAATACTTATGTTCTTATGAAAAAGCTGTTAATTACAGGTATAAGCGGTTTATTAGGCAGTAACTTGGCGTATTATTTTAAGGACAAATACGATGTCACCGGTTTTTATCATAAAAACCGGGTCGCGCATAAAGATATAAAGATGCACGCGGTCGATATGACGCGACCGGATGACGTTAAACACAATATTGATCTTTGTCAACCTGATATCATTATCCATTGCGCGGCTTTGGCCGATATCGATCAATGTGAAGAACAGCCGGAATTAGCCAGGCGGTGCAATGTGGAGACTGTCGGCCATATTGTTAACGCTATTAAAGGTTCACCAACGAAGTTGATATTTATTTCCAGTGACGCCGTTTACGATGGAAAGAAAGACAAATATTGTGAAGATGACGCCGTTGGGCCTTTGAGTGTGTATGGCAGGACCAAAGTCGGGGGTGAGCAGCAGGCCCTGAAGGCCCCAAGGGGATTGGTGGCACGGACAAATCTCATCGGGTGGAATATTCTGGAAAAAAGGCATTTAGCAGAATGGATGATCCATGAGCTTTCAGCAGGCCGGCCCATTAAGGGGTTTACCGATGTTTATTTCGCGGCAATATACACTTTTAAATTGGCCGAGCTTTTGGCAGCGGCGATGGCAGTAGATCTTGAAGGTGTTTATCACTTTGCCGGCAGCAATGCGATATCCAAGCATGATTGCGCCGTACTTCTCGCTGAATTGTATGGATTGGATAAGAAATTGATCGAGCCGATATCGGTTGATCAATTTAAATTGAAGGCTAAACGGGCCAAGAATTTGATTCTTGATGTGTCAAAATTGCAAACGACCCTCCACAGGAATATACCGACTGTAGAAGAATCGTTAAGGCGCTTTCACGCTGACGATCGAGACGGTCTGCCGCAGCGATTAAAGCGGGAATTCGCGGTTTAAAATTTCCCTTCCCGCGCAAGGGGCGGAAATTCGAGCATTAAAAAGGCGCTGTCCTCTATTTAACCAACAAGACAGGATGCGAAAATGGATAACCAAAAAGTTATTGTAACGGGTGGAGCGGGTTTTATCGGAAGTCATCTGGTGGACCGTCTGCTTGAAGAGGGCTGTCATGTGACGGTGTTGGACAATCTCTCTACGGGACGTCTGCAGAATTTGGCCCATATCAAGGGAGAGAAAAATTTTGAATTTGTTGAGGCTGACATTATGGATTTTGAGGGGATACAGTCTCATTTTAAAGATGTGGATATTGTTTTTCATATGGCGGCATTGGCGGATATTGTTCCTTCTATTGTGAACCCGAGAGGATACTACACGGCAAATGTTCTGGGAACGATGAATGTCCTGGAGGCCTCACGTTTGGCCGGGGTGAAAAAGTTTTTATATACGGCTTCATCGTCATGCTACGGTATCCCCCCGGAGGGGTGTTATCCTACCGGCGAAGATGTGGCAACCAGTCCGCAATATCCATATGCTTTGACGAAATATTTAGGGGAGCAAACGGCCCTTCATTGGGGGCAGGTTTATGACCTGCCGGTTATTTCATTGCGCCTTTTTAATGTGTACGGGCCCCGATCGCGGACATCAGGTACATATGGAGCGGTCTTTGGTGTGTTCCTGGCGCAAAAACTTAACGATCAGCCCTACACGATAGTCGGGGACGGGGAGCAGACAAGAGATTTCACGTTTGTCACGGATGTGGCGGACGCCTTTTTTACGGCAGCTCTTTCCGGCGTGTCACAAGAGGTATTTAATGTGGGCTCAGGGAAGCCGCAGACTGTCAATAAGCTTGTGTCATTATTGGAAGGTGAAAAAGTTTATATTCCCAAACGTCCCGGAGAACCGGATTGCACCTGGGCGGACGTCAGAAAGATCAAGAAGGGATTAAATTGGCAGGCAAAGGTTTCCTTTGAGCAGGGCGTTCAGGAGATGCTCAATCATATTGATTATTGGAAAGAAGCTCCGGTATGGACGCCGGATAATATTAAAGTAGCGACGGAAGATTGGTTTAAATTTTTGTCAAAATAAGGGGCAGCGCCCTGTTTTGGTGCCGCTCCTGAATTAAACAGCAAGATTCACAAAAAATAGGGCGCTGTCCCCTATTAAAGGAGCCGTGATGGAAGAGCAGATTATCTTAAAAATCAAACAAATTGATGAATTAGCTGAGACGGTTGCCGGTATCAAAAGAAAAGGCGGCAAAGTAGTTCACTGCCACGGGGTCTTTGACCTTGTGCATTTAGGCCATATCCGTCATTTTAATTTGGCAAAAAAAGAGGGCGACGTCCTGGTTGTCACGATCACAAAAGATAAGCATGTGAAGCGTGGGCCGGGCCGGCCGATATTTAATGAGCTCCTCAGGGCAGAAACACTGGCGTCGTTAGAGATTGTTGATTACGTCGGTATTATTGATTCACCGACAGCCATTGATTGCATCAAAGAAATCAGGCCGGACTTTTATGTTAAGGGATCGGACTATAAGCAAAAGGAGAAGGATGTCACCGGAAAGATCTATGATGAAGAAGAAGCGATCAAGTCTGTGGGAGGAAAATTGGTTTTTACCGAAGACATCACATTCAGCTCCTCCAAATTGATCAACAGCTCTTTTGATGTCTACCCGCCGCGCACGTTGAAGTATTTAAGGGGGCTCAAGAAAAAATACCCCATTGATTATGTCGTCGACGCACTGGATTCTTTGAAGAAATTAAAAGTGCTTGTTATCGGTGACGCGATCATTGATCAGTATCACTATTGCTGCGCTATGGGAAAATCATCCAAGGAACACCTGGTTGTAAACCGGTATTTATCCGAAGAGTGCTTTGCCGGAGGGACGTTGGCGACAGCCAATAATGTTGCCAGTGTTTGCGGGCAGGTGGATCTTATCACGGTTTTGGGGGAGAAGGATTCGCATGAAAAATTCATCCGTCAAAAGCTCAGCGAAAATATTAATCCGGCATTTTTTTATCGTCCGGACACAAGCACAATTATTAAAAGGCGTTTTGTCAGCAATGTGCAGGATAGAAAGCTTTTTGAGATTTGTTATATGGAGGATAACTATATATCAAAGGAAATTGAGTCAGATATTATGGCTCAGTTACGAAAAGTTATTAAGGATTATGATGCTGTTATTGTTTCTGATTTTGGCCATGGCCTGTTAACGCCAAAAATAATAAATCTCATTTGTTCCAAGGCGAAATACATGGCCTTGAATGTTCAGACAAACAGCGCAAACTCCGGGTTTAATTTAATTACAAAATATCCGTCCGCAAATTGTGTGTGTATTGATGAAAGAGAACTGCGGCTGGCGGCGCATGACAAATACAGTGAGATACGGCAACTTCTGAAAAATGTATATCAGAATTTCGGCTGTGATCAAATGATCGCCACCCGCGGCCCATACGGCTCATTATGTTATTCCAGGGAGAGCGGCTATCATGAAACACCGGCCTTTTCCTACCGGGTCATTGATGCCGTCGGTGCGGGAGACGCGTTTTTTGCCTATGTCTCGCCCTGTTTCGCGGCCGGTTTGCCCCAGGATTTGATTTCTTTTATCGGTAATGCCGTTGGTTCACTTGCCGTGCAGATTGTTTGTAACCGCGAGCCGGTTAAAAATGTCGATTTAACAAAATTTATTACACGTTTATTCAAATAGAAAGGATTATGGCATGAATGAGAAGTTGAAAAACGTCTTTATTACCGGTGGCGCCGGTTATGTCGGGGCCATTCTGGTGCCCAAGTTGTTAAAGGCCGGCTATTGCGTGAAGGTTTTGGATCTGTATATGTATGGCGAAGATGTCCTGGACGAAGTCAAAGAACATCCAAACTTGGTCCAGATCAAGGGAGATATTCGTGATGTTGCTCTTTTAGAGAAAGAAATCCCCGGGTCCGACGCGGTCATTCACCTCGCCTGTATCTCTAATGATCCGAGCTTTGAGCTGAATCCCGACTTGGGAAAGACCATTAACTATGACGCCTTCATTTCGCTGGTGGATATTTCGAAAAAGAATAAAGTGAAACGGTTTATTTATGCGTCCAGTTCCAGCGTCTATGGCATAAAAGATACGACCGATGTGACAGAGGACTTGCCTTTGAAGCCTTTGACGGATTACTCGAAATATAAGGCCTTATGCGAAGAGGTTCTGCAAAAAGAGGCCACCAATGATTTTATCGTTGTGACATTGCGCCCGGCTACTGTTTGTGGTTATTCTCCGCGCCTGCGTCTGGATTTGACGGTCAATATTTTGACGAATCATGCCGTTAATAAGGGAGAAATTACTGTTTTCGGCGGGGCGCAAACCCGGCCGAATATTCACATCGGGGACATTACCGATCTTTATATCAAAATGCTGGAATATTCTGACGCAGCAATACATAAAAAGATCTATAACGCCGGTTATGAAAATCACACGGTGAGCGATATCGCGCGGATGGTTAAAAAGACCTTGGGAACCGATGTTTTGATCAAAACAGTTACCTCAGATGATAACCGCTCTTACCACGTTTCATCACAAAAAATAAAGAGTGAATTGGGATTTGAACCGCGGCGCAGTATTGAAGACGCGATCAAAGATTTGAAAGACGCTTTTAATGCGAATAAGATTCCTGATCCCATGGGCAATAATCGATATTACAATATAAAAACCATGCAGGAGATCAATCTGCAATGAAAGTTCCCTATATAAATCTAATCGATCAACATGCGGATATTAAAGGTGAGCTGTTGGAAGCGATGGAGCAGGTTTTGGATACCGGCCAATTTATCCTGGGCCCGCACGTTGAGGAATTTGAACGGCGTTTTGCCGAACTTTGTCACACCAGATATGCGGTGGGCTTAAATTCAGGTACGGACGCGCTTATGCTGGCTCTTAAGGTCTTGGGTGCCGGGCCCGGGGATGAAGTGATCACGGCGCCGAATTCTTTTGCCACGACAGCAACAAGCATCGTTCTGGTCGGGGCCAAGCCGGTTTTTGTTGACATCAGGGAGGATTATAATATCGATCCCGATTTGATTGAGGCTGCCATCACGCCCCGGACAAAGGCCATCATGCCGGTCCATTTAACGGGCCATCCGGCGGATATGGGTTCCATTATGGATATAGCCAAGAAGCATAAACTTTTTGTGGTGGAGGACTGCGCGCAGGCGGTTTGTGCTGAATATCACGGCAAAAGGGTGGGGTCTATCGGTGATATGGGATGCTATAGCCTTCATCCGTTGAAGACCCTTAACGCCTGCGGTGACGGAGGTATTGTCACGACAAATAATAAAGAATATTATGAGCGGCTACGCATTTACCGCAATAACGGGTTTAAAGGCCGTAATGAATGTGTTGTTTGGAGTAATAATTCCCGGCTGGATTCCATTCAGGCGGCGGTGCTTCTGATTAAAATGGATCATATCGAAGAGTGGACCAGAATCCGTAGAGAAAATGCCAAGTTTTATCAGGATTCGCTTGCCAATATTTCGCAAGTGCATTTTCCAATTGATAAACCATATGAAAAAAGTGTTTATCATACGTTTGTTGTGCAAGTTGAACGTCGGGAAGAATTGATGGCTTTTTTAACTGAAAAGGGTGTTGATACAAAGATTCATTATCCTGTTCCGATACACATGCAACCGGCGGCCAAAGAGTTGGGTTATGAAAAGGTGATATTTTTGCAAACCGATGGCCAGACTGAAAAGATAATGAGTCTGCCTATATATCACGGCCTGACTGTCGAGCAGTTGAAGTATGTGGTTGAATGCATAAAAGAATTTTATTCGTAGAGTTAAAATAAACACTGTATCTTGATTATTTAATTTTAGAAAGGAAGAAATAAATGAGGGTGCCGTATTCATATTTAGAACCACAATTCGCCGACATTGACGGTTATTTGAACGATGTTAAAGATTTTGTCAAGACGGGGGATTTTACCCTTGGGGCGAAGCTTGAGGAATTTGAAAGTAAATTCGCGGCCTTCACGGGCGTAAAACATGCTATCGGTGTTAATTCCGGCACTGACGCGCTGATCCTCTCGATGAAGGCTTTAGGGATCGGGCCGGGTGATGAAGTGATCACTTGTGTCGAAACATTCATTGCCACACACGGGGCGATTGCGGCAACGGGGGCCCGTCCGGTGTTTGTCGATTCTACTGAAGAATTTCTCATCGACTGTGATCAGATCGAGAAGGTTATCACTGATAAAACAAAGGCGATCGTTCCGATATGGTTTACGGGAAATGCCCCGGATATGGAAAGGATTCTGGCCATAGCTGAAAAGCATAATCTTAAAGTCGTTGAGGATTCCTGCTGCGGGATCGACGCGTCTATTGACGGAAAAAAAGCCGGATCTTTCGGGGATACAGGGTCGTTCAGTTTTCATCCCTTAAAGAATTTGAATGTCTGGTCAGATGCCGGGATGATCATCACCAATGATGGGGCGTTAAATGATAAGCTGCGGCTTTTGCGCAATCACGGTTTGGCAACCAGGGATGAGGTGGATATTTACGGGGTGAACAGCCGTATGGATACTTTTCAGGCGGTCATCGCTTTAAGGCTTTTTCCTCAAGTGCCGGCGATCACTGACGCCCGTATTGCAAACGCGGCACAAATTGATGAAGGATTAAAAAATGTGAAGCAAGTAACAGTCCCCATTCGGGATCCGAAGGTCCGTCAGAATTATCATCTCTATATGCTGCGGGTCGAAGACCGGGATGCATTGCAGAAGCATCTGGTTGATAAAGAAATTGAGGCAAAGGTTCACTACCCGATCCCGCTTCATTTGCAGAAATGCGCCGCGCGCCTTGGTTATAAAAAGGGTGGTTTTCCGGTTTGCGAGAAACACGCGGCTGAGATTATTTCCTTGCCGGTGCATCAGCATCTTGGGCCGGAGCAAGTTGATTTTATGATAGATAATATTAAGTCATTTTATAAAAAGGGTTAGTTATGATTCAGGTTAAAGAATTAAAAGCTAAGGCGAATTTTATTCGTGATGAGGTGTTAAGAGTTTCTGTTGCGAACAAAGCGGGTCATATTGCCCCTTCAATGTCATGTATTGATATTCTCGTGGCTTTATATTATGACTGCATGTCCATTGACCCTGAAAATCCCTATTGGGAAGATAGGGATCGGCTGGTTTTTTCCAAGGCCCACGGGTGTTATGGACTTTATGCCATCTTAGCGGATATCGGCATGCTGCCGAAAGAAGAATGGGAGGGGTTCTATACGCCCGAAAGCACATTACTGGGTTGTATGGATCGACGACTGGAATATGGTATTGAGGCGGGGTGCGGTTCCTTAGGCCATGGTTTGCCCATCGCTGTGGGAATGGCTTATGGTGCAAAATGTCAGGAAAAAGATACATATACGTATTGTATTATTGGTGATGGAGAATTTCAGGAAGGGTCGTGTTGGGAGGCGCTTCAGTTCGCGGCAAAATATACATTAGATCATTTGATTATTATTGTTGATAAAAACCGTCTGCAAGCGATGGATTTTATTGATAATGTTTTAGATATTGAGGAAGAGGATTTGATTAAAAAATTGGAAGGTTTTGGATTGAGCCCCATTGTTTGTCCCGGACACGATGCCGAAGTGCTTGCCTCGTGTATTGAGAAAAGTAAAGTGTCTTCCGGAGATCAGCCCAAAGCGATCATTGCTTCTACAATAAAAGGATATGGATTGAAGTGCATGGAAAATGTTGCCAAGTTTCATTTCCGCTTACCAACGCCAGAGGAACTGGAAGGGGGGGCGACTTATGGAAATTGAACAAGATTATAGAAGGGAAGTGCTTGACCAAATTGTGACGTATTTTCGGGAAGATGAGAGGTATCATCTTTTAATTTGCGATACGGGTTTTGGTGTTATTAATCAGTTGAAAGAAGAGTTTCCAAAGCGGATCATTAATTGCGGGATTATGGAGCAGGGAACAATTGGTATTGCGGCGGGAATGAGCACAACAGGTTTGATACCGGTTGTTTTTTCCATCATTAATTTTTTGGTTTATCGGGCGATTGAACAAGTGCGCAATGATGTAATTCTGCAGAATCTTAACGTAAAATTCATTGGAACCGGGGCGAATGATTATTTTAAATTCTTGGGCCCCTCTCATTGCTGCGGCACAAATGATATTCGATTGATGGAATTGATTAATATGAAAACGTATGATCCCTATTCTGCAGAGAAATCGTTTGATGTTTTAGTGAAAGATTGGCTCTGTAGTGAGCAGGCGGGGTATTTGAGGGTTTGATGGTTTATAAGAGTCTTAACAAGATGGCTTCGCTCCGTTTTTAATGACAGAGGAAGTTGAAGCTATCCCGCCTCCACAAGGGGGAGGGGCTAATAGGTGATATTTAAGGAGGAGTAAAAATGAAACGAGCTGTTATTATTACTGCGCAAAATTTTCAGGATGAAGAGTTCACATATCCCTACTATCGATTACTTGAAGAAGGAATTCGTGTTGAGGTCGCGACACCGGATAAAATGGCGGTATTTGGAAAATACGGTGTTCCTGCTCGTGTGACGATGGACACTAATGATTTAGACGTTAAAAATTTTGATTTAGTTATTTTGCCTGGCGGTTTTGAAGCGCCAGATAGATTGCGCCTTCGTAAAGAAGTGCTTCAATTTATCAAAGACATGTATGATGCCGGTAAAATTGTCGCGGCTATTTGTCATGGCCCATGGCTTTGCATATCAGCGGGGATCATGAAAGGAAAAAAGGCAACAGCATATATTTCAACCGCTGATGATGTAAGGAATGCGGGAGCAGAATATTTGGAAGAAGATGTTGTTGTTGATGGAAACCTTGTTACGGCTCCGCATTATCGAAATAATGGTGATTTTATGAAAGCCGTGTTGGAACTTTTAAATAAGAGTTAATGTTTCTTATGGAGAGTATTCTATGATTTATAAAGTTTCCGAGCAGGAATTTGATGGAGACATCGCGAGGGATTCAAAACAGCTCTTGGCGTCAGAACCTTGTGATTATGAGAAGGTCATCGTCAAAAAACCTTGGGGATATGAATATCTCGCTTTTGAGAATGAACACGTTGCTATTTGGATTCTTCACATTGTCCGAAAGCGCAAGACATCCATGCATTGCCATCCGAAAAAAAGGACATCCTTGATTTTATTATCCGGACAAGCCGTGTTCCATCAGTTGGAGGGTGATATAACTTTGAAAGCAATGGATGGCGTGTGTATCGAGAAAAATACTTTTCATAGCACGGAGGCCTTTAATCCATTACCAGTTAGTCCTCAATCCGAGAACGGAATTTGGGTTATGGAGATTGAATCACCTCCACATAAAACAGATTTAGTTCGGCTAAAAGATGCGTATGGACGGGCAGGAAAATCCTATGAAGGCAAAGACAATATGGTGCAGGATCCAGAGGCGTGTTTGAAATTAAGAATTCCCGGGGAAGGGGAGGCCATCCAGGAGAAATTTTTTGATTGTACCTTTACCGTTATTCGAGGGCCGCTCAAAGACTATCGGCCGTCAGATGACGCATTGATATCCGTGATTACCCAAGAGCCTAGAATGTTTCAAGAATATTCTTTCTTGGAAGTTGGGGGCATCATGTCGTATGGGACTTTTCGAAGGGAAGTTAAAAGAAAAGATCAAAGAGGCGTAGTTTTTTTAATTATAGAAAGGGAAAAAAGAGTGTCGCGAGTTGCGGATTATGTTTTTTCAAGAATTCAGGAGTTGGGCATCCGCGATATTTTCGCGGTATCTGGTGGAGGGGCGATGCATTTGGTTGACGCGGTAGGGAAAAACGAAAAATTGAATTACGTTGCCGTTTATCATGAGCAAGCGGCGGCAATGGCTGCGGAAGGTTACGCGCGAATATCAGGGAAACCAGGCTGCGCTTTAGTGACTTCCGGCCCCGGAGGGACAAACGCTTTAACCGGTGTTTGTGGGGCATGGATTGATTCTATACCGTCTATTTTTATATCCGGACAAGTGACAACAAATACGTTGTTAGATGGAACAGGTTTGCGACAGTTCGGTATTCAGGAATCGGACATTGTCAACCTGATGAAGCCTGTTACCAAATATGCCGTTACTGTTACAGTGCCGGAGACAATTAGATATCATTTAGAAAAGGCGATTTATCTGGCTGCGACCGGCCGGCCCGGGCCGGTTTGGTTGGATATCCCCTTAGATGTGCAAAGTCAATTGGTGCGAGTTGATGAGTTGACCCCTTTTGAGGCCCAAAGAGAATATCCTGATCGCGGAGAAAAGAATAAAGAACCTCATATTGATGAATGTTTGAACATGTTAAAGCAGGCTGAGCGTCCTGTATTGATTTGTGGATATGGCGTGCGTTTATCAAAGGCAGAAAAAGAATTTATTCAGCTTGTTGAGAAATTAGGCGTGCCGGTTATTTCTTCCTGGACAGCCAGTGATTTAATCCCGACGGATCATGACCTTTATATCGGACGCAGCGGGATTATGGGTAGTCGGGCAGGTAATTTTACGGTTCAGAATTCTGATTTGTTGCTGATTATTGGTTCGCGGATGTCGGTGCCTCAGGTTGGGTACAATTTTAAAACTTTTGCCCGCGAGGCAAAGCGTATTGTTGTTGATGTTGATCATGCTGAGTTGAAAAAAGAATCGGTAAAGCCGGATTTACCAATAAAGATGAAGGCAAAAGACTTTATCGTTCATCTGATAGAAAGAATCGATGCAAATGATTTTTCAATTGATGTCGCGGAATGGGTAAAGAGATGTCAAGGATGGAAAAAGAAGTATCCCATTGTTCTGCCGGAATATAAGGGCCAAAAAGGTTATGTGAATTCATTTTATTTCGTTGATGTCTTATCCCGGAAGTTAAGGGAGAAGGCAATTGTTGTAACGGATATGGGGACAAGTTTTACGTGTACGATGCAGACATTTCATGTGAAGAAAGGGCAACGCCTTTTCACGTCCAGTGGCCATGCGTCGATGGGATATGGGCTGCCGGGAGCTATTGGCGCATGTTACGGCGGGGGATTACGTAAAACTATATGTATTAGTGGTGATGGCGGTTTACAGATGAATATTCAGGAATTGCAAACCCTAGTTCAATATCAGTTGCCCATTATTCTTTTTGTTTTAAACAATCAGGGATACCTTACTATTAAGTTAATGCAGCAGAATCATTTCGGCCGTTTTGTGGGGTCTGATCCCTCGAGCGGGGTGGGGACACCGGATATGGTGAAGTTAGCACGGGCCTATGGGTTGAAAGCGGACCGTATTGTTAATCATGATGATCTGCATGACAAAATAAACGCGATCCTTCAGGAACCCGGGCCATTTCTTTGTGAAATTATGATGCCGCCGGATCAACCTTTAATGCCACGGGTGTCTTCGTTAAAGAAACCTGACGGAACAATTATTTCTAAACCTTTAGAAGATCTCTATCCTTTCTTAGATCGCAAAGAATTTTCAGATAACATGATTATTAATCCTGTGGAACCGTTGAAATAATAATGAGTACGACTTTAAAAAAAGAAGACGCAAATCAATTGAGTATTATTATTGACGAGCAAAATGACACGGTTGCCGTTGCTAAGCAGGAGATCCTTAAAGGAAGCCTTTTGTCATTTCGGAATGACATGATCGAGATTCAGCAAGACATCAAAAAAGGGCAACGTTTTGCTGTTTGTGACTCTCCTGAGGGTGAGTATGTTTATCAGTATGGCTATGCTTTTGGGAAATCTAAAGGAATTCAAAAAGGGGCATTGGTGAACGGGATGAATGTCGTTCCTGAAATCCCGGATAGTTTTGAGGAAGACTTTCAGGATCCCCGGAAAACTGAATATATAGAGAAATATATTCAAAAAACATTTCAAGGATATATTCGCTCTGATGGACGTGTGGGAACGAGGAATTTTTATCTTGTTATCCCCACATCAATGTGTGCGAGCCAAACAGCACAGCAGATTGAGAAGTTAATACATAAAAAGACAACTCTTGATGACTATTCAAATTTAGACGGTGTTCTGGCTTTATCGCATACTGAAGGATGCGGATGTGACTCTACAATATCTATCGATCGGTTGCTGAAAGTGATTGAAGGGTATGTCCGGCATCCTAATGTGTGTGGCTGTTTTATTTTAGATTTAGGCTGTGAACAAACCAATTACGAAAAAGTTTCTTCGTATTTGGCAAAGTTTGAGCATGACAGTGTGAAACCTATTGATTGGATGACCGTTGAGGAATCAGGAGGCGTTGCCAAGACGCGACAAAAAGCCTGTGAGATCATTCTTTCCCGGTTAAAAAAAGTTTCCAATATTGACCGGCAAGCATGCTTATTAGAAAAACTTATTGTCGGAACAGAATGCGGCGCATCAGACACATTTTCTGGTATTACAGCAAATCCTTTGATAGGCCGTGTTGTTGATAAAGTGGTCTGGGGGAAAGGGCGAGTCATCTTAAGTGAAATTCCCGAGATGCTGGGGACGTATTCTATGTTGCTGTCTCGTTTTCGCAGCTTAGAAATCGCACAAAAATTCCAGCAAGCCCTGGATTGGTATGAAGATTTAGCGAGAAGGTTGCATTTAACGTTAGATGGAAATTTAGTTCCCAAGAATATTGAAGGGGGATTGATTAATAAGTATATGAAAAGCCTTGGGGCTGTTTTGAAGGGGGGATCTACGGTTATTGAAGATGTGATAGACTATGCCGATCCTGTAACTAAGCAAGGGTTAACGATTATGCAGGGCCCCGGGGGGGATTTGGAATCTGTTACAGGGATGGTTGCGTCCGGGGCGAACATGGTTCTTTTCTCAACAGGGCAAGGGACGCCGACAGGAAATGCTATTTGTCCGGTGATCAAAGTTGCGACACGAACAGAATTATTTCAAAAACTTAATGATGACCTGGATTTTAATGCCGGGCTTTTAATGGATCAAGATGTCTCTTTGGATGGATTAGGAGATGAATTGCTTTCTTTGATGTTAAAGATCTCTTCAGGTCAACAATCAAAATCAGAACTGTTGGAGCAGAGACAGTTTCAAATTTGGACAGCAGGAAAACTGCCTTTATAATTTCAGCTAAAAGGAGTCAAAAATGACTAGTAAAGAAAAAAGCGCAACAGATGTTAATGAAAACAATGTGACAGAAATCCCGGAAGATATAAGTATTGTCAAACATGCGGGACATAAACTTCGCACTGGCAAGAAAATAGTTGATCGCTCGCAATTAGATAAGTTGCAAGAAACCCTCGGGCAGGGCGAGAAACTTCCTAATCAATATACAGGGCATACGTATAAAAATAAGAAAGAAAAATTCCGTCTAGATGGACATAAGATGCTTTATCATCTTGAACGCATAAATGCCTGGAAGCGCGGAGAACGGATTGCCCCGATCCATATTGATATGGGTTTAACCAAGTTTTGTAATATTGCCTGTGTCTATTGTATCGGAGTGACTCAAGGAATGCAGAAAGGGGCCATGATTCAGCCTGATGCCTTATTGCGTTTCATTGAAGATTGTGGGCGGTTAGAGGTCCGCAGTATCGGTTTTATTGGCGATGGAGAACCAACGCTTAATCCGGCGATGTATGACGCGATCGTTATTGGAAAACAAAACAACATTGATATCGGCATTGCTACCAATGGGGTGCGTCTTGATCTGGACCGCGCGGATGATATGCTTAAGCATTTAACGTTTTTGCGCATTAATTTAAGTGCCGGTGACAGGGAAGGATTCTCAAAGATTCATCAAAGTAAGGGGGATAATTTTGATCTGCTTGTTGAAAAGATGAAAGCGTTAGTTAAGGTACGTAAAGAAAATAATTATGCCTGTACGTTAGGGATCCAGATGGTTTTGATCCCGGAAAATTTTGATCAAATTATCAAGTTGGCTGAACTGGGACGAGAAGTGGGTTTTGATTATCTGCAAATTAAACAATGTTCTGATACCGAATATAAAGAGATTGGCATTGATCACACACAATATGCCAGGGCGACCGAAGACCTGAAAAAAGCGGAGACCTTCACGACGGATGATTATTATGTTCAGGTTAAGTGGAACAAGATAAATATCTTGGGTGATACGGATGTTTATAAAGGCGGTGTGCGTAAATATGATATTTGTTACGGAACTCCCTTTTTAGGGCAAATTAGCGGAAATGGAAGAATGTATCCTTGCGGACCATTCTTTGGTAAGGAGCGTTTCTGTATGGGAGACATTCATAAAGAATCATATTATGACATCATTAAAGGCGATCATTATTGGAACGTTCAGAAAGATGTTGTTGATAATGTTGATGTCCATTGTGATTGTACGGTCGGTTGCCGGCAGGATTATATTAATAAGTTTTTGTGGGATGTTATGAATCCTCCAGAGCATCATAATTTTATATAAGAGAAGGAATGGCGCGGCATGATCTTAACAGCAAAATGTGCTCCGGAAGAAAGAATATTAACTGATATCGTTAAAGCGGATATCAAGGCCGTTGAATTGTATTTGTCAAAGGATATCCTTGAGGATGTTCCGGGTATTATTAAAACCTGCAAACAATTTCCTTTGCGCTATACAGTTCATGCTCCTAACGATGGGACGGGTCTTTCTGAAATGTATGATTTAGTTGCATTATTAAAACCTGAAGCGGCGGTGTTGCATAATATTTATTGGTTGGATGAATGGGAAGGTATTGTAAAGGCTTTTCAAAAGCATGCCGTTCCTATGTATATTGAGAATACGATTGGGGCGAACGAAATCGTCAAATTTGTTCAAAGGTTTGACATTGGGTTCTGTTTTGATTTAGAGCATGCGCAAATGGAATGCTGCGGTTTTTACGAAGAGGCTTTTATTCCTATCCTTAAACGAGCGGGATATTTTCACTTAACCGGTTACACTTTTGGTTCGAACATGTGGCATACGCCGATCCATCATACACCTGAACATAATCGATATCTTTTAGGTTTGTTAAAGCAAATTGGATATTCAGGTTTTATTGTTTCGGAGGCGTCTGTTGGGTATCAAACCTGTGAAGAGTTTGCCGCGGCGAAAGAGTTTTTTGATAAATGCATGGTAAATGGGTGACGCGCAGTATGAAAAGTTTGGTCAAAAATATTCCTCAAATTTTGATTAAAGGAATGGGATGTGTCGTCATTGCGGTATTATTTTGTCTCAAACCTTTTTGTTCAATTAAAATCGGCAATATTTATTTTCACCGTTTAGGTCATTTGGCTCTCAATACTGACTTATTCCTTCGACGTCTACAAAGCGGGGAGATTCCGGATAAACATTTTTATATTTTCATCTCCGGGAAACCATGTAATCAGCAGCTGCTGAAGATGTTTAAAATCCATTTACGAATTGTTGAGAATGATTTTCTATTTAAAATGTGGCAAATTTGTCTGCCGTTGTTTCAAAAGACGGCATTTTTTCAGGATTTGCCCATGAGGAGCAATGAATATCCCGTCTATCAAGATTCTCATAAGGTGTTGACATTTACACCAGAGGAAGAACTAAGGGGGCAGTCCTATTTAAGAAAGTTAGGTATTGGAGAAAAGGACTGGTTTGTTTCACTCTTTGTCCGCGACAATGCGTATCTTAGTACAATGTTTCCGGAAAAAGATTGGCGTTATCATGATTCCAGAAACGCTGATATCGACTCCTATACGGCAGCCTGTCAATATATTTCACAACAGGGGGGATATGTGATCAGGCTGGGTTCTGTTGTTCAAAAGAAAATTGATTTAGGTGATCCAAAAATCATTGATTATTCCGTTTCTGAAGATCAGTGCGCCTTCTTGGATATCTACTTGTCGGCAAAAGCCCGATTTCATTTAGGGACGACGTCCGGCATGAGTGATGTTGCCATTATTTTTGATGTGCCGCGAATCGGAACAAATTTTATGCCCGTCGGCCATATTCCGTGGGGGAAGACGAATGTATATATACCAAAAATCATTCGTCAGAAAGAAACACAAAAAATCATCCCCTATCGATTTTTTTTAAAAGACAAGAGGGAAAGGGAATATTTAAACAGTTGGAAATTCGCAGAACAGAATATTTCTCCGGAAAATAACAGCTCCGAGGATATTCTGGATGTGACGCAAGAGATGATGGCTCGGCTGGATGGAACATTTGAGTTCAGTGATGCTGACAGGGAGCTGTTAGATAAATATTTCCAGTTATTTGAACCGGGGAACTGGTCTTATGGTATTGGCACCCCAATCGGGTTAAAATTTCTTAAAAAGTATCCTGAAATGTTCTCATATGAATTGGAGTTGAAAAATGCGTAAAAAAGTTTTACTTATCTCATCCTGGACGAATTCACCTTATGTTTTAGGCTATTATCTGTCGCCTCCGATGGGATTATACCGGATGCGTCATTGGCTGAAGGGAAAACATGATGTGACTATCTTGGATCCGAACTTAGATGAACCTTTAGGATTTTTGAAAAAGCATGAGCGGTTTGATATTTATGGTTTTTGTCCAACGAAGGATAATCTGCATAATGACATCGCTTTGATCCGTTTTGTACAGAAGATGTTCCCGGAATCAACGATTATTCTGGGGGGCGTTGAGGCGACATATAATTACCATTTATTTTTTAATATGAAGTTAGCGGATTATATTATTTTAGGTGAAGGGGAAAAGGCATTAGAATATTTCCTTGATGGTAAACATGAAATGCATCTTCCCCCGAGTACTCTTGCCAGGAATTATTCCTATTCAACTGTTTTAACGCCCGAAGAATTAAGTAAGGCCGCGAATATTGATTTCTCCGAATTGCGTATTCCGGAATATTGGAAAAGGAACGAAAGCGTATCGGAAAATAGCTTGAGCCGCAATTGTGTGAATCTTTATATTACAAATTATTGCCCGCAAGGATGTAAATTCTGTTCAACAACGCGTTTTGTCCGTGAAGCCTGTCCATCAGGCGCAAAGGTCAATACTATTGAACCCAGGGCCTTGATTGAAATCATTAAAAAAGTCATGCGGCAATTGCCGGAAACTAAAACGATTTATTTTCATGATGATAATGCCTGTCATGATAAAGAGCGGACAATGGAATGGTGCCGACTGGCGATTAAAGAGAATTTAGGGGTGACCTTTGTGGCAACATCACGGATTAATCATTATGACGATGAAAGGTTGGCTATTATGAAAGAGGCGGGTTTTCGAAAGCTTTCCTGTGGTATTGAAGCTTATTCAGATTCATTGCTCAAGAAAATCCGCAAAGGCCAAACGACAAAAACTATTGATGAGTTTCTTAAGCGGACGCGTATGATGGATATGCCGATACACGCGAATATGATTCTTTGTCAACCGGAAGCAGAAGTTGATGATATTAAACGTTCAGCCGAGTTTTGTTTGCGGATCTTGGGAGATAAGCGCAACACCATTACTCTGGAATATTATATTAAAGCATATGCGGGCTCATGGTATTACGACAATTGGGACTTAATTGAATATACTCATAACACCATTCCTTCTATTGAAGGGACAAAAGGGGGGCAGGTCCGTATCCCCGTCAGATTTTTACCGAAGAATGAAAAGGTGCGTGAAATTATGTATAAAATTGATGAAGCGCATAGGACAGATGAATTTTTTATTGAGGCAAGGAAAGGGAACTTTTTAACTTCGAATCTGACAAGAGAGATTTGCGAATTGGCTTTAAATGAACTTTAGTAGCAAAACAGCTGTCATTCTCGCCTGCCGTTAGCGGGGGTCACCCCGTATATGCGGGAATGACGGTGCTAAATGTTAACCACTTTAAGTGTTTGTTATGAAAAATAATAAGTTTTTAACAAAAATCACAAAAGGGCTTCCCCGTAGATATAGATTGTTTAAGGCGAAGTGTCTTTCAAAAATCTATCATGTTTTTGACCGGGCTATTATTGATGATTCAAAACGATCGATTTATCAAGGAAAGAAAAAAATTAATCTTTTTAGCCCGGTTTGGGGTGATTATATCGAAATGTTTTTTGATTATATCATTCCGGGTTTTATGCAAGAGGGGAATATTCCCCGTTTAGTCAGTGAAGGTTATAAGGTCGAATTAGTCATTTATACAAAAAAGGCAGAACATAAAGGGCAAATTGAACAACGTTTATCGGCATTACCCCAAGTGACGAATTGTATGAGTATATCTTTCGTAGAATATGATATGTCAACGGTTGACAAGAATGATATTTTAGTCACGGCGTTAATAAAGCATATTGGGAAATGCCTAGATGAGAATGCCATTAGTGTTCAGGCCATGCCGGATAATTTCTTCGGGAATAAATCGCTTTACCATGCCATTAAGATGATTGAAGGAAAAAATAATATGTGTTTGGGCACCAGCTACGCGCGTATGAGCCGGGAAGCCATTCGTCAATCCCAGGAATTTAATGATTTGAAGGAATACAAACGGACCATTGAGAATGATGAATTGGTTGATCTGCTTTTTTCCTACGGGCATCATTCTTTTCGCAGCTGTTTTGATGATGTTAGTAAGAACATTTCTCACGCGGGAATAGCAATCCGTCAAATTGATGACAATCTGTATTCGGTAATTAATAATCTTCCTCCCGTAATGGTTGCTGATTTTCACAAGAGTGATCTGCAGTTTTTTAAATCTTGTAGAATTATTAATCAGTGGGATAGATTGTGGTTAAGGAAGCTGATTAAGAGCAACCGTTACAAGGCTTCCGGGTCAAGTGATATGACCTTTTTTGTTGATATAACATCCGATCAGGAAAAACAAACACCCTTAAAAGATAATCTGCTATATAACGATGTTTTTTTAGAACCAAAAAACAGGCTCCTGCAAAATTACTTGTGTAATGCATTTTGTTTTATGTGGAGAAGAAAACGATGATCACGCGAGATTTTACGAAATATTTTAAACAGAGATTATCTGAAGGGGGCGTGAAAGAGATTTTTTGTTACTATTTTAACCGTGAATTTGTCCGGCTAAAGATTGATCAAATGAAGGATTCCCGGCAGAAGAAAATTGAAAAGAAGTGTTTCTTAAAAGGGGAGAGAGTGAGCTGGGATAACAAAAGAATGCGTTTTATTACAGTGGCCTGGGGAAGTTACGTTGATTTGTTTTTTTCTTATGTTGTCCCGTCACTTTTGCAGGAAAGTAATATCCCGGCTTTATATTCAGAAGATTACATTATAGAGTGGGATCTATATACCAAGAAAGGTGATCAGTCTTTCTCTTCTGAATTTTATCAAGAGATTCTTGAGAAGTTAAATAAGTATGTGAAGCTGAATATTATACCTTTAGAAGATACGGAAGATATTACCTATCAAGCCCTTTTGCAACATGTGAGAAAGGTTGTGCGGGAGCGGTCGTTATTTGTTATGACTCCTTCCGATACGATTTTCGGAAATGCATCATTATTTAATGCTGTGAAATTAATTGCGGGAAAGGGGATTTGTTTGGCTGCGGCTCATCCCCGGGTAGATACGGATAAGATTCTTGAATCACATGAATTAGATGTTTTAAAACGAGGAGGCGAGGTTGAGAATGATCAGTTGGTTGATATTGCTTTTCGTTATGGTCACCCGGCCCTTTTAGAAGCTTTTGATGAGAAGGATATGAATGTTACTTTGTCAGGGTTGTCAGTGAGGCCATTGGATGACAGGCATTATGGCGTCATTAGTAATTTGCCAACACCTTACTTATGCCTCATGGATGAAGATGATTTAAAGTTTTTTGAAAATGATAAGACCTATAATAATTGGGATCGCAAATGGCTGCAAAGGCTGGTTCAACAGAGCCGGATAAAATTTGTGGGCTCCAGTGAGGCTTTTTTCTGTATAGAATTGACGCCATTTAAACATCCGGTGTTCCCTAAACCTAATTGTCAGAATAATGACTGGTACAAGGCGTTTGAACATATGCGGATTCAAAATCATGTGTGCAATAATTTTTATTGTATATGGACAAAACCAAAACAAGCCCAGAGGGAGGAACACAGAGTATGCTGAATAAGAAGATGTTAGATCTTTTATTTCTCAGCTTGTGTTTTTCCCTTATTGTTGGAATTTTTGTCGGAAAAGAAGCGGGATTTATATCGAAGAATTATCAGGAATATCAAAGTGGTGTCTTAGCGATCTCGACTCCCGGTCGGGACAAGTATGATGATATTGAGGAAAATCTTGTTTACTTCCCCGGATTTAGAGGGGTTTATGATTTTAAGAATGCTTTTTGGGGTGATGATTATATTTATGAAAACCGCGACGTTATGCAGCCGACACCTTTGGGGCCGAAATTATTAGGAGGGTTGTTTTTAATCCTGGCTCGGGGAAACAACGATGAATGTTTGATCTTGATTCATATTTTTGCGGCTTTGGCTTTTATTGTGATGTATAAAGTTTTACGGGCGGCGGATATTCCTCCGCATTGGAGTCTATTGATTGTTGCCTTTGTGTTGTTTCAGAATCGCGCCACGGATTTCACTCGTTTTATCGCCCCGGCACTAACCCTGCATTTTTTCTTCCTCTTTCTGCTATATCTTTTTAAAGACCCCCTAATTCAGAACAAAAAAAGCTGTTTTTGGATAGGCCTCATGGGGGCATTGAATTTCTATATTTACTATTCCAACTTTTTTGTTATTGCCATGGCCCTGTCGTGTTATTTATTTATATTGTTCTTCCTTTATCCAACGCACAGGAAACATTATCTTTTGACGTTTATGTGGTACGTCATTTTTACCGTTCCCTTTGTCGTGATATATCTGGCGTCAAAACAATACTTGCCGGCTGACTATATTTTAAAGATAGGGATGTCAAAAATGTCACCCAATATCCGGACTCATTGGGCCTGGTTCGGGGCGAAATATACCCTGAAGAATTTACTGATATTCGTTTTTCTTCCTGTGGGGGTTATTACCTTGCCATTTTTTATTGAGAAGAAAAATGGTGGGGAGCGTATCAACGCGCTCTTGAGTTTTCAATGGAAAAGGGTGAGTTCTGTTTTTAACGCGTATCGCCTTTATTTTGTGGAGAAAAGGAATCTTCTGTTGATTGTGTTTGGAATTATATGTTTTATTGTAATGGTCATTCCAGGAATACTGCAATTTCTGATAAATATCCCGCAGCCCGCACAAGTTAAAAGACGATTAGGTGTTATTTTTCCGGCATTCTTTTATGGTATGGTCTTTTTCTATATTTGGAATTATGTGTGTAAACTTCTTGGAGATAATTCTGTATGGAAAAAGATATCGCAATCAAAGATCCCGCGAGTAGCGGTGTATGGGATGGGCGTTTTCTTATTGGCGGGTGTGTTCCAGCAACAATGGCAAAAGGGGGAGAACCAAGGGAAAGATCTTTACGTGCTTGATAAGCCACTGATGGACGTCGTGGATTATTTGAATGAACAGTCATATCCGTGTGTTCTATCGTCAAATGAGAGAATGCTGCCCTTTCATGTCGTTTCCAGAACACATTGTGATATTTTGGCGCCTAATATTATAACATCATCCGTTTCCAGCATGGAAGCGGTGGATCGTTTTATTGCGATTAAGGTCTTGGAACAAAGAGAGTTAAATGAAGTGCTTGATTATTTTCGATTGAGCGTCTTGGGTCCGGGTGATAAGTATCGAGAAGTCTGTCATCGTAATGGCCCGGGATCAACAATGGATATTCCGATAAAGAATCAGCAGACCGATGGGTTAGGCTTGGCTTTTCATCATGGCCCTTGCGAGCCGTATGCGGTCCGAGACTTCATCAGGGAACGTTTTCAGGAATACAATGAATATCCTAATATCATTTTGCAAAAATATCGAGTGGATTATATCTATAGTGCACAAAATCAAATTCATACAAACATTGCAAATGAGTTTTCGCAAACGGAGATATCCGGATTGTACCAGAGAATCAGAGGTGGAAATGAAAAAAAATAAAATTTATATAGGATTTTCGCTTCTTTTGTTTGTCCTTTTTGGGTTGAAAGACTTTCTTGTCCTCATGTCTGATCAATGGCCGCATTTGTATTCGGTGGTTAATGTTCCACGGGCAAGTTGGGAGGAGATTTATTGTTATCTGCCCTTTGCCAATCATTTTAGCCTGCATAATTTGCTGCCCGCGGCTCCTATGACTGACCCGGGGCTGAGCCAGTTCACGTTTTTTCCGGCTTTAACGTTGATCATTCAGGGAGGCATTTTCAAGTGGATCTGTTTTTCGAATATTGATCTATATCTGGTTGTGATGCATACGGTTTTTCCGATAATGGCCTTCTGGCTTATTTTTATGGTTTTCCGGCGTTATATTGATGAGGCGTGGTCGATTTTGTTAGCATTCTTAGGTGTAAGTCATTTTCCGAATTTTTCACTTATTTCATACGCCATTCAGGTTCTGAAGATGCCTGCCGCAGCCATCTCCCGGGCAAGCCTTTCGCCGATGGAATTGACCCGTACGCCTACTCCGAGTTTCACATTTTTTTTCTTTATATTAACATTCTATCTCTCGACCAAAGATCGCAAGCCCACACAGAAAAAATTGATGCTGATGAGCGTCATGTGGGGGTTAAACATCTACGTGTATCTGTATAATTTTGTCGCAGGTGTGATGTTTTGGTTTTTTTACCTTATTTATCTTTGTTATCTCAAGGATAAGAGGTTTGATCTCAAACGCATATTCAAATTACTGGCAGCTAATTTCTCGCTGATTCTTATTGTGCTGTTACCTGTTCTTTTAAAACGTTTCGTGTTTTTCTCCGAATTAGATCAGGATGTATCGGCTCGGATGGGTTTGGTTTCATCCCAGGCGGGGATCCTGGTTAATGCCTGGGGATTCGCTTTTTCATATATCTTACCGATAGCGCTTGTTTTAATTGTCATCAGGTTATTTTGCGCGGATTATTATGAGTTAATCTACCGTTTTACGCCGATATTTATTTTAATCCTGGTTGAGATTTGTGTGTCGAATCTGCATATTCTTTTGGGTTCCTTTTTTCAGCCGGAACTTTTCACGATTCGTATTGTGGTTTATTTTCTACGGTATTTATATTTTATCCCGATCATTTATTTCTTCTCTCAGCCGTATAAGCAGCTATCCCGGAGAAGTGAATGGAAAAGAAAGGTGATAGGAGCTATTCATATGCTGTTCGATAAATTATTTGTCCGGCCGCGTTGGGTTTTAGTCACGATTGGAGTTGCTGCCATAAGCTTGTTTGTCGCGGCGTCCGGACTGCGCTTTTGCCGATTGCATGCCGCTCAAGTCGCTCCGCGAATGGTGACCATTGAAGAGAGTTTGAAAACGTTTGAGAAATACGCCGAAGATAAACAATCAATTTGTGTGTCTGATGATATTGCTGTAAATCTCATTTTTCCGGCTTTGACCAAAAGGCCGACATTATTAGTTAATGCGTTTTCGAATAATGTAGCGTCTCAAGAAATACTCAATCGGATTTTGTTATATGCCAATATTTTCAGTTGGGATGAAGATCAGTTTCTAAGGTTTATCATGCCAGACGAGAAGTTTGAGCATTTTAATTCTGATAATGAGTTTAAGTTGACAGATGACCTTTTTAAAAAAGGATTCGGATTTTGGTTATTAAATCATCGTAAAGAGATGTCGGATGCTGAAATAATACAGTATAAAAAAGAAATGCAGGACGCTTTTAAAAATTTTGATTTTATGTCGAATATCAGAAGATATCGACCGGAGATTGTTGAATCGGCCGGAAGAGTGAATGTTAACTTGCCGGTGAATAATTATATAAGAGAAAACAACAGGGTTTACTACTTTTTACGCTATGAATAAAGAGCTGACAAATTATATGAGAGCCGTCTTTGTTGAAGGCTTGGGAAAGATGACTGTAAAGGATGCGGAGATTCCGCAGGTTAAAGAAGGGACAATATTATTAAAGGTTTTGGCTTGTGCCGTTTGCGGTTCAGATTTGCGAATTTTTGTGAGTGGCAATAACCGTGTTTCTTATCCTGCGATTATCGGACATGAAATGGTTGGTGAGATTGTTGGGATAGGAAAAGGTGTTGAAAGATACAAGGAAGGAGACCGGGTTGCTATTGGGGCAGATATCCCTTGTGGGAAATGCCCATGGTGCCTAAATGATATTGGGAATTGTTGTGATGATAATTACGCTGTGGGATATCAGTTCTCCGGAGGTTATGCCCAGTATTGTTTGTTAGAACCTGTGGTTGTTAAATATGGGCCGATCTGTAAGATTCCAAAAGGTTTTGAAGCGGATTTTGCGACTATCGCCGAGCCTCTAGGATGCTGTATTAATGGATTAGAACGGGCTTTTTTTCAAAAGGGCAAATCTGTTCTTGTTTTCGGCGCGGGCCCGGTAGGTATATTGTTAATTAAATTAGCGAAAGCGTGGGGGGCCGCATTAACAGTCATGTGTGATATTGATCAAGACCGTTTGCGCATGGCAGAAATAGCCCGGGCGGATGTTGAGATTAACACATCGCAAGAAAACCTGAAGGCTAGAGTCATGACCTTAACACAGCAAAAAGGGATCGATGCGATTTTTACGGCCTGCCCGAGCCCGGAGGCGCAAGAACAAGCTATAGGGATCGTTTCAAAAAGGGGATGCGTGAATTTGTTCGGAGGATTGGCCGGGGGAAGCCCCAAGATCGCCGTTGATTCCAATTTTATTCATTACCGGGAAGCCTATGTTACAGGCTCTCATGGGTCGACCCCGCGACAACATCGACATGCCCTGGAATTGATCGTTCAAAATAAGATCAATGTCGCTGATTTAATTACGCACAGGTTTCCTTTGGAGGAGATCCATCAAGCTTTTGATGTTGTAAAAAATAAACGGGGGTTAAAGGTTCTTGTTAAACCAAATGAAAGCATGTGATGCGATATGATGACTAAGACAAAAATAAAAATATCCGCATCAATAATGTGCGCGAATTGGATGCACCTTGAGAAAGATCTGAAGATATTGGCGGAAGAAGAAATCGATTATATCCATTACGATATTATGGATGGTTTCTTTGCGCCGGATTATTGTCTGGGGACGAGTATTATTAATGTTATTCGTAATAATACCGGTATCCTTCCGGAGTATCATTTGATGGTTGAGGAACCGTCACGGATACTGGGAAATTTCGAAGCGGAAGAAGGGGCCATTTTATCAATTCACTATGAAGCATGCCGAAATTTGCATCGGGACCTTATGAGCATCAAGCATAAAGGATTCCGGGCCGGAATTATTCTAAATCCTGCAACGCCTTTGAATGCTATTGAATATGTCATAGACGAAGTCGATGTTGTTTCGGTTATGACTGTCAATCCGGGATACAAGGGGCAGAAGCTCGTTCCGCAGACATTGAAAAAAGTGGAAATACTTGATCAATGGCGCAAGAAGGACAAATTAGATTTAGAAATTTGTGTCGATGGAAATGTGAATCGGGAAAATATCCCCAGAATGGTAGCCGCAGGATGTGATGTCCTGGTAGGCGGATCGTCGGGATTATTCATTTCTGGCCAGGGCCTTCGTCAATCCATTAAAAATATGCGTGAATATATACAGGAAGGTTTGGACTTAAAAAAGAAGTAGATAGAGGATGCCTTATGAATGTTAATTTAGGAATCAATACAGGGTTCGCCCTAAACCGTTTTTCATCCCCTCAGGAATGGATTCCTTTGGTTGCGGACATTTTTGGATTAAAAAAGATTCAGTTCACAGCTGATTTGCTCAACCCGTCATTGCCGGATGAAATCATTGATGAACAGGTAGCAACAATTAATGCCCTGACTAAAAAGCATAATGTTGTTATCGAGCAAACATTTACCAGCGCTTTTACCCGGGTGAACCATCTAGCTCATCCTGACGCAAAGATCAGGGATTACTGGGTGAACTGGTTCTGCCGCTATGTTGATATCAGTGTGGCGCTCGGGGCTAAGAGTATGGGGAGCCATTTTGGCATTTTAACTGTCAGAGATAATGCCGATCCGGAAATAAAAAAGCAACGATTTCAACAAAATGTCGAAGGGTGGAAAAAGATCGCGGATCATGCGGCATCAAAAGGGATGGACTACTTACTCTGGGAGCCGATGTCGATTCCTCGAGAAATGGGCGAGACGATAGTTGAAACAAAACGCGTTCATTATATTGTCAATCAGGATATAGCCCTTCCGATGAAACTTTGTCTTGATGTGGATCACGGTGATGTGTCCTCAGACAATCCTGCTGATACCGATCCCTATGCATGGATACGAGCTTTTGCCAAAGAGGCGCCGGTGATCCATTTAAAGCAGACACTGAGGGATAAAGGGGGGCACTGGCCTTTTATTCCGGAGAAAAATAAAAACGGCAAGATTATTCCTGAAGAATTCCTGCAGGAGTTGGAAAAGGCTGGTGTCGAAGAGGTGATATTGTTTTTTGAGTTCAGTTTCCGGGAAAGAGAACCTTTCGAAAGCCGGGTAATATCTGATATTAAGGCCTCGGTGGAATACTGGAAACCGTTTGTCAACATTTAAAACCGCAATATTTTATGAAGATACTCATTTCTATGGCTGGTCATTCAAGAAGGTTCCAAAAGGCGGGGTTTACTACGCCTAAGCCTTTTATTGATATTAACGGAAAGTCCATGATTGAGCGTGTTGTCCAGATGTTTTCCCCTCAGGATGAGTTTGTTTTTATTTGTAATAAAGAGCATTTAGAAGATGTGCTGTACTTAAGCGTTTTGAAGAAAGTTTCGCGTAGATATCAGATTGTTCCGGTTGACCCGCATGAAGGAGGCCCGGTATACAGCGCATTATCGGCTGACGACTATATTTTTGACAAATCAGAACCGGTAATCTTAACTTATTGTGATTTCACCATGCAGTGGGATTACCGCGGGTTTTTGCAAAAGGCCGCGCAGTATGAAGGCGCGATTGCGGTCTTTAAAGGGTTCCAGCCCGCTTCAATGGGGGATACGTACTATGCGTATTTAAGGGCAAACGCCAATATGGAGATGGTCGAATTAAGAGAAAAGAAGTCTTTTACCAATAACCGATTAAACGAATATGCTTCGACCGGGGTTTATTATGTAGATCAATGGCAGACTTTTAAGAAATATGCTAAAGAAATCATGGCAGATAACAATGCGGGTTTAAATGAGGCATACTGCAGTTTGATTTATAATCCGATGGTTCGCGATGGGCTTCGTGTATGTTTGTGTGAAGTTGAGAAATTTATTTGCTGGGGGACACCGGAGGATTTTATGGAGTATCAGTTTTGGTCAAGATATTTCTCCCGGCAGGGGTCCCGACAACAGGCCTATGAGGTGGCTAATGATTAATCTTATTCCGATGGCCGGGAAGGGCAATCGATTTTTCCAGAAACTTTATAATTTGCCGAAGCCGTTTATCCCTGTAATGGGCAAACCAATGTTCCTGTCAGCTGAAAAATCATTTCCTGCAGCTGACCAGCATATTTTTATTTGTTTGGAGGAACATTATCATCGCTATAATTTGGAGGAGGTTATAAAGAAAGATTACCCTCAAGCAGAGATTATTGTTCTTGACCATGTCACAGAAGGTCAGGCTTGTACGTGTTTATTAGCAGAAAGATTTCTTAATAAAAAAGAAGGGCTTTTTATTGCGTCTTGTGATTACCAGATGCTCTATGATCACAAACGGCATGAAGACTTAATGCGGGATGATAAGGTGGATGTCATTATCTGGACATTCAAGACCGCTTCCATTAAAAAGGCAAATCCAAAAGGCTTTGCCTATTGCTGTCTTGAAGGAGCTCGGGTCACCCGTATTGTTGAAAAAGAGACTATTAGTGATAATCCGTGTGAGGATCAGGCTGTGGTCGGTTCTTTTACGTTTAAGCGGTCAGAAGATTTTGTTCATTGCGCAAATAAAATGATTGAAAAGAATGTCCGGGTGAATAATGAATTTTATGTAGCAACAAGTATTAATCAATTGATAGAAGAGGGGAAACATGTTGTCGCCTTTGAAATTGATCAGTTTATTTCCTTTGGAACCCCGGTAGAATTGCAGTTATTTCAATATTGGGAAGATTATTTTGATCAGTTAGAAGATCATCCGTACAGCATTAACTATGGATTTAAGAAGGTTTTAAGATGAGCAAACCGGAGCTTTCCATAATTTTACCATGTTACAACGAGCAGGATAATATCCCGCATGTTGTTGGGCGATTCTCTCCATTCTGGCCGGAAATCAATTTTGAGTTGGTGATGGTGAATAACGGCTCTTCGGATAATACGGACGAGGTCTTGGAGAGTTTGATGAAAGACCATTCTTTTATCCGCTTGGTCAGGATTGAAGAGAATATCGGTTACGGTCATGGGATATTTACGGGCTTGAAAGAGGCGCAAGGAGAGATCTTAGCTTATAGCCATGCGGATATTCAGACCCCGCCGGAGGATGTGATCAAGGCGTTTCACTATTTTAAGAAAAGCTCCAGTAATGGACAAACTTTAGTAAAGGGGCTACGGATCAACCGAAGAGAGGAAGAGCAATTTATGACGAAATGGCTGCAGCGCATCTCCAGTCTGATTTTAGGCTATCCTTTAAAAGATATTAATGGCCAGCCGAAAATGTTTCCGAAGAGTTTCCTGAAGAAATTGGAGCACTCTCCCGTGGATTTTTCTTTCGATGTGTTCGTAATGTATAAGGCGCTGCAGGCAGGCTATGAGATTAATACTTTTCCGGTTGATTTCGGAGAAAGGATACATGGGGAGTCCAAGTGGTCCGCATCCATTTTTAAAAAATACCGCACCATTTTGGGATATTTAAAAAATATTATGGCCATTTCCATTAAGAATTTTAATGACGAACATAATCCGATCAAGCAGTTTGCGAAATTTTGTGTGGTGGGCGGTTTCGGGGCATCTGTGAATTATGGGATTTTTTATCTGAGTTATAAATTCCTGAATATTCACTATGTTGCGGCGTCTTTGTCGGGTTTTTTTATCGCGGCATTTGCTATCTTTTTA
Organism: Candidatus Omnitrophota bacterium; assembly: GCA_023139575.1. Classification (GTDB taxonomy): domain Bacteria; phylum Omnitrophota; class Gorgyraeia; order Zapsychrales; family JANLHA01; genus JAGLNJ01. The sequence continues at coordinate 3,546 of JAGLNJ010000035.1, read as the reverse complement.
TTTAATCGGGAATGGACTTTTCAAGTTCGTCATGGCAAGATATCTAAACAGTTTGCCCAGTTTATGGCCCTGATGGTTATTTCGTTTACAGCCAACGGCCTTTCGATATACCTGTTTACGGATATTATCGGGCTGCGCGCAGAAATATCGCAGTTATTGACAATGGCGATCACAACAATGATTAATTTTATCGGAAGTAAATACTGGGTTTTTCGGCATAAACTGAATCATGAAAAATTTATAGTGGAGTAAAAAATGGCTAAAGTTTTATTCGCTCAAGAAATATATTTTCCATTTCAAAGTATTGAACGATTATCCGCATATTTGAAACACTCAGATAATGAGGTCGATTTGATCATTGGCGATGAACAGAAAATCACGGAATATATACAAAAGACAAATCCGGATCTCATTGCTTTTTCAGTTTTAACCCCTTATCGCAACCATACATTAGCCTGCGCCACCTCGATAAAAGAAGCCGGAATAAAGACGCCGATCATCGCGGGTGGGTATGACATCACTTTTTTACCTGACATATTAGAGTACTCAGATGTTGATATCATTTGCCGTGGAGAAGGGGAGCAGGCCCTGAAGGAGCTTTGTAACCGGTTGGATAGTGGAAAGGACAAGGACTATACGGATATTCCCAATCTGTGGGTGAAAAAAAATGGCAAAATTTATCAAAATCAAATGCGGCCCTGGTTAAAGGATTATGATGTTTTGCCCTTTGATGATCGGGATTTATATTTGAATTACGATTCCTATTTCAGCATAATTCCTTTCACTCAAGTTCTGGTGGGAAGAGGATGTCCTTACCTGTGTTCGTACTGTTTCAACCATGGATTCCGTGAATTGTACCGGTCAGAAGGGAGCACGGGGTATTGCATATTAAGAAGTGTCGATAATGTGATCGAAGAATTGAGGCTTTTAAAAGAGAACTATACAACGCGGTACATTTTTTTTAATGACAGTACATTGACATATAAAAAAGATTGGATTATTGAGTTTTGTAGAAAACATAAAGAACACATAAAAATCCCGTTCTCGATTAATGCGGTTATTCAAGAAATTGACGAAGATATTGCCAAGGCTTTGGCCGATAACGGGTATTGCGAATTGATACGTTTTGGTTTAGAAACGGGCAATGAAAAATTTCGTAAAACTGTTTTAAATAAGAAAATTTCCAATGAGCAATTTTTTAAAGGGACGGATTTGTTGAAGAAATATAATTTGCGATATTCTATGGCCATGATGCTGGGCCTGCCCGGTGAAACGCTTGACCTTTCCTGGGAAACCATTGAAATGGCGCGGAAACTTTCAGCGCCCAACAGCGTGCATGCCGTTAATATTTTCAAGCCTTTCCCGGGGTTAGATATTACGGATTATGGGATAAAAATCGGACAATATCGGGAGGAGGATATTTCTGCTCATCAAGTTCCGGAGAATTTGAAAATGACGGCAGGCGACGGAGAGAAGGTGCGGGATATTAAGAAAAAAGCCTTAGGAACGAGGGATATGTGTTTTTATGAGAACTATCGTGTTGATGAAGAAGGCCAGATGATCCTGCGTTTGTCGCGATTTTCGCATTTGGCCATCCGCTTCCCCTTTTTGCGGCCGCTTATCCGTCAATTGATAAAGTTACCGGATAATTTTATTTACCGCTTTATCTGGATGGCCACAGAAGGGCTGTTAAATATTAAAGCACATGCGAATGTGCCCATGACTTTCTTTTTTAAATTATTCCTTTTCCATCGGGGAAAGAAAATACGATAGCAATCTTTATAAAAATATGAACTCGCTGATTTTAGAGAAAAATGGCTGTTTAAATTACCGGCAAACCTCTGACCCGCGGGTCAAAGAAGATGAGTGTCTCATTCATGTTCGTTCGGCTGGTATATGCCATTCAGACCTTTTTCGGGCTTTTGAAAGTGGAGCCTATCATTATCCATTGATAATGGGGCATGAGTTTTGTGGAACGATAGAACAAAAAGGTGGGGATGCCGGCAATTTTGAGATCGGCCAGCATGTAACGGTTTTCCCCCTTATTCCATGCTTTCAATGTGAGGCATGCAAGCAAAAGAAGTGGGTTCTCTGTCAGGATTATGATTATTATGGTTCCCGCAGGGATGGGGCGTTTGCGGATAAATTAGCTGTTAAGGCTTGGTGCCTTTTGCCCGTGACGAGCGATTCGGATCTGTTTGCCCTGACAGAGCCGATAGCCGTGGCTTTTCATACAGCAAAAAGGATCAAACGGCAAAATGGCCGTGTCCTTATCATGGGAGCAGGTTTTATCGGCTTAGTCATTGCTAAAATTCTCAGTCAAGGTGATGGCTATGATGACATTACGGTGTTAGATCGCAATGATTTTAAGCTGCAGATTGCAAAAGATTTTGGTTTAAGAACCATATTAGACAGTAATGAGAAGCCGCATCAAGACTTTGTGAATCAATTTGAGGTTGTTATCGAGGCTTGCGGAGTAGAAGGGAGCTTCCGCAATTCCATTCATTATGTAAAGACATCAGGAAATGTCATTTGGATGGGGAATATTCAAAGCTCTTTAACATTTCAAAAAGCCGAAGTGAGTGCGATCTTAAGAAAAGAGATTGATATATGCGGGGTGTGGAACTCAGATTATCAGCCTTTTGAAAAGAGTGACTGGCAGGATGCCATAGCGTTAATCCATGAGCAGGAATGGGTAAATGAATTGGTGACACACCGTTATCCTTTAAGTAAAGGGAAGGATATCATGGGAGAAATATACCGGAGCAAGAAGCAAGGACAGGCGCATAAATTCCTTAAATGCCTTTTAACCATGGACACATAATAATATGTTGATTATTGAACATCGAAAAAATACCAGCCTTGAATTAACTTCTGTTCCCTTTGAACATGGCGTTGAAATTGATGTGCGTTCCCGAGGTGATAAATTGATTCTTCATCATGATGCGTTTTGTGAAGGGGAAGACTTGCAAGAGTGGTTAAAATCCTATAAACATAAGTTCTTAATTGTTAACACAAAAGAAGAGGGGCTTGAAGAAAAAATACGGGGCCTTCTCACAAAATTTGATGTGAAGGCTTATTTCTTTTTGGATTTATCTTTTCCCTTCTTGATCAAATGGGCTAATCAGGGCGAGAAAAATATAGCAGTCCGTTTTTCCGAGCACGAATCCGTCGAAACATGCCTTGCTGTAAAGAATATGGTGAAATGGGTTTGGGTGGATTGCTTTTCGAAGATGCCGCTCAATCCGCAAAATTATCGACAGTTAAAGGAATGTTTTTCTTTATGTGTCGTTTCTCCGGAATTATTAGGGAGAGGAGCTGAAGAAGTCAGGCAGATGCGGATGTTTTTTAAAGACTATCCGGTAGATGCTGTTTGTACAAAACATCCGGAAGTCTGGAATACTAAATAAGTGGTGGAGCATTAATGAAAAATATTACGCGTATTTTATTTATTTTTAATAAAAAAGACCGCTGGGCGATATCAGGGTTAGGGATGCTGATGCTGGTGTCAGCCGCTCTTGAAACCATTGGTGTGGCGTTAATTTT
>JAGLNJ010000034.1 GCA_023139575.1 Candidatus Omnitrophota bacterium | reverse complement strand
GGTGACGCATTGCTCATCTCATAATCAGTTTATTTTTCTTTTGAGCTTTTTGTTTTTTATGGTTTTTGTTTTTAAAAATACGTTTATGATCTGCATGCTTTATTTGCAAGAGAATTTCTTGGCGACACGTCGTTATCAACTTCACACGAAGCTTTACAATGCCTATTTAACCAGCCCCTATATTTTTCATGTGCAGAATAATTCGGCTGTCTTGATGCGTAATATTGATGAAATAGGAACTGTTTTTCAAAGTGTGATTCAGCCGGCTCTGAAAATAATTACTGATATGGTGATTATTTTCTTTTTGGCGGCCATGTTATTTATGCATAATTCAGTTGTGACATGCGTCATTGTTTTTTTTATCGGCGGAGCGGCTTTGTCCATCAATTTTATTTTCCGCAGAAAATTAATATCCTTAGGCGCTATCCGCGTCGACGCCAAGGCGCAGAACTATAAACTATTTTTTCAAGGCTTAGGAGGGATAAAGGACGTTCAGGTTTTGCAGCGGGAGAAACTTTTTATTGATCGTTACAGTCATGAAATTAACAGATTTCTGCAGGCTAATAAAGTTACCAGCATTATTCAACAGGCTCCACGGCTCGTTATGGAAGTCTTGACAATTGGGGGGATGTTGTTAATTGTTTCTATTTTGATAGGGCAGAGTCAGGATATGTCGAAGATTATTCCCACACTTTCATTATTTGCCCTGGGAACGTTTCGTTTATTGCCGTCATTAACCCGAATAGTAACGGGAATCAATCAGTTGCATTATAGCCAGGAAATTATTGATCTGCTGTGTTATGAAAATGAGCGATTAGAGGGTTTTGGGTATAAAAAGGGTGCGAATGGTGAAAATGAAGATGCTCAAACGGATATCAGTTTTGGGAAGTCAATTGAGTTAAGCAATTTGTCTTTTAAGTATCCCTCTCGGGAAGAAAAGGTCATAAAGAATCTTTCATTGTCCATCCCTAAGGGAAAATCCATCGCCTTAGCCGGATTGTCGGGTTCAGGGAAAACGACATTAGTGGATATGATCCTCGGCCTTTTACCGCCGCTTAATGGGGCAATTTCAGTTGATGGAATTAATATCCGGGAAAATTTAAGAGCATGGCGAAAGCATTTAGGATATGTGGCGCAATTTATTTTTATTGCTGATGAATCAGTGCGTAGCAATATTGCCTATGGCATTCCATCGGAACTTATTGATGAAGAAGCGGTGAAGAAGGCTTTGCAGGCTGCCCAATTATGGGATGTTGTTCAAGATTTAACGGATGGGTTAGATACTATATTAGGAGAAAACGGTGTGCGTTTATCAGGCGGGCAGCGGCAGCGTATCGGCATCGCGCGAGCACTTTATCATAATCCGGATGTTTTGATTCTGGATGAGGCGACATCCTCATTAGATGGTGAAACGGAATATGAAGTGACGCGTGCTATTGAACAATTAAGTAAAAGCAAAACACTGATCGTTATTGCGCACCGTTTGTCAACTGTAAAGAAATGCGATACGATTTATTTTCTACATGAAGGTGAAATTGTCGATCAGGGTTCTTTTGAGGAGTTGATGGGGCGCAATGAGCAATTTTCAAAGATGGCCAATTTAGTATCATTCTGACAAAAGGAAAAATGATGGATATAAAAGGTAAAAAAGTGTTAGTGACCGGCGCCGACGGCTTTATCGGTAGCCATCTGGTCGAAGGGTTGCTGTCCGCAAAAGCCAAGGTGAAAACGTTCTGCTATTACAATTCTTTTAATAGCTGCGGGTGGCTTGATACTTTGCCCAAACAAAAGCTGGATAAACTGGATATCTTTATGGGTGACGTGCGTGACCCCAATGGTGTCCGTGAAGCCTTAAAAGGTGTTGATGCGGTCTTTCATTTGGCGGCCTTGATCGGCATACCCTATTCTTATCATTCTCCGGATATGTACGTTGATACAAATATTAAAGGAACATTAAATATTCTGCAGGCGGCACGGGATCTGAAAGTTAAAGAGGTGCTGGTGACATCAACCAGTGAGATTTATGGCACGGCTCAATACGTCCCGATTGACGAAAGACATCCGGTTAACGCGCAGTCGCCGTACGCGGCTACCAAGGCGGCGGCGGATCAATTGGCGATAAGTTTTTACCGTTCATTCGGCCTGCCGGTTAAAATCGTCCGCCCTTTTAATACTTACGGCCCCCGACAGTCTGCCAGGGCCATTATCCCGACGATTATCAGTCAGGCCCTGAAGGGCAAGACAATCAAATTGGGAAATTTGGCCCCGACGCGTGATTTTACTTATGTCAAAGATACGGCCGACGGTTTTCTGGAAATTGCCGGTGCGAAGGGGTTGTATGGGGAAGTAACAAACATCGGTATGAACCATGAAATTTCTGTTGAGGATCTTATTGACCTCATCGGATCTTTAATGAATAAAAAAATATCTGTTAAAGGAGAAAAACAGCGTATTCGACCCAGAAAAAGTGAGGTCGAAAGATTGTGCTGTGATAATACTAAGATAGTTAATGAAACAAAGTGGAAGCCAAAATTTAATCTGGAGAAGGGGCTGAAGGAAACGATTAATTGGATGGAAAAGAATTTGAATTCATATAAACCGGATATATATAATATATAAATTATGAAGATTCTAATCATAGGATTAGGCAGCATTGGCCGTCGCCATTTAAAGACCGTCAAGTCGATCGACCCAACGATTGAGGCTGCTGTCTTGCGAGAACATTCTAAGGATAAGGATGTCGGGGATGTAGCCGGCCTGGTAGCGGAAGTTTTTCTTAAAAGAGATGATGCCCTTGCATGGAGGCCGGATGCGGTTATTATTGCTAACCCGGCACCGTATCACATTGAAACAGCCGGGATCTTTGCGTCTGGGGGCAGCCATATTTTTCTTGAGAAGCCTTTGTCCGACTCTTTAGAGGGAATTGATGATTTGCTCGCATTATGCCGGGAACAAAAATGTGTGTTGATGGTCGGTTATTGTTTGCGCTTCCTTGAGCCGTTAAAGGTGTTGAAAAAAGAGATCGATGCCGGGCGTATTGGAAAAGTTCTGCACATTCACGCAACGGTGGGCCGATATCTGCCGGATTGGCGCCCCGGACAAGATTATCGTCAAACGGTGAGTGCCAGAAAGGATTCAGGCGGTGGCGTCATCCTTGAATTAAGCCATGAAATTGATTATGTCCGATGGCTTATGGGAGAAGTGGCGAAAATTGATTCATTGGTCGCGAAGATCAGTGAATTTGATATTGACGTTGAAGATATTGCAGAGATAAATTTAAGATTTGAAAGCGGCGCAATAGGCCATATCCACATGGATATGCTGGACAGAGCTGCGAACCGTTCCTGCCGGATTGTTGGGACGGAAGGGACAATGAAATGGGAATATGACGGGAATCATTCGGTTAAGCTTTATGACGCCCAAGCAGAGAAATGGATTTCTCTCTGGGAGAAGGAAGGGTTTGATTATAACCGGATGTTTATTGATCAATTCAATAATTTTTTTGAATGTATAAAGAACGGACAAGAACCTCTTATTAACGGTGAAGAAGGAAGGCGGGTGCTGGAGCTTGTCATGGAAGCCAAAAATTCTTCCCAACAAGGAGTTGTTGTATAAATGGATCCTTTTATTTTAGGCGCTGTTTTTGCCCGGGGAGGATCGAAGGGAATCCCCAGGAAAAATATTAAACTGCTCAATGGGAAACCCCTTATTGGTTATGCTGTTGAGGCAGGGCTTTCCGTTAAGTTGATTAATGAGCTTATTGTTTCGACAGATGACCAGGAGACCGCAAATGTAGCCAGACAGGCCGGCGCAAAAGTTCCTTTTATTCGCCCTTCTGAATTGGCGCAGGATAATTCTACTGAGCTTGATGCGTGGAAGCATGCGATAGCAAGTTATGAGGAGATGAAAAAAAGGGAAGTCGATATTTTAGTTTCCATTCCTGCGACATCACCATTAAGAGAGGTAAAGGATATTGAGCGGTGTATACAAAAAATACTTGATACGGATGCAGACGTGGTTATTACCATCACCGAGGCCGACCGTAATCCTTATTTCAATATGGTAAAAATGCAGGATGATGACGCGCAATTATTGATGAGCCCGGGCAAAGTGATTGCGCATCGGCAAGATGCGCCGCGCGTTTTTGATATGACAACAGTTGCTTATGCCGCACGCGCTTTTTTTATCAAGCAGGCGGAAAATTTGTTTGAAGGCAAGGTAAAGGCTGTTGTCATCCCTAAAGAGCGCGCGTTTGATATTGATACTCCTTTAGATTTTGAGATTATTGAGCTTTTAATGAAGAAAAGGAATGGTTCTTTATGAGAAAATTAAATCAACTAATGAATTTAAAAAAACGTGTAGCGCTTATCACCGGCGGGGCCGGTCACTTGGGTTTTGCTATCGCCGAATCTCTCGCTGAAGCCGGGGCAAAGATTGTTTTGCTCGATGTCAATGAAAAGGCCTGTAAGCAGAAAGCCCGACAGATTCAAAGAAAGTATAAAGTTAAAACAATGGCGCTTGTTATGGATTTGACGGATCTAAAACAACTTCGGGCTGTTCCACAGCAGATTCGGAAACAAATGGGCCGTTTGGATATTCTTGTAAACTGTGCCGCTTTGGTGGGTACATCTAAATTGAAGGGGTGGGCGACGTCTTTTGAAAAACAAGATATTGAAACATGGCGTTTGGCTATGGAGGTTAATCTCAATATGCCTTTTGCGCTTATTCAAGCATGCAAAAGTTTATTGAAAAAGACCAGGCAGGCATCCATTATTAATATCAGCTCTATTTACGGTATTGTCGGGCCGGATATGGAATTATACCGGGGAACCGGGATGGGGAATCCGGCAGCCTACAGCACCAGCAAGGGCGGGCTTTTGCAGTTAACAAGGTGGCTGGCAACGAGTTTGGCGCCTGATATCAGGGTTAATGCCATCAGCATCGGCGGAGTGTTCCGCAATCATAAGCAGCCGTTTTTAGCGCGCTACAAAAAGAAGACACCATTAAAGAGAATGGCAACGGAAGAAGATATCAAGGGGGCGGCTTTGTATTTGGCGAGCGACCTCTCGAGTTATGTAACGGGGCATAATCTTGTTGTAGATGGGGGATGGACAGCATGGTAGAGGCCTGGAGCAGGGTCACAGATTCTGCGTATACATTTATCATCGCTGAGGCCGGCGTCAATCATAACGGCTCATTAGAACGGGCCAGGCGAATGGTTGATGCGGCAGTAAAGGCGAAAGCCGATGCGATCAAGTTCCAAACATTTAAGGCCTCACATTTGGTGAGCGCGCAGGCCCCTAAAGCTGAGTATCAGCAAAGTTCCGGTGAACAGGGCGAGTCACAACTGGACATGCTGCGGCGCTTAGAATTGAGAGAAGAAGGCCATCGAGCGCTTTTTGATTATTGTCAGGAAAAAAATATTATGTTTCTGTCTACAGCCTTTGATAAGGAGAGCGTTGATTTTCTTGACGCGTTAGGCGTAGAAATATTTAAAGTGCCCTCGGGCGAATTGCGCAATCGAATTTTGCTGGAGCATATCGCGCGGAAGAATAAACCTGTGATCTTGTCGACCGGGATGGAAATGTTAGGGCAGATCGAAGAGGCGGTTGATATCTTCCGTCAGGCGGACACGGAGTTTGTTTTACTGTATTGTGTGAGTTGTTATCCGGCCGGTGAAGGCCAGATAGATTTAAAGGTTATAGAGACTTTAAAAGAAAAGTTCGCGGTGCCGGTGGGGTTCTCCGACCACACCGTCGGCATAAAGGTTGCTTTGGCTTCAGTATTAAAAGAGGCGTGTGTTATTGAAAAGCATTTTACGATTCCTGATGACGGCACGGTATTGAGTCCGGATCATGACTTTTCTCTGCGGCCTGGAGAGCTCGAGGAATTGGTGGCAGGTATTCGTGAAGCTGAAAAAATGAGAACGGGCGTGACGTCCACAGCTTATGACAAGACGGGGGAGAAGGTTATTTCAGCAGGTGAAAAAAAGATAGCTGATGTCGTCCGCAAGAGCCTTGTTGCCGCAAGGGATATCAATAGGGGGGAGACGCTTTGTGAAAAAATGATCGCCGTCAAGCGTCCCGGCACGGGGTTGTCCCCTAAGGATATTTTTGGGGTTATTAACAAGAAGGCAAGAGTCATGATTCCTAAAGACACTTTGATTTTACAGGAGATGGTGGAATGAAAAAAATTGGAATTGTGACAACCAGCCGCGCTGACTATGGGTTGTATCTGCCGATTATAAAAAAGATCAAAAGCAGTAAGAGTTTAAAACTGCAACTCTATGTAAGCGGGATGCATCTGATGCCGGAGTATGGCCATACGGCCGATTTTATCAGAAAAGACGGTTTTGCCATCGAGTCTGAGATCAATTTAAAAATCAAAGACACGCCTTTAAGCATCGCAAAGGCCATGGGAGAGGGGACAAAACGTTTTGCCGAAGCGTTTGAAGAGAGTCAACCGGATATTTTATTGATTCTCGGTGATCGCTTTGAAATGCATTGCGCTGCAGTTGCGGCAATTCCTTTTGGCATACCTATCGCGCATATTCATGGCGGCGAATTGACTTACGGGGCGTTTGATGAATATTTCCGCCATTCTCTGACGAAATTGAGCCAGGTGCATTTTGCCGCGACAGAGCAGTATGCGAATCGTATAAAGCAAATGGGGGAGAACCCGGCGAAGGTTTTTGTGACAGGGGCACCCGGTATTGATAATATTTTAAATATGACATGGCTTTCGCAGGAGGATTTAGCGAAGAAGTTCAAAATTGATTTTGCCAAACCAATCTTGTTGACGACTTTTCATCCGGTGACGATGGAAAGTGAAAACACGCTAAGTCACATTGAGAATCTTCTTAACGCTTTGAGTGAATTTGATGAGTGTGCCATTGTTTTTACGCATCCCAATATGGATACAAACAGCCGGATAATTGCCGGCGCTATTAAGAAATTTGTCAATGATCATGCTCACGCGGTGATGGTAGAAAACTTCGGGCAGTTAGGGTATTTGAGCATGCTTAACGAGGCTAGTGTGATGGTGGGGAATTCTTCCAGCGGTATTATTGAAGCGGCCTCATTCAAGCTGCCGGTTATTAATATCGGAAAGAGGCAGGAAGGACGCCAGAGAGGGAAGAATGTTATAGATGTCGGCTATGCTGCTGAGGATATTAAGGCCGGCATTAAGCGTGCCCTGTCGGATAATTTTATCAACTCGCTGGCTGATTTGGTTAATCCTTATGGTGACGGTCGGGCAGCTGAACGTATTGCAGGTAATCTGGAGAAGATGGAATTGAAAAAGTTTAAAGTCAAAGAATTTTTCGATCAATAAGGGAAACTGTTAAAGGTTTAAGAATATGTCTAAAAAAATAATTATTATCGGCGGCGGAGGTCATGCGCGGGTTTTGCTGGATATTATTCAGTTGAATTCGTGCGAGGTGGCCGGGTATCTTGATGCGGAAGAAAAGGAAAACATGAAAATTTCCTATTTAGGCAAAGATGACAAAATCATGGAATATGCACCGGATACGGTAGCGCTCGTCAACGGAATTGGTTCAGTGAAACGCACGGAAAAGCGTCAGCAGATTTTTGAAAAATTTAAAGGTATAGGCTATCATTTTCATGCCGTTATTCATCCCCAGGCCATTCTTTCAAAGGACATTCAGTTAGGAGAAGGGGTGCAGGTAATCGCCGGTGTGGTCATTAATGTGGGAGCGAAAATCGGAGATAATGTCATTATTAACACAAGAGCAAGCATTGACCATGATTGTGTTGTGGGGGCTCACACACATATTGCTCCCGGTGTCGCGGTTTCAGGGTGTGTAAGTATCGGTCAGGGTTGTCACGTCGGGACAGGAGTCAATATTATTCAGGGTATCGTTTTAGGGGACGGCGTGCTGGTTGCCGCAGGCGAGACTATAAGAACAAATCAACCAAATGGGGCTACGGTATTTTCTAAAGGCTAGGGTGATCATATGAAGGATGTTTCAAAGACATTTATATCGAAAGATAAAACGATTGAAGAGGCGATGCAGGTTATTCAAGAAAGCGGCGTCAGCATCACCTTGGTAGTTGATGAAAACAGGCAGCTCATCGGGACGATTACCGACGGTGATGTCCGCAGAACCTTATTAAAGAAGATTCCGTTGGGTTCAAGCTTACGTGAAATATTAGCCAATCGGCCGCCCAACTATCCGCAATCAACGGTTGCCCTGGAGGGGACGACACCCTCAACACTACTGGATATTATGGAGCAAAAAGGCATACGACATATTCCCCTGGTAGATAAGGAAGGCCGTGTGGTTGATTTGGCATTGCTTCGTGAATTGGTCGAGGAGAAGCTGCCGTTGCATGCGGTAGTGATGGCCGGCGGTAAGGGGGAGCGTTTGCATCCTTTAACCAAAGAAATGCCGAAACCCATGCTGCCTTTGGATGATCGGCCTATGCTGGAGCATATTATTCATCAATTGCAGAAATCCGATATCAATGATATTTATATCGCCACTAATTATAAAGCGGAAATTATCCAGAATCACTTTGATCAAAAAGATACGCTGGGCGTCAGTGTCAATTGCATCAGTGAAAACAGGCCGCTCGGAACCGCCGGTGCTTTGAGCCTTATGGATCCCGTGCCTAATAAACCGACGGTGGTTATTAACGGGGATATCCTTACACAATTGGATTTTCGCGCGATGTATGATTTTCACCGGCAGCATAAAGCAGATATGACAGTGGGGGTACGCATCTATGACATTGAGATTCCGTACGGCGTTATTGAGGTTGATGATATTTTTATCAAAAGGATCGTTGAGAAGCCTGTGCAGAAAAACGTCGTCAACGCGGGGGTTTATATATTGGAACCGCTGGTTTATCAGTATGTCAAAAAAGATAAGCATATCGATATGACTGAATTGGTTGAACTGCTCGTCAGGGATAACAAAAATGTTGTAGGTTTTCCGATACAGGAATATTGGCTTGATGTCGGAGATCCGACCTCTTACGCTCAAGCGCAAGAGGATATTAAGAATGGAAAATTTTTAACAGAGAAATGTCAGATACAACCAGACAAATTGACCAGATGATCCCTTTGTGCGAGCCCCGAATGACGGGTAAGGAATGGGATTATATTAAAGATTGCCTGGAAACCAATTGGGTTTCTTCTGTTGGGCAATATGTTGATAAGTTTGAAGGCCAGATGGCTGACTATGTCCAAAAGAAATATGCCGTGGCCTGTGTCAACGGTACAGCTGCTTTGCATACAGCTTTATTAGTTGCCGGTATACAACCCCAAGAGGAAGTTTTGGTTTCGGGTTTAACGTTCGTCGCCCCTGTCAATGCGATAAGGTATGTGGGGGCTTACCCGGTTTTTATCGATGTCCAGCCCGACACCTGGCAAATGGATCCGCAGAAGGTGAAGAATTTTTTAAGTAATCAATGCGAATTGAAGGAGGGGTGTTTAGTTAATAAAACGACCAAAAGAAGAGTCCGAGCTATTCTGCCCGTTGATATTTTAGGCCATTCGGTGGATATGGATCCTGTTTTGGACGTGGCACGTCAATATGGACTGTTTGTTATTGAAGATGCTGCTGAGAGTTTAGGGGCGTTATATAAGGAAAGTAAGGTGGGCTCAAAGGCTGATATTTCCTGCTTTAGTTTTAATGGCAATAAGATTATCACAACGGGCGGCGGCGGCATGCTTGTCACTGATAATAGGGATTGGGCCGAAAGGTGTCGCTATCTGACGACTCAAGCCAAGGACGATCCACTGGAATCCATTCATGAAGAAATCGGCTACAATTATCGTCTGACGAATATTCAGGCGGCAATGGGAGTAGCCCAGATGGCAGAGTTGGATGCATACGTTAAGATCAAAAGAAGCAATGCAAAGAAGTATCACGAAGGATTGTCTGATATCGAAGGCCTTTCGTTGCCGCAAGAGGCATCCTGGGCGAAAGCGACTTTTTGGTTATATACCGTTCTTATTGATGAAAATGTCTTCGGCATGTCGAGCCGTGAGGTGTTGAAGGACTTGAAAAAAGAAGGGATATTGACGCGCCCTTTTTGGCATCCGGCCTATCGTTTGAAACCATTTCAATCCTGTTATGCTGATCAACAAGAAATAGTTGATAAATTATATGCAAGGGGTTTGAGCCTGCCTTCGTCAGTGGGTTTAAAGGAAGAAGAGCAGCGACGGGTAATTCAAAAATTGAAAGATTGCCAAAAGTCATAAATTTTATGAATCAAATATCCCGGAAAGTCAGCCGCACACCTTCATTAACTCCTCAAGTGGTAATTGTTGACGGGCAGCATGGCTGCGGCAAGACTATGCTGTCAACGATCGTCGCCGCTTTGGATAGAGTGGAGTTGTTAACGTATGCCTATGAAGTTGAGTATGCCTGTGCGCTGCAGTTTTTAAACAAAATGGATTTTGATGCGGCTGTCGTGCTTGTCAGAATGTTCACGGATCTAAAATTGTATAATGTCATGATGTCGCGCGAAGTGAATTTTCGCCCTAAGGATCTTTCCAGTATTTTTCATAATCCGCATCCGATACGTTATATCAAGAGGCTTTTCGAAGAAGGGGATAGGCAAATTCCCCGAAAAATTGAGCAGGATAATCCGATCCTGCATTTGACAACACATAATCTTCTGTCGTTCAGTGAGCCGGTGTTTAAGGGATTGAGGGATCGCGTCACGTTAATCGAATTGGTGCGGCATCCCCTTTACATGATTAAGCAGCAGGCGCAGAATATGGAGCGGTTGCTAAATAATGTCCGTTATTTTACGGTTAACTACCAGTATAATGAAACGGAGCTTCCTTATTACGTGCGGCACTTTGAAGATGAATTTATCAAGGCCAATAATGTCGAGAAAGCGATCCTTTGTATGCATGAGCTGTTTAAATTGAGCGAGCAGAATAAAACGAGATTGAAAGAAAATTATGGGGCGAAGATCATTACGGTGCCCTTTGAGCGTTACGTCCTGGATCCGGATGGTTATATGGATCAGATAACAACAGCGTTAGGCACGAGCGTAACCTCCTTAACCCATCGCGTCATGAAAAAGCAAAAGGTTCCTCGTGCGATGTATGCAGATGGGGTTGATAGGAAGGTTTACCGGCGTTATGAATGGAAGCCGCCTGAGACAGCCAGTGAAGAATCAGAATTTGCTATGAGGCGTAATTTTGCTAAAGAAAAGGCATCAGATGAAGCCATGGCCATCTTGGATCAGACATGTGCTGAATATGAAGAAAAATATTTAAGTTGAAAGCAAAATTATAATTCATAATTTTGCTTTCCCATTTTCATATTTAATTTCTGATTTTTAATTTAACTTAGATTGGAGATACGCATGAGTGAATTTCTTACTGAATATTTTGACGGGTTTCAAGATCAATTAAGCGCCATAATAAAAGACCCTCAGAATCAAACAAATTTAGAAAAGGCCGTTGATATTTTCAAGGATACGAAAAAGAATGACAAAACGATCTTTTTAATCGGTAACGGAGGGTCAGCGGCTATTGCCGAGCACATGGCGGTGGATTTGACAAAAAATGCCAAGCTGAAGGCCCGGTCGATAAGCGGGGCGCCCCTGTTAACCACTTTTTCAAATGATTATGGCTATGAAAAGGTTTTTGAAAAGGCTATTGAGTTTTACGGCAATGAGGGAGATGTGCTTATCGCGATCAGTAGCAGCGGGGCGTCAAAAAATATTCTTAATGCCTGCGCGATGGCCAAACAAAAAGGCATGGCTATTATTACTCTTTCAGGTTTTGAAAAAAATAATCTTTTGTCAAAAGAGGGCGAGATTAATTTTTACGTGGACTCCAAATCTTACGGTTTCGTTGAAATTATTCACAATTTATTAATCCATTATATTAACGATGCCGTTATAGGCAAAATTGAGTATAAAAGCTCATAAATGTTTAATTCTCGGGGCTATTTGCATGGCACAAAATATTTCTCAAAATAATAATAGTCGGGCGGAGATTTTATTTGGCATGTACATCATTGGCCTCATCGTGAGGAAGAAACTGGCTTATAAAACTCGCAATCACAATTAAATGATAAAAGAGAACAAAGAAAACAAAAAGCGACTCATAATTATTATGGTCATTTATTGTATTGGCCTTATTCATTGGTTCCTGTTTATTCGTTATGGCAACCCCAGTTTCAATGCCTTGGACTGGCCCTGCATACATCAGTGGTTAGATGTTATCCGGCAGGCTTTTTTGCAGAAGAAGGTGCCTTTCCATGCGTCCTATTTCTTGCAGGAATATGAAAATCAGAAATTCTTATGGGGCAATAGATATTTTGCCACGCCCTATATTATTTCAACACCACAGGTTTTATTATTGTTATTCATGGATGTCGGCGCTTTTATGACATGCCAAGTTTTATTTATGTTCTCCATAGCCTTTTGGGGGTGTTTGCAGTGGGGGCGAAAGTTAAATTTTTGGCTCTGGATCCAAAACACTTTTATCAGCATTCACGCAACTAATTTTCAAAGAACGGTAATTCTGAAAACCTGAAAACAGACTTTTTCAGGATCGACTATTTAATTGTTTCCGGCATTTTTCTCGTTTTGGGTATTTTGTACAATGTCAAACCGTTTCGGACAAAAGAAAAACCTTATGTTGATGTGTTGTCTGAGTCGTTAAATAATCCTACTCGTTTAATGATGGGGTGGTTTATGGTCGTGGATGGCCCTTTGACGCCATTGAGTGCCCTTATAGCATATTGGATGGGAGGGGCATTCTTAATGGGGGTAAAGAGGTTTGCCGAATATCGTTTTATTAATGATTCGAAACAAGCGACTTGATATCGAACATCATTCGGGTATTATAATAAGCAGCGCCTTTTGATATCAATCTTTTTTTATGCCGTTACATGTTCTTTTTTTGGTGGTGTATTTTTAGTTAAGCACAAAATAGAATTGCTTTTAAGTTTGCCTTTTATTGCAGTTTTGTTTTCCTGGTATTTATATTTAGGCTTTCAACAAAATTTTCCAACGCAACACCCCGAAAAGCTTTTTCGGGAAAAGCGACTTATTTTATATCTTATAGCGTTAAGTTTTCTAATCCAGTTTTAGATCCCCGGACGTAAGTCCGGGGGTGGATCGGGTTCCGATTAAAGCGAAGACCAGAGTGGAGTCGGAGTTTTAATCGGACAGGCTTTTGCCTGAAGATATATTTCAAACTGCGGACGTAAGTCCGTAGTAATTGATTTAATAATTCTGATGATATCTGATATTCCGTTCATTAAGTGGTTTTTGACGAATACATATATGGGGAATTTATAAAAAATTGACATCATGGTTTGCAATTATATAATCAATTCAAATTGTCGAGATTTGAATTGAGGAGTTGATTTATGAGAAAAAAATCTTTTTCCATCATCATTCGCTGCTTCAATGAAGAAGAGCATATTGGACGGCTTTTGAGCGGGATTTTAGAGCAAACCGTTCAGCCGGAAGAGATCATTATTGTTGATTCCGGTTCGACTGACGCCACATTGTCGATCGCATCACGATTTCCTGTTAGGATACTCAGTATTTTGAAGGAGAATTTTTCTTTCGGGCGTTCTCTAAATATCGGCTGCCGCAAAGCTAGATCAGAGATCCTGGTTATTGCCAGTGCGCATGTTTATCCGATTTATAAAAATTGGATCGAGCTTTTGCTGGCGCCTTTTCAAAATGAGCATGTCGGTTTGGTTTACGGTAAGCAGCGGGCGGAAGATGTGTCACGTTTTTCCGAGCAACGAGTTTTTCAGAAATGGTTCCCGGATTTTTCCGTTAATGAGCAAAAACATCCCTTTTGCAATAATGCCAATGTGGCCGTGCGAAAAGATTTGTGGGAAAAGTTTAATTATGATGAAGAGTTGACGGGCTTGGAAGATTTGGATTTTGCCAAGAAGATCACGCAGGCGGGTTATAATATCTCTTATCAGTCTCAGGCCGTTATCGTGCATATTCATAATCAAAGTTACCGGCAGATTTTCGGCCGTTATTATCGTGAGGCCGTCGCGTTAAAGAAAATCTATCCGGCAGAAAAATTCGGGCGTCGCGAATTTATTCGACTGTTGTTGACGAATATATTTTCTGATATTATCGAGGCCACGAAGCATCCGCGGTTTATGCATAATTTGGTGGGCGTCATACGGTTTCGTTTCATGCAGTTTTGGGGGACATATCGAGGATTCAATGATGGTTTTATTAAATCAAGTGTAATAAAAGGCCGCTTTTATTACCCGGCGGAAAAAGAGCATTCTGTTGAGGGAATAACCAACATAGAAGAACAGGAAATAAATTATTCAGAGATTTTAAGAAAACCTAAGGATTAACCATGAATTTCGAGAATTTTATAGATATTTCCCTTCCCATTAAAGAAGGCTCTGTTGTTTGGCCCGGGGCCACGCCGGTAAAGT
The DNA here is from genome assembly GCA_023139575.1 of Candidatus Omnitrophota bacterium. Classification (GTDB taxonomy): domain Bacteria; phylum Omnitrophota; class Gorgyraeia; order Zapsychrales; family JANLHA01; genus JAGLNJ01. The sequence continues at coordinate 14,018 of JAGLNJ010000034.1, read as the reverse complement.
TTTCTTTTTGGCATCAGATCGAAAAAGGGGACATGACTAATGATTCAGATGTGGAATTCAATGTCCACGTGGGGACACATATTGATGCGCCGGCGCATTTCTTAAAAGATGGGGCAACGGTTGATAAATTAGACTTGCATAAGTTTATTGGCGACGTCTTTGTCGTAGAAATTCCGGGAACAAAAGAAATCACAGCAGACATATTAGAGAGCAAGTTGCATTCAAAGAAGAGATTAAAACGGTTACTATTAAAAACAGATAATTCCGATCTATTATTAAGAAATCATAAAGAATTTAACAAAGATTTCTGTGCCCTATCAATAGATGCGGCGCAATGGGTCGTTGATCACGGCCTTGTATTAGTCGGCAATGATTACCTTTCCGTGCAAAGATTTGACGGCAGTCCGGAAGTTCATACCATTTTATTGTCAGCGGAAGTGGTTATATTGGAGGGTGTCGATTTGCGCGCTGTGTCACAGGGTGATTACAAGTTGGTCTGCTTGCCGATGAATTTCGTTGGTTTAGAGGGCGCTCCGGTACGAGCGTTATTATACCCAAAGAATTAGGATGAAATTATGAAACCAAAAATAGTAGCCTTAGTTCCTATGCGTCATCAGAGTGAGCGGGTGCCGCAGAAAAATTATCGGGATTTTAACGGGAAGCCATTATTTTATCGTATCCTTGAAACGTTATGTCAATGTCCGTCCATTGATGCGATCCATATCAATACAGATTCTGACGTTGTTAAAGAAAAGGCGCCGGTGTTAGATCCCAAAATACATATTATTGACCGTCCCAAGGAGCTTTGCGGCGGCGATATTTCCATGAACAAGATCCTTCTCTATGATATGACACAGGTTGATGCGGATTATTTTTTGCAGACTCATTCGACGAATCCTCTTTTGAAATCGGCAACTGTTGAAGATGCTATCAATACATTTTTAGTTTCCAAGACACATGATTCTTTGTTTTCGGTGACGCGGTTGCAAACACGTTTGTGGGATGCCGATGGTCAGGCCGTTAATCACGACCCAGGCAAATTACAGCGTACCCAGGATTTGACACCGCTTTATGAGGAGAATTCTAATATTTACATTTTCTCGAGAGAAAGCTTGGAAAAGAAAAAGAACCGGATAGGGGATAAGCCTCTGATGTTTGAGATATCTAAATATGAGGCCATGGATATTGATGAGATGGATGATTTTCAAATCGCTGAAGTATTGAAGAGAAATGGAGTGTGAATTATGCCCAAGAAGAAGGTTTTAGTTTCTGCGCCATATTTTTTGCCGGTTGTTGATCGATTCAAAAGTATTCTTGATGAGAACAATATTGAACTTGTGCTGCCTGATGTTGATGAGCGGCTGGAGGAAGATGAGTTGTTAGCTGTTATCCGGGATATTGATGGTGTCATTTGCGGAGATGACCGTTTTACGGAAAAAGTCTTACAGGCAGCATCAAAATTAAAAGTGATCTCCAAGTGGGGGACAGGCATTGATTCCATAGATCAGGAGGCCTGTCAAAAGCATGGGGTGGCCGTTAAAAATACCCCCAATGCTTTCACGGAGCCGGTAGCGGACTCTGTCTTGGCGTATATCTTGTGTTTTGCCCGGAAAACACCCTGGATGGATAAAGCGATGAAGGATGGTATCTGGGAAAAGATTCCGGGGGTGTCTTTACGCGAAAAAACATTGGGAATTATCGGCGTCGGAAATATCGGCAAGGCCGTCACGCGGCGGGCTATTGGGTTCGGGATGCGTGTGTTGGGAAATGATATTAAGGCCATTGATGAAGAGTTTATCGAGATGACCGGTCTCAGGATGGTCGCCAAAGACGTGATTTATGGGGAAGCGGATTTTATTAGCGTTAATTGCGATCTCAATCCCGCCAGCCAGCATCTGATTAATCATGATGCCTTTAAGAAAATGAAACGCCAGCCATATATTATCAATACGGCCCGTGGGCCGATCATTAAGGAAAAGGATTTAATTGACGCCCTTAAAAGCGGCACTGTTTCGGGCGCCGGTATGGATGTCTTCGAAGATGAGCCATTGCCCCAAAACAGTCCATTATTAAAGATGGATAATGTCCTTTTAGCACCCCATAATTCTAACAGCAGTCCTGTGGCCTGGGAGTATGTTCACCAAAATACCGTATCAAATTTATTAGAGGAAATGATGAAAGATGAAAAATAAAAAAGTCGTTCTTATAACAGGGGCTTCAAGCGGGATAGGTTTAGCCGCCTGCAAATTGTTTGTCGAAAAGGGATGGCATGTCATTGGGGCGGCGAGAAGAAAGATGAAGAAGAATAAATTTATTTCGCGTTATCATCAAACGGATTTGGAGGATCCCGGCAGTATTCATGATCTCATAAAGAGTGTTAAGCAGAAAGAAAAGCGCCTTGATGTTTTAGTCAATAATGCCGCGCATCAAGTTTGTAAATCTTTGTCGCAAACATCACTAAAGGAATGGCGCCAGGTATTTGCAGTGAATGTCGATGGCCCTTTCTTATTGGTTAAAGGAGCGTTGCCCTTGTTGAATAAATCAAAAGGGGCTATCGTTAATGTTTCCTCGGTTCATGCCTTTGCCTCTTCGCAAAACATTTCATCTTATGCGGCAAGCAAAGGGGCCTTGGTGTCCTTGACGCGGAATATGGCCATTGAATTGGGGGCAAAAGGGATTCGGGCCAATGCTGTTGTGCCAGGCGCTGTTTGTACCCCGATGCTGGAAGAGGGACTGATCCGTGTTAATGGTTCGCGCAAGGGCTTGAAGAAGCAGATTGATAATATTGCCAAAAAGCAGCTTCTCGGGCAAGTGGGAAGACCGGAGGAGATCGCTAAAATTATTTATTTTCTGTCCGATAACGCTCAATCGTCTTTTATGACGGGACAGGCTGTTGTCGCTGATGGCGGGGCATTGGCCAAATTAGCAACAGAATGACAAAACGAGAATTATGACGGCTAAAAACAAAACATTATTTTTCGTTGAGAATCTATCCTTTTTGGGGTGGTGCTTTACCGTCTTTCCGGTTCTTATGAACAGTGCTTGGAAAAAAGAGCAGGGTTCTTGTCAGATTTATTATATTGACACGACAGCTGCCGGGTATTTCTTTGCCAAAATCGGAACGGTAATTTTAAATGTGAAAATTGAGCGTTTGAACTTTCGTCTGGTGGATATTGTTGACGAGGAGGGGAATTTGTTACGGCTGCGGTTGGCCTACAAAGATCTGGCAGAGATACAGGATGATATTTTGACTGATGAAACGATGCGGAAGATCTTAAACCTGGACGGGATAAAAGACTCGAGGCTTAAGGCATTTTTGGAGAAGCAGACCGTTACGTTTAATTGGGCTGAAAAAAACACTGTCTGGCGGCTTGTTTCTTTGATTTATGCTGCCTCCTGGAAGGCGCAGCAAGAGGAAGGGAATAAACCAAACATTGTTTTATTTGGCTACCAAAGAATGTGGATGAAGGAAATAAGGAAATATGCCAAGAGGTTTGGGGTGGATATTGTGACCCTGGCATCTTTGAATTGTCATCCAAAAGAATGGATCATACAGGCTATTGGAGAGCAGAGGTTGCGCTGTATGTTTTACCGTTATAAGTGTTATGGCCTGCCGGGAATTTTTCGAAAAACGCCGAAAGAATTTTTTGTGACGCAAAAAGGTCCTCCTTATATCATGGCGGATTATCAGAGCCAACTTAATTTAGATAAGCCGGAGCTTTTTTCCGATTTATTTTATTGGCAGGAATCGAATATTCCGGCAAAGAATATGAAGGTCGTCTTCAATGGGCCGCGCGACCCTGTTAATAAAGAAAAATATGATGAGATAAAGTCGCATAACATGTCGGTTGTTTCCCGCAATCCACGCGCTACTCTTGTGCCGGAAGTCCCGGTTTTTCATTATTATGAAAAAAAGAATAAAGGGAACAGGGTTTTAAAAGAAATTCAGGATTTATCTGCTGACCGTTCTGTTGTCAAATGGGCGTATCAGCAAGTCAATGATTTTCAACAGATGCGTTGTTATTGGGAGGACTTTTTTAAGAAGCATAACATTAAATTATACGTTTCCTGGTGGAAGCTTGATGCGAATAATTGCATTATCGGGGAGGCTTTAAGGAATGTGGGAGGTATTGCCACGATATATCAGCGTTCATTTGAGGAATTTTCTTCGCCGAAGTTTACAACGGCTGTGGATGTTATGTTCAGTTTTTCAAAAATGGGTATTAATGTTGATGAAGGATCCCGATCGCGAATTCCTTATAACGTCGTCACCGGTTATACGGGGGATCATCGTTTTCCGCTTGTCGCGCAAAAGGCTAAAGAAATTCGCGGGCAACTTCAGCAGCAGGGGGCGGAAAAAATCCTGGCTTATTTTGATGAAAACTCAGGAGCCGATTCCCGCTGGCATACGGGCCATAAATTCATGCGGGTGAACTATGAATTCTTGCTTGAAAAACTTATAAAAAATCCCTGGATGGGGATGGTTTTTAAACCCAAGACGCCCGGTACTCTTATGGAGCGTCTGGGACCTGTGGCCGCGCTCATGAAGGAGGCCAGAGAAACAGGGCGTTGTTTTGTCTTTGAGCAGGGGCTGATACAAGGAAATTATTCTCCGGCAGCAGCAGCAATGGCGGCGGATGTCGCGATTCACGGACATTTATCGGCCGTAACTGCCGGGGTTGAATCCGCTTTGGCCGGGGTGCCGACTCTTTTAGTTGACCGTGAAGGCTGGACGATGAGTTCTTTCTATCAGTTGGGCGAAGGGAAAGTGGTTTTTAAAACCTGGGAGCATTTGTGGTCGATGGTGTGTGAACATTGGCAAAATCCACAAAATACAATTGGGCTTGGCGACTGGGGGGAGAGATTGAATGAATTGGATCCTTTTCGTGATGGCAGGGCCGCAGAGAGGATGGGGACATATTTAAATTGGCTCTTAGAAGGTTATAAAAAGCAAATGCCTCGTGAGCAGATTCTGGAAGAAGCTGCGCAACGGTATGCGAATATGTGGGGTGAAGATAAAGTCGTTAAAATGAAACAAGAAAAGGAAGTGTTGGTATGAACATAATTGGGATTATTCCCGCGCGGATGGGGTCATCGCGATTTCCCGGAAAGCCTTTAGCGACGATCGCCGGTATGCCGATGATTGAGCACGTTTATAAACGTGTAGTGGCTTCTGATAAATTAGCCGGTGTTTATGTGGCGACCTGCGACGCAGAGATCAAAGAGGTGGTTGAATCGTTTGGTGGAAAGGCGGTCATGACTAAAGACTCACATGAGAGAGCGTCTGACCGGGTGGCCGAAGCGATGTTGAAGATAGAAGAGGCAACAAAGGAGCGTGTGGATATTCCGGTAATGATTCAAGGGGATGAGCCGCTGGTGTTCCCGGAGATGATCGCTGAGGCTGTTGATCCGATGCTGGAAGACGCGCGGATACTCGTTACCAATCTTATGGGATCGTTAAAATCAAAACAGGAACAGGAAGACCGTAATGAAATCAAGGTTGTCATTGATAAGGAGGATAATGCTCTGTATTTTTCCCGGGAGCCCATTCCGTCCAAGTCCAAGACGACGGCAGACATTGCTGTGTATAAACAGGTTTGTATTATTCCTTTTCGTCGGGAATTTCTTTTAGAATTCAATGCCTTGGCACAGACGCCGTTAGAAATCATTGAATCTATAGATATGCTGAGGGTTCTTGAAAATGGGCGGAAAGTGAAGATGGTCAAGACTCAATTTGAGACATACAGTGTTGACACGAAAGAGGATTTAAAAAGAGCAGAGCGGGTTATGCTGAAAGATTATCTTTACCAAGGATATAAAATTAAATGAAAAAAACATATCTTGTCACAGGAGCAGCCGGTTTTATCGGCGGGGTATTGGCCCGTAAATTAGTGGATCAAGGACACACCGTTTGGACGATTGATAATTTAAGTACCGGTTTTAAAGAAAATGTTCCCGATGGGGTTCATCTGATTCAGGGAGGTTGCCAGGAGCCTGAGAGCATTGCGCAGCTTGAAGGCAAGGCCTTCGATGCTATTTTGCATTTTGCCGGTCAGTCCTCGGGAGAAATCAGTTTTGATGACCCTGTCTACGATTTGCGCACCAATACGGAATCGACCTTGCGGTTAATCAAATACGGCTTAGAGAACGGATGCCCCCGTTTTATCTATTCCAGTTCGATGTCAGTTTATGGTGATGTTCCTAATGAGCCGATAGCAGAGGACTGGACGCCGCAGCCCCTATCATTTTATGGGATCGGGAAACTGGCCAGCGAACATTATCTGCGAATATATCAAAGCAAGGGATTGCAAGCGACGTCATTGAGGCTGTTTAATGTTTATGGTGAAGGGCAGAATATGTCAAATTTGCGGCAGGGTATGGTGAGTATATTTTTAGCGCAGCTGTTAAAAGAAGATAAAATAATTGTTAAGGGATCGAACAACCGCTTTCGTGATTTTATTGAGGTGAATGATGTGGTAGATATAACGATCAAGATGATTGATGAGCCGCGCTCTTACGGGAAAATTTATAATGTGGGAACAGGAAAGCGCAACACGGTAGCTGATTTGTTAAATATTATGGTCCGTGAAAGCGGACTGGATAAAGAGATTGTTTATGCGGGCGTGACCCTTGGTGATCAGAAAGGCATTTATGCTGATATTTCACTTATTCAAAAAGAATTTGATTTTAAGCCGCAATTTTCATTAGACCAAGGTCTTAAGAATATGATTGAATGGGCGAAGAAAACGAAATGGTAAATGATATGAATCAACCCAAATGCCGGTTTTGTGACGCCGATCAGTCTTTTCAGAAAATAAAAGGGGATTTTGTTTATGGTGGGCGAGAAGAACAGCATTTTTGGCAGTGTGAAAAATGCCAAATGATATATCTTAATCCTCCGATGACCGAAGAGGAAGAGGATAAGTTCTACAAACAGGAATTTGAAAAGTTTATGCTTAATCGCGCCGGAGATGATAAGGATTGGTCCGGACCGGAAAAACATTTTGCGTCTAATCAAGGCGAAGTTGCCCGTCGTTTGCCGCAACTTATGCCTTTTGTGAAAGAGGGTGTGCGCGTACTGGAAATAGGATGTTCCTCCGGGTTTATGTTGAGTGCGCTTAAAGACAAGGGTTGTGACGTCTGCGGGGTAGATCCTTCCGGGGTTTTTGTGGATTATGTTCGCTCAAAGGATATTCCTGTTTATGATTCTTGTAATGATGTTGCCAAACAAGAAGATCCTTTTGACTTGATCATTCATTATTATGTCCTTGAACATGTTCGTTATCCTGTGAAATTTTTACAGATTCAGATGGGGTTATTAAAAGATGGCGGCATCATGGTCTTTGAGGTTCCTTGCGCATCAGATCCGCTGGTTGAATTATATGCTATTCCTGCCTTTGATAAATTTTATTGGTCAGCGGCTCACCATTGGTATTTTAATAAAGAGAGCCTGTCACGAGTTTTAGAGAAAATTGGCGTCGCCTTTGATCTCTATCCCCAACAGCGTTATGATCTCTCCAATCATATGGTGTGGATGCTGCAAGGCAAGCCCGGCGGGGCGGGGAAGTATAGTCAAGTTTTTGGTGAAGAGCTGGATAATGCCTATAAAGAACAATTAAAGAGAAAATGGCTGTGCGATACGATCATAGCTGTCTTAAAGAAATGAAGAGAAAATGAAAAATGAATTAAAGAATGTCATAAAGAAATCGTTTTATCGTATTGGTTGGGATGTTTCCAAGGTCAACAAAATACCACAAACAGACTTTGATGTTGATCGGGAATTTCATGAGCAGTATGAGAAGGCGATGGATGCGACAAATGATCGTGATACCGATAATCTGCTTAAACGGCAGCGTCATCATACGCTATACAATTTATTAAAAAAAGCCGATATTCATGCCGGGCAGTTTGCCGAATGTGGATGTTTCAGGGGCCTCTCAGCATATCAAACCGCCGCCTATTTGCAGGAAAAAGGTTTTAAAAATACTTTTTACATTTTTGATTCTTTTGAAGGACTATCTGAGTATGAAGAAAAAGATTTGCCGGGAGGTCAGATTGATATCGAGCAGCGTCGCAAACATTTTTCCTGCTCTTTAGAAACTGTGCAAAATAATTTAAGAGAATTTTTATTTATCCGGTATGAGAAGGGGTGGATCCCAAAGCGTTTTTCGCAAGTTGCTGATGAAACGTTCGCATTTGTACATATTGACGTTGATATGTACCAACCTATAAAAGATTCTCTTGAGTTCTTTTATCCCCGAGTTGTAGAAAATGGCATTATTGTTTTTGATGATTATGGGTGTTTGGCATTCCCGGGCGCCAAAAAAGCTGTTGATGAGTTTATGAAGGATAAAAATGATTTGTTTCTTCCGTTGCCTTCGGGTGAGGCCTTTTTAGTCAAAAGGTAATGCCCGAGGGTATTTAAATTTAGTTTTTTGCGCTGTGTTGTCCTTGGGATAACATTAATAACAGTTCCTTATCTATGCTGAGAATTCACATTTGCCAACAATTACAATCTCAACACCTCGATGATTCTTTACGAAAATTTTCTATTATTGCCGGGCGCAAACTTTCTGCAAATGAGATAGCCTGTGCGAAGGAAATGAATTTAAACTGGTATTATTGTCCACCCTTGAGTGCTGAGGAACAGAAAGCATACTTTGGGCATTTTAAAAAATTCTGGGATCAAGTTATCGATGGGTTCGGGCCGCAGCATCATTTTTGGCGCAATGTGGTTTCTTCTAAAATGCAGGAGTGGGAGCGGTCATGCGCCTATCGCACGCTCATCTTGTTTACGTTGAACCAACAACAAAAAGAAGAAGACATCAATTTGATCGTTGTCCCCGGAAGCAGCGCCGAGGCTGATGTTTGGCATCACTGGGCGAACGACAATCATTGGGATGTTTTAAAAAATGATTGCGGCACTTTTTCATCAAGAATCTTTCAAGAGATGAGGAATGTCGCGCGAGGAATTTTTTACTTCTTGGATTGTATCCGCAAGAAAGGGAAGGCGGGGCACCTGCAAAAGCCGCACGGTTTTTCCTTCTTGATCGTGTCTTTGTTTTACAAGAAATCGTTGCGAAAAGACAGCTATCACGACCCTTTCTTTGGGGACCTGCATAAATATATCAACAAAAATGAATCGCATTGCGCCTATCTTTTGGATTGCCTGGATCCTGTTGATGCCAGAATGGCCAAAGATCTCAAACAATGCCAGGAAGTTGATCTGTTTTTTATTTACTCTGTTATCAGCTGGAAATGTTTATGTGCGGTTTTTATGAAAATGTTATGCAGAAAGATCAAATGGAAGCATTGCATCTTCTTTGATTGTGATCTGTCTCGGCTTCTCATGTGGAAGGCAAGATCGTTTGATACGCCGTTTAATTTATACGCGGAAATATTTTATGAAGGTGTTAAACAGTTATGTCAGGAAAGTGATGTGCATCAAATGCTGTTCCTTTTTGAGGGGAACGCGTATGAGCGCGCCGCTGTTCAGGCATTTAGAGAGTGTTCTGCGGGGGATGTCCGGGGTTACAGTCATGCCGTTATTTATCCCTTAAATCTTAAACTGCATGTCACGGATAAGGAACTCAAGTGCCGTCCTCAGCCAGATGTCTTGATTAGTGCCGGAAATCACACAAAAGAATTGTTAGAAAAACTTCGTGGGGGCAAGGGCCCAAAAATTGCAGAAGGATGCTCTTTGCGCCATATTCCGGAAATTTTGCCCGGTCAAGGCGGCAGAGAGCGGGAATATATCCTCATAGCTCTCGATGGGACTTGGAGTGCCGTGCAGTATTTGAATTGGATTTTTGATCATGCCGATGTCTTTAAAGATTATAAAGTTTGTTTGCGGGCGCATCCGAATGTGGGGATGGATATGCTTTTATCACAATGCTTATTGAAGAAACCCTCACACTTTGAAGTGTCGGGGCGGAGTTTAAAGGGTGATTTTAATAAAAGTTTTTGTGTAATTTATCGTCAAAGTTCTTTGGGGATACAGGCCCTTTTTAATCATATCCCGGCAGTCTATCTTAATGTTGATCAACCCTTATCCGGGGATCCGATAGAGAAGGTAAGGGGGGATAAATATTCAGTTTCAACAAAAGAGGAGCTGCAAAGTATTTTACAAGAATTGTATCAGACACGGGATAAAAAACGTGACGGCACGGCTGGCGATAACCGCCGGTTGAAGGAGTATTTTTCAAAACCAACGGATCAAGCGATTGAAAGTTTTATAAAAAAATCACAATAGGAGTTGGAGGGATGAAACTCGTGAAATTAATAATTGGGGAGTTCAAGAATTGGTTGGGTTTTTTAATAAGAGGTCTGCCCGGGATTTCAGGAGATAAAATCAGGGTGCTGATGTATAAGCCTTTTTTAAGAAAGGGCGGGAAAAAGATTTCGATTTCACAAGGGTGTTATTTGCGTGATTTGAAGAATATCTCACTAGGCAGCAATATTACCATTGGCATTCATGCCCAAATTTACGCAAGCGGCACGGGTAAGGAATCTATTACGATAGGCGATAGAGTCAATTTAAATTCAAATGTTATGATCAACGCTGATTGTGAGGGGACAATAGAGATCGGGAAAAATGTTCTCATCGGGCCTAATGTGGTTTTGCGCGCAAGTAATCATCAATTTAAAAGCAAAGACCTTTTGATCAAAGAACAGGGTCACCAGGCCGGGAATATTAAAATTTATGATGATGTTTGGATCGGCGCCAATGTTGTTATCCTGCCGAATGTAGAAATAAAAAAAGGGGCTGTTATAGCCGCCGGCGCTGTGGTAACTAAAGACGTTGAAAGTTATTCGGTTGTGGGGGGGGTCCCTGCCAGGCAAATTGGAAAGAGGGAATAATAATATGTCAAAGCCGCCTATTACAGTGTTGATGACCGTTTATAACGGAGGAGAATATTTAAAAAGTTCTGTAAACAGCGTCCTGAAGCAAACATTCAGAGATTTCGAACTCCTTATTATTGATGATTGCAGTACCGATAGGGCCCTGGAAGATATTAAGAAGATTAAGGATTCACGGATCAGGATACATCATAATGAAAACAATCTGGGGCAAACGCGTTCGTTAAATGTTGGACTGGAGTTGGCTCGAGGTGAATATGTCGGTCGAATGGACGCGGATGATATTATTTATCCCCAATGGCTGGAAATACAGCATAATTTTATCACCATCCATCCTCAATACTGTGCGGTTAGCACAAAAGCAGCTGTTATTAATAGTCGTTCCAAGCTTGTTAAAGTTCTTCATTCCCCGGAATCATGGGATGAAATTCTTTTAAAATTCCTTACGGACTCTCCCATCAATCATGTCGGCGTTTTGATGAATAAAGAGGTTGTGCGACAGGTGGGGGGCTATGATGCCAGCTTCAAAATAGCCGCTGATTATGATTTGTGGTCGAAACTCATCCGCAACGGTCACCGATTGGCCAGTACGCCTCACGTCTTAGCGGCTATTCGTGTTCATGAGTCTTCCACGAGCATTCTTGAAAAAGGAAAAAGCGATATTCAGGAACTGCCGAAGATCATGAGGCAGAATATAGAATATTTGACAAAGGGCCAAATCGACAAAAAAGATGTAGTCTTAATTTGGAAATTGATTTATGATACTGTCAATCTTGATGAGGGGGAGTTTAAAGAAGCTCAAAAAAATATTTTCACAGTATATGAATCTATTCGACCCTCGATAGGTATTCGACAAGAAAATATTAAAAAGTTTGCCAGAAACCAAAAAAAGATTTTTTATATCAAGAGATTGTTTGCTTTTATTGACAGGGATGTTTATGCCGCCCGAAAACTCGCTAAGGAATACATTCGGGAAAACGGCCTTTTTAATTTTTTTATCCTCATATGGATTTTTTCATTCTTTGGTCGCATGGCCCTGAGTCGGCTGCCGTTGTTTTATGGTTTTCTTCGCAAGTTAAGCGCGATTTTTTTAAATAAGCAGAAAGTGCATTCCTAAAGGAATTTAATAGAATGGAGAAGAATGAAAGACTGGATTATTACCTCGACGCGATAGGATTTTGCATTATGGGGGCGGTGTCTTTAGGGTATGCCATTTTTCAAGTCCCTTTTGCCGAGTCATATATTAAACTCCCGTTTCTTAATTTTCCCATTTTTGTTGGAGAGTGGATTTTAGCGGCGTGTCTTTTGCTCTTTTTTATGAAAAACAAGGGCCGAATATGTATAAAAAATAAATGGCAGACGGTAGGGGTGGTTTTTTTTACTTTTGTTTTGCTCAAGGCCCTATGCGGTTATATTCAATTTGGCCCTTTGGCTTTGCGTCATTCGGCCATGTTTTATTATGTGTCGTTTGCTGTGTTAGGGTGTTCTTTTTATAGGAAAGAATTTTTCAATTCCCGGAATTCTCTTGCTTTATATTTCGTCATAATTTTTCTTTTTATCACCGGGAAGTTCTCGGAACGATTTTTGATTACACTGTTAGTCCTGGGCTTCATTTTGACTCAGCAAATAAAGCAAGCAAAATGGCGCTACACCCTATTGATTTTGTTGCTGCTTATCACGCCGTATGGGTGGCTCTTCAATGTCTCCAGGACATTTATCTTGGCGAATATTGTCGCGGTGATCTATGTAGTAAGCACGATGATCATTATTGCGAAAGTCAGCCGAAAGCTGAAATGTGTAATCATTTCTGTTTTGTTTTTGCTTGGTTGTTATGGGGTTATTAAAGCGCGGAATATTCAAATGGTAAGGGCTATTTTTGATCTCCAGCATGTCAAAGAGAAGTTTGTCTTGTGGGATAAAGTGGTACAGGAATACATCGATCAATATAAGATGAAGGACTATGGAGAAGTGCTGGTCTTTAATCCGGACTCACTGGCGCAAGGGCCGCGGGCTGGTTCAAAAAATTTTTATCAGGGGCATGGAGCGGAACTGCATGGCTATTCCATAAATCCAACTCTTCCCGGGGTGACCCATAGAAAAACAAATTTGCAGAAGCAATCACAACCGGTCGAACAGTTTTCTTCTGAGATGAAGAAGGGCAGTGATGGTGATGAGCATCCCAAGGTAGCGAATTTGCCACTTGTCAAGTCCTACAAAGTCACGCGCCTGGAGGCCACTACAGAAAATGCCATTTTTCGACTTATGATCTGGCGGGATATGATCGACGAATTAATGAAAGGAAAACCCCTTTTTGGCTTTTCTTTCGGGAAGCCTTTCCGGTCTGTCAGTTTAGAGATCCTTTGGTGGGCATCGGGTGAATGGCAACGGGACGGGTGGATTGCTGCGCATAATTCCTATCTTGAGTCAATATATCGCGCGGGTTTAGTCAGTGTTTTACTTATTCTGGCAATGGTTATTCAGTTGATGAGAATTACAATTCATTTTATTAAGTTGGCATCATATAAAGGATTATTGCTCTGCGGCATTCTTGTTAACTGGATGATGGCAGCAAATTTCTTATTGATATTTGAATTGCCTTATACAGCCATTCCGGTCTGGGGTCTGTTTGGAGTGGTTTTTGCATATTATAAAGATTCTCTAAAAGAATTACCATGCGCATATTAATTGTTCATAATCACTACTTGCATCCGGGAGGAGAAGATGAAGTCGTTGCCTCTGAAATCAAAATGTTGCAAGAAAAGGGGCATGAGGTCATTTTTTATGAGAGGACAAACCATGAAATAAAAGCTTTGTCTTTTCTCGGAAAAATACGGTTTTACCTGTTCGAGGCTCTCTGGTCAAAGAAGACTTATAAAGACATAAGCCGCATCATTAAGGACAGTAAACCTGATATCATTCATATCCACAATACCTTTCTTGTTTTAAGCCCATCAGTCTATCAGGCGTGCCATGATAGCCATGTCCCTGTTGTCCAGACTCTGCATAATTACCGGTTCTTATGCCCCGCGGGAGTTTTTTATCGCAAGAATGAAGTTTGTGAAAAATGTTTGGAAAAGGGGCGGGGGCCTTCCGTTATAAACAGATGCTGGAAAGGATCTTTCCTGTCATCGGTATTAATGTGCCGTATTATCAATAAA